>NC_015437.1:348333-696666 GCF_000208405.1 Selenomonas sputigena ATCC 35185 | reverse complement strand
GCTGAAGAAGGACTGCTCTTCGACATCGGCGGCGCAAGCACGGAGATGGTTCACTACAAGGCGCAAAAAATCGTGCGCAAGACGAGCCTTCCCGTCGGCTCTCTCTACCTGCACACGAAATTCACGAAAGAGCTCCTGCCGTCTCGCGAGGAAGTCGCGAAGATGCGCACGGACGCCGCACGCATCCTCGATGCCGCCGCAGATTTCACAGGACTCCAGGGGCTTCCCGCCTGCGGCATCGGCGGCACTTTCAAGGGCGCAGCGGCGCTCTCTGCCGCTCTCTTTTCTGCCTCGGACGGCCGGACGATCACACGCGCGGCAATCGATGCGCTGCTCGCGCGCTTCCTGCGCGATCGCCATCTCACAGAAGATGACGCCGTGCATCTCATGCGCACCGTTCCCGACCGCATGCACACGCTCCTGCCCGGCCTCGTCATCGCCGGTCTCCTCACCGAACGCTTCGCACTTTCTTCCATCGCCTACAGCGACTCGGGCGTGCGCGAAGGCTACATCTACGACCGCATTTTGAAGGAATCAAGCAGGAGAACGATATGAATCGAAGGAGAGACATGACCGATGGCAAAAACAGGCAAGGCAGCAGAAGACACGGAAAGCATCCTGGAACGCCTGAGACGCGAGAGCTTTTCGAGTGAAGCGGCGCTCGAAGAAATGCTGCACCCTTCGAAAAAAGCGAAAGAACCACCGACAGACGACAGCGATGGCTCTGAGGATATAGACGAGCTGGACAGGCTGGACAGACTAGGCGGGCGAACCGACACGAACAACCTTGACACGACAGAGATATCGGCAGAAAGACAGACACAGGCAGCCAAAGACGGCATCGAGGAAAGAACGCCGCCGATCGGCGAAACGCGGCCGCGTCAGAGCGCCGCCGAACTCTTGCAGGAATTGCTCGCAGACGAGGAAAAGCGCAGTGAGATGGCAGCCGAATTGGAAGAAGAGGTGAAGCCGCCGCCGCGCGGCGGCTTCCTGCAGGGGCTTTTCGAAAAATGGCTCTCGCCCGAAGGCCGCATGGGGCAAAAGCTCTTCGTCCTGCACCTCGTCGGCAGTCTCGTCGCGGCGGCAGGCCTCGCCGCGCTCGTCACGGGTGTGACGGCTGCCGTCCTCTCATGGCTCGGCGCAGGCCGCCCCATGCCGTCGGAAAACATCTCGCTCGCGGCCGCTTTCGCCGCCATCCTCCTCATCAGCGTGCCTCTTGCACTTCTGCTGATCGTATTCTTGCGCGCGGCCATGCGGCGCTGGCATGACCTCGGCTACGGCGATACAGCATGGCTCATCGCCGTCATCTGCCCGCTCATTATCCTCGCGCTCGCCGAAGAGGGTCGTACACTGCTCCTCTTCCTTGGCCTGCCGCCGCTTTTGGGCGTCGCTCCCGATCATCTGCTGCTCAAGAGCGCCCTGCCCTATGGGGGCGCGGCACTCGCCCTGCTCATCCTCCTGCACGTCTATCTGATCTTTGCCGAAGGAGAGTTTTCGAGCAATGCTTCCGGCTCACCCGAGAGCGCCGCTGATTTACACCCCTATATCGCGGAGCGCCCCAAGGAGGACTATCCGTTCTTCCTGCGCATGCTCCAACTCAAGGGGCGCATGAACCGCAAGCGCTTCTTACTGCGCCTGCTCTTCCTCCTCTTCTTCGTCTCGCTGCTCGTCTTCGTCGTGCTGGAAACGGCGGAGCGCCTGCCGCAGCCCCTCGGCAATCTCGTCGCTCTCTACGGCACATCGGTCTCCTGCGCCCTCGCCGCCATCCTGCCCATCGGCATCGTCACACAGCGTCTGCACGACATCGGCAGAAGCGGCTGGCTCGCGGGCGTGCCGCTCGCGCTCACGCTCGCCTTCATCGGCTGCCTCGCGTTCTTCGACGGCGACCCTCGCATCCTCGCACGCGAACCGTTCGGTCTCGAAATCATCGCCGCCGCCTTCGCCCTCGAAATCTACGAAGTCTTCCTGCTCGCCGCCCTCGTCTTCGTCAAAGGCTCCGTGACCGTCAACGATTATGGCGAATCGACGCTGGAGCGGCAGTAGGCAAAAAGAGAAGCACAAACCTTCATAAAAAGGCTTGTGCTTCTCTTTTTGCCAACATGTCGCAGATCTCATTGTACTTATGCCCCGCATGACCCTTGACCCAGCGGAAAATGATGCTTCGCCCGGCAATCAGGCCATCGAGTTCCTGCCAAAGCTCCTGATTGAGGACGGGAGTCCCGTCCGCTTTCTTCCAGCCGCGCCGCTTCCAACTGAAGATCCACTTCGTGATGCCGTTCTTCAGATACTGGCTGTCCGTCGACAGCACGATCGGCTCTCGCTTGGGCAAATGACGCAGCGCCTCGATCGCCGCCGTCATCTCCATGCGGTTGTTCGTCGTCGAAGGATTGCCGCCCGAAAGCGTCTCCATCTCCTCGCCCGGACGCACGATGCAGACCGCCCAGCCGCCCGGCCCGTTCGGATTCCGAAGGCACGAGCCGTCCGTATAGACATGGCAGAGAGATGCGTCGTCCGCCGCTTCATTCGCTCTGCCGCCCATTGCGGCGCTTTTTTTGCGCACGGGCGCACGGCGCGTCGGCGCGGCTTCCGCTTCATCGAAGAGCGCCGACAAAGGCTGCGCCGCCGTAAGCCAGGCGCGGGCTTCTGCCTCCGTCGGAAAGCTCTTGTAGCGTGCGCCGCGAAAGCCTTCTACCTGCGCGCGGCATTCCTCCCATGTAAGAAAGATTCCCGTCGCACGTCCCGCACGCACGGCATAAAATTTTTGAGCCATTTTCTTATTCACACCCAAACTTTTTTTACACTTCTTCCGAAAAGCCGTTCCGTCAATACTTCGCAGTCTCCTGTTCTCTATAGGACATCGCCAAAGCCGCCAGTTCCGGCCTCTTCCTCTGCAACTCCGGCACGTCCATGTGCAGGGAATACATCGTAAAGAACGCCTCCAATTCCCTCTCCATATTCTGCTGCAGCAACTGCAAGAACGACGTAAGACGCCCGCCCACGGAATACTCTTCCAAAGCAGCGAAATACGCGCCTCGGTTCTTCAACTTGATGGAAGTCGGTGGAAAACCCTGCGCCAGCAAATGATAGTTCATAAGAAGGCGCGCCGTCCGCCCATTTCCATCTTGAAACGGATGCATCCTGACAAACTCCGCATGAAGCCATGCCGCCTTTTCGAGCGGATCGGCAAAATCGTCATGCTCCATGCGATAGGCGAAATCCTTCATCGCCTCCCACACCTTGCGCGGATTCGGCGGCACATGACGCGCACCGCGGATATGCACGGGAATATTGCGATAAATGCCGCCGATGCCCCGCGCGGGAACGACTCTTTCATGAATGTCCTTGATGATGCCTTCCGTCAGAGGAACGTGCCGCTTCACGCAATCCTTGACAAACTGCCACGCTTCTGCGTGGCCGCGCACTTCATCCAATTCGCGCAGTGTCGTTTCCGTCGGAACAATCTTGTCGGCAAGAATCATCTTCGTTTCAATCAAGGTCAGGGTGTTTCCCTCGATGGAGGTCGAATCGTGCGTAAATTCCACGAGAAAATTTTCTTCCCAATCCTCCTTCTCAAAGTCGCTGAGTTTGGGAAAGACCTCGCAAAAAAGCTCGACCTTCTTCTCCAAACTGCCCATCACGCCTCACCTCCATCTCTTGCATCTCACAACTCCAGACATATCTCCCACATTTGTTTTCATTTAGGCGAAAACAACCAATTCATTGCTTCTCCACAAATTCCCCCCAACTCCCTGTGGATAACCAGTGAATGATTGAGCGCATTTCAAGGTTTATCCACAGGGCCACCTTTTTTATCCACAAAAAAATGTGCATAACGGCGATTTTTTTACTTTTCAGGGCTAGTCAAAGGACAAAAAATCGTGTATAATACATTTTATGTTCAACCCAATACTGCTCATGTAACTCAGTTGGTTAGAGTGTCACCCTCACATGGTGGAAGTCGGGGGTTCGAGTCCCTCCATGAGCACCAGAATCTTCGCCGCTGCGCCTCGCGCAGCGGCTTTTCTTTTATATCCGACAGGCTTTGCTATCCTTGCGCCGCCCGATAGAGCAGAAGCGCCTGCCGCACGGTCTGCCTGAGATTGCGGCACGTCGTTTCTTCCTCCATCGCTTCTGCGACCGTCATCGGCAGGTGGAGAATCGGGAAGTAGGCATCAATGCCTTCTTCGTTCACCGCCTCGGCATCGGCGAGCGCGCAGCCGCACAGCGCAATCGCCTTGAGCTTCGGACTCTTCATCTTGGCGAGCTTGGCGACGCCGACCGGCGCCTTTCCCATCGCGGTCTGCCGATCCATGCGCCCCTCTCCCGTCAGGAGGATGTCTGCGTCCGCGAGCGCCTTCTCTATGCCCAAAGCGTCGAGCACGAGCGTGATACCAGGCTTCAACTCCGCCTTGAGAAACGAGTGAAAAGCAAAGCCGAGCCCGCCCGCCGCTCCCGCGCCGGGCACCTGTGCACCCTCGATGCCAAGTTCCCTTTCCGCCAATCCGGCGAAAGCCCGGATCGCCGCATCCATTTCCTCGACGATCTCAGGCGTCGCTCCTTTCTGTGGGCCGTAGACATGCGAGCAGCCCAAGGGGCCATAGAGCGGATTCGTCACGTCGCAGGCGACGTGAATGCAGCACTCCTTGAGCGCAGGATGAAGCCCCGCAAGATCAATGCGCCGCACAGCGGCAACATCGCCGCCCGTCCTTCCCACAGCCTTTCCCTCCGCATCGAAAAAGCGTGCGCCGAGCGCCGTGAGCATGCCGAGTCCGCAGTCATTCGTCGCACTGCCGCCGATGCCGATGATGAAGTCACGGCAGCCGCGATCGATGGCGGCGAGCATGAGTTCGCCGAGTCCGTACGTCGTCGTGCGGCGCGGATCGCGCTCGCCTTCGGGCACGAGCGGCAATCCTGCCGCATCTGCCATTTCGATGACCGCCGTATGCGTCGCGGGCAGGAAGCCGAAGCGGCTCTCGACGGGCTTTTCCAAAGGACCCGTGACAGCGAGGCGCACGACCTCGCCTGAAAGTCCCTCGACAAGCGCATCGACCGTGCCCTCGCCGCCGTCTGCCAGCGGAAATACCTCCACCTCGGCCTCGGGAAACACCTCGCGTGCAGCATCGGCTGCCATCTCTCCCGCCTTCAAGGAAGAAAGGCTTCCCTTGAAGGAATCAATCGCAACGATGATTTTCATAGCTCTTCCCGTCCTTTCAGCTTTACGCCTTGAGTTCCCCTCAAGGACACTACCGCTATATTTTTATCGGATTCCCTTCGCCTTGCCCCAGTCGCTGATCTTCTTGTAGAGCGGCACGGGCACATGATAGCGTTCGCCGAGAGCGACGATGCGGTTCACGAGTCCGTCGAACTCGGAAAGTCCTCCCTTTTCCACATCGCGCTGCATACTCGTCTTGAGTCCCGGCTCGAACGCATCGATGAAGGCAATGCCCGTTGCCACGAGATCCTTCTCGAAGACAATCCCCATCGCCTTGCCGAGCGCCTCGACCTCACGGATCAGGCCGAGATACGTGTCACGCACCGCGCCTTCCTTCTGAAACGCCTCGCTCGTCGCATCGTGATAAAGCCCTGCCGCGCCCATCGGCGAGACGAAGCCGAACTTCGTCAGCGCATCGCGGCGGATGTCGAGGCTGTAGTGTCCGCGAATGTCGGCATCCTGCAGGAGCTTTTCGAGCGCCTTCGCCCTCTCCTCCAAGCACTTCGCCTGATCGGGACGGAAACCGAAGATCACGCGCAGGATCTTCTGCGGCTGCTCCAATACGCCCGGCGCCTTGAGATTGCCGAAGATGTAGATGCAGCCGTCGAGCACGGTCAACCCCGGCAAATCCTTCTGCATGACCTCGCCCGTGCCGAAGACGTTCAAGATCGGGATGATGAGCGTATCGGGGCCTGCCGCACGCTTCGCGAACGCGATGGCGTCGGGAAGCGCGTAGTACTTGCAGCAGACGAAGAGCACATCGGGCGTTTCATCGTAAGCCTCCGCCGTCTGCGCCTTCACGTTCTTGATATGGAGCGTGCCTCGATGCGCCGACTCGATCGTCAGACCGTCCTTCTGAAGAGCCTCCAAGTGCCTGCCGCGTGCAATCAACGTCACATCGTGCCCCGCGAGCGCGAGATAGCCGCCGAGCACCCCGCCCGTGCCGCCCGCGCCGAACATCGCAAATTTCATTGTAAATGCCTCCCTCCGTATACAGAAAAAAGAAAACCGCTTTTCCATTATATCATAAATCATCGAAGAGAAAATCAAACGGCACACGGAAAGTTTTTTCAGCTCTTGGGAAAATCCAATTCTTATGGTATAATAAAAGACGATTAGATAATGCAGGGAGGCTTTTGTCATGGGAGAGATACCACAGGCCGCTTGGGTCGTCATATCGATCATCGGCTTCTTCGTCGGTCAGTACGTCGTCATGGCGGTGCTGCACCATTTCGGCTATTCCATCCGCGTGCTTTCCTCGGGGAAGATGAAGAACACGTTCGTGCTGGGCTTCGCCTTCACGATGCTCGCCGCGTGGCTACCCGTCGCCGTTCTCTGGATCTTGGGGCCGCGCTTCGTCGAAGCGACGGGATATCCGCATTCCTTCATCGCGATCACGGCGACGGCGCTGACGATCACGCTCCTCTACATCGCGTGCCGCCGCACGGAAGGCGCTGTAGAGATGGTGGATGAAGAGGAGCTTGCCGCCTTCAAGGCGCGGGCGGTCGCGCGCGCGCGCGAAGAGAAGATGAAGCGCGACGCCATGATCGCCAAGGTCAGGGCGCTGCAGCGCTGACAGAAAAACTGCAAAAAAATACGGCAGAGGCTTCGCAAAAGCCCCTGCCGTATTTTCTTTTCATCAGAGCGCCTTGAATGCCTGCTCCAAATCGTAGAGAATGTCGTCAATATGCTCCGTGCCGATGGAAAGGCGGATCGTGCCGGGCGCGATGCCGCTCTTTTTCAGTTCCTCCTCGTTCATCTGGGAGTGCGTCGTGCTTGCCGGATGGATGACGAGCGACTTCACGTCGGCAACATTGGCGAGCAGGCTGAATACCTTGAGGTGGTCGATGAACTTCTGCGCCGCTTTGCCGCCGCCCTTGACCTCGAAGGTGAAGATGGAGATGCCGCCCTGCGGGAAGTAATGCTCGTAGAGCGCATGATCAGGATGCGAGGCGAGCGAGGGATGGTTGACCTTCTCGACCTGAGGATGTTTCGCGAGATAGTCGACGACCTTCAAGGCGTTCTCCACATGGCGCTCGACGCGCAAGGAAAGCGTCTCAACGCCCTGCAGCAGGAGGAACGCATTAAACGGCGAGATCGCCGCGCCCGTGTCGCGCAGAAGGAGCGCACGCAAATAGACGGCGAAAGCGGCGGCGCCGACGTCCTTCGCGAAGGAAAGGCCATGGTAGCTCGCGTTCGGCTCGACGAGCCACGGGAAGCGCCCCGATGCCGTCCAGTCGAACTTGCCGCTGTCGACGACGATGCCGCCGAGCGTCGTGCCGTGTCCGCCGATGAACTTCGTCGCCGAGTGAACGACGATGTCCGCGCCGTGCTCGATGGGACGCAGCTGATACGGCGTCGCAAACGTCGAATCGACGACGAGCGGAATGCCGTGCTTGTGCGCGACGGCGGCGACCGCCTCGATGTCGACGAGGTTCGCGTTCGGATTGCCGATGGACTCGATGTAGATGACCTGCGTGTTCTCCCGAATTGCCGCCTCGAAGGCCGCCGCGCCGCCCGCCGGATCGACAAACGTCGTCTCAATGCCGAAATCAGGGAAGGTGTGCGCAAGAAGATTGTAGGTGCCGCCGTAGATCGTCGTCTCAGCGACGATGTGCTGTCCCGCATGAACGAGTCCCTGCAGCGCTGTCGTCACGGCCGCTGCACCCGAGGCAAAGGCGAGCGCCGCGACGCCGCCTTCAAGCGCCGCCACGCGTTTTTCGAGCACGTCCTGCGTCGGATTCATGAGCCTGCCGTAGATGTTGCCCGCATCCTTCAAACTGAAACGATCCGCCGCATGCTGCGAATTGCGGAACACGTACGACGTCGTCTGGTAGATCGGCACAGCACGTGAATCCGTCGCCGGATCGGCTTCCTCCTGCCCGACATGGAGCTGCAGGGTTTCAAACTTATACTTTCTCTCGTCGCTCATCAAAATCTCCTCTTTCCTCGGGCTTGCCCGCAATACAAGAAAACATACCTGATTCATAGGTTAGGCTTATTATAGCACAATATCATACTTTGTCAATAGGTTTTATAAATCTATGTGCAGCCAGGAGTATGCACCCATTAGAAAAGAATTATCTTTCGTGTTATGGGAAGGATTTCACATTTCCATGCCGAACACATAAAAAAATAAAGGGACATAGGTCTGTTTTTTGAGAAGGTTTATTGGTAAAATCGCGTTCTACATTCATTCGCGGAAGAAACATCGCCGCAGTAGCAACATCCATGGATGGATCGTGGTTATGGGAGGGGTATGCATGTTTCATTTTGCTTCGTCGTCGCTGCGCATGAAGTTCATCATCCTTATGGTCGGAACTTCACTTGTCACCGTCATCTGTATCACCGCGCTTTGGCTACAGACGCTGCGCATGGAAGCGCAGACGCAGCTGGAAAACTATCGCACGCAGCTTCTGCAGGATGTCGACACATCCTTGAAGAACGAGACGCAGATCGTCGTCAGCTTGCTCGAAAAGATCTACCAACAGCAGCAAGCCGGCCTCTTGAGCGAGCCGGAAGCGAAGAAGATTGCCGCCGATCTCGTGCGCGACCTGCGCTATGACGACGGCAAGGGATACTTCTGGATCGATACGGCGGACGGCGTGAACGTCGTCCTCTTAGGGCGCGACGTCGAGGGCAAATCACGCATCGATCTCGTCGATCCCAACGGCGTCCACTTCATTCAGGAGATGCTGAAAAACGGCCGGCAGCCGGGCGGCGGCTACACTGACCTGAGCTTTGCCAAGCCCGGTGAGACGACGCCTCTGCCCAAGCGCAATTATACCACGACCTTCGCGCCATACCAATGGGTCTTGGGCACAGGCGTCTGGATCGACCAGATCGACGCGCTCATCGCCGCACAGAAGGAAGTCATCGATGCGGATTTTTACAGCAGCCTGCGCATGACAGTGCTCGTTTCCGTCTTGATTGAAGCCCTTTGCATCGCCTTGGCGATCTTCTTCAGCAACAAGCTGGCAACCCCTATCGCACATGTGACGAACCGCCTTGCCACGCTTGCACAGGGAGACTTCCGCCACAACGCCGCGCTTGAGACCAAGATTTCGAGCACGGACGAGATCGGCAGGATGAGCCAGGCGCTCGACACTTTGCAGCACAACGTGCGGCAGATGATGAAGCAGGCCATCGACGCGGCAGAAAAGATCACGACCGCTGTCGCCCAGCTCAACGAGAGTGCCGACCAATCCGCCACGGTCAGTTCCCAGGTCGCTTTCTCCATGTCAAAGGTGGCAGACTCGTGCAACGAGCAATTCGCGGAAATGGATCGCACGAAGGCTCAGATCGGCACACTTGAGCAGCACATGAGCGCTTTCGCCGGAAACCTCTCGCAGACCGTCGATGCCGTCGATGGAACGAACCGCGCGGCAGCACAGGGCGCGACCCGGGTCAACGAGGCCGTGCTGCAGATGCAGCGCATCGCAGAGTCCGTATCGCGTTCCGCCGAAGTCATCACTGTGCTCGGCGAAGAGTCCGATAAGATCGGCACGATTGTCGACGCCATCGCCGCCATCGCCGATCAGACGAATCTCCTTGCACTGAACGCCGCCATCGAGGCAGCGCGCGCAGGCGAGAACGGGCGAGGCTTCGCCGTCGTCGCCGAGGAAGTCCGAAAGCTCGCCGAGCAATCGAGCACGTCGGCGGACGAGATCACCGCGCTCATCACCTCGATTCAGGAAAAGGCGCAGAATGCCGTCGAGGTCATGCAGGAAGGCGCCTCCCAGGCGCAGGGCGGCACAGAAGCCGTCGACGCAGCCGGCCGCACCTTCAAGGAGATCGCCTCCATGGTCGAGCACGTCGCCAGCGAATCGAGCGCCATGGGCAGCCGCGTCCACGAATTGGAGCAGAGCACGCACAGCATACGCGACTCCGCAGAGTCGATGAACAAGATGAGCCGCAGCGTTGCCGCCGAATCGCAGACCGTATCTGCCGCGACCCAGGAGCAGACCGCTGCCGTTCAGCAGATCGCCGCCGCAAGCCACTCGCTCAACGAGATGTCGCAGGCGATGCACGCTGCCATCAGCAAGTTCAAGGTATAGGAAAGACCTCTGCATATTCCTTTGAAGGAACCCCTCTCGCACGCAAAAAGCCCGCGCGCCGCTCAAGGCGCACGGGCTTTTCATTTAGGACAGCAAGCTGTCAATCTTATCTTCGTTTATCTGCCGCTCAGAGATGATCAAACGGCTTGTCCGGCAGATTGTCCATCGGGAACGCGCCGCGCGTAGCGGCATTTGCCGCTTCGATCGCCTGATGTGCGAGGTCGATCGAGAGACCGAGCGTCCTCATGCACTGGTCGGGATTGTGGAAGCCGACGCCGTTTTCAGCCTCGACGTAGTCCCAATACCACTGCGCTTCGCGAATCAGCTCACGCGCCGGAGCGAGCTGCTCGTCCGTCGCACCGGCTTCTGCCGCCGCCTTGATGGCGAGATGTGCCTTGGCGCACGTGATGCCCGCCGTTCTCTGCAGCTTGAAAGTGTTGTCGTGGATCGTCTTGACGCGTGCGATGAGCACTTCCTTGCTTTCATCGTGGCACTTGAGGCATGCGTCCTCGACGTACTTCAACGGGCTGGAAATATAATGCGACGTGTACTTCTGCCCGTTCTTGCGCATGTACGGCATGTGGCAGTCGATGCAGGTGACGCCCGCGTCCGCATGGACGCTCGTCTTCCAAACATCGTAGTCGGGATGCTGCGCCTTGAGCATCATCGCGCCCGAGTCGGGATGCTTCCAGTCGCCCTTGAAGCCGCCCGGCAGATCGGTGCGCTTGTAGTACTCGTACATCTCTTCCGCCGTGTAGCCGTTGTCGCGCGGGAACACGACGCGGCCCTTCTTCGCCTGCTCGAAGTAATACTCCGTATGGCACTGGCCGCAGACGAGGGCGCGCTTGTCGTTGTCGCTGAGCTCGTCCCATGTCTTGCCCCAGTTGCGCTCCAGATCTTCGATCTGCGCAGGAATGACGAGACGCAGCTTCATCGTCTTGACGTCATGGCATGTCGCACAGGCGATCGAAGCGTCGTTCGGCACCTGATCGGCCAGCTCCTTGAAGCTCTTCAACGTATAGTCCCAGCCCATCGTGTCGTAGAAGACGTCCTTCGTATAGGCACTCTTACAGGTGATGCAAGAGCCTGACTGGTTGGCCTTGTTCGTGCGCAGCGAGTTCTTGACGTCCTCAAGCGCATAGACATGGCCGCGGTCATCGTCATACTGCAGGGAAAAGGCATAGCCCTTCCAGTTTTCGATCATCTCCGGTTCGTCCATGAGTCTCGAATGGACGCCGGAACTGCCATAGCCCGTCGGCGTCGGCGAATCGCTCGCCGTCATCTGATACGATTCGTATTGGAGCGGATATGCCTCCTTGAAGGCTTCCATGCCGAGATGGGCATTGTTCTCCGTCGGTATCTGAGCGAGCTTGAAGGTGCTCGACGGCTGGGCGATGCCGATGCGCACGATGACGAAGCCGAAGAATGCGACACAGACAACGATGACGCCCAGCAAGTACTTTTGCAGCTTACTCAACTTTGATCCCTCCTTCCAGGTGATTGGAGCCATGTGCCACGCTCCTGTGGCATTTCAGGCAATCGGTATTGGCGTCCATCGGACCTGCGTGGACGACTGCCATCGTCGCGCTATGACAGCGCAGGCAGTTACCGTTCACGATCTTTTCTGCGTCTTCCGAGATGCGGATCTTGGCAGGATAGTCGCGCTTCAGCTCGTGGTAAACGTCGATCATGCCGCTTCGTCCCTTCTCGACGAAGTACGCCGTCATGCTGTCGTGCGGCAGGTGGCAGTCCACGCACTCACGTTCTCGATGCGACGATTCCATGAACGTCGCCTTCTCCATCTTCATCGCATGGCACTGTCCGCAAAATGCGGGAGAGCCGGAAAACGACAGCCCCGCCGAAGTGCAGACGGAAAAGATGACGCCTGCGGCGAAGCCTCCGATGATGCACTTCAGCGTGTTCTTCTGAAAGAATTCCTTTGCTTCCAATCCCCTTCCCTCCTTTCCATAACCAAAGGGGTTCGTCTCCTCAAAAATATATGCCTAGCATCTCCTCCTTAGGGCGCACGATGTGCCGAAAAAGGTGAATGCCGCACCGAGCCACAGAAGCCAGAGCAGCGGTTTTTCGCTGACGGACGCCGTCAGCGGCAGCCGTGCTTCCTCCTCGATTGCCGGCAGTATTTGCAGCATGATGCTCTTCCTATCCTCGGATATGCCCAAGAGGCGCAATCGTCTCTTGCCATCGAGGACGGCGAAGGATTCCGTCGTCGCCTTCATGCCCGCCGCCGTCAAGCTGACTTCGGCGAGGTCAACGGTCTCGCCGTCGGTGACGGCGATGTCCGCGAGAAAGAGGCGGCGACCCTCATCATCGGGCTCCTCTTCTTCCATGACATGCTCCAGACGGTAGGCTACATCTCCCTCCAAAATGGCCCTGCCGCGCTGCAGCACGATCTCGTGACCGACGGCCGCAGGTGAGGGAGCGATGTAGATGTCGCCCGCCGCGCCGTGCGCGATAGCAGGCTCTCTCGCCGCATCCTCGCCGCTCGCGCTGAGTTTCGTCAAGGCGCGCACTTCCTCGCCGTCGACGCGGAACACATACTCCTTCTCCCTGCGGCTCTCCGAAAGTTCCATGCCCTCGTAGAGAATCGAGTTTCTGCCGAAGGACTGCGGCTCATCCGGCACGAACTCAAGTGTCGTGCTCGTTCCCGCCGCGGCGAGCGCCATCGTAAAAAGAGCCAGAGCCGCGCCCGCGTGTGCGACGGCTGCGGCAAGGCGAAGTGCACCGCCGCGCCAAGCGAGAACACTCGCAAAAGCGGCGACAGCCGCAGCGCCCGCAAGGACAAGCGAGGAGACTTCTCTGACGCCTGCGAGTCCTGCCGCCGCCGCACCTACAAATATAGCGCCGATGAGCGCCTTTGGCAGCGACACCTGACCCTCGCCATAGTGCAGCAAGGAGGCGGCTGCCATCGCAAGCAGCATACAGATGGCGAGCGGCAGGCTCGTCTTGACGTAGAAGCCCGTGTCGACGGCGGCAGAATCGCCGCCAAGCCCTGTGAGAAGCGGCATCGACATGCCGATGAATACGATGATGGCGAGAAAGGTCAGGGCAAGACAGCCGAGCAAGAGGAAGAATTCGCGGCTTCGATGCGCCGGGTACGGAGAGCCTTTGGGGAACTTTCCCGCACGCCAGACGAGAAGCGAAAGTCCCGCCAGCGCTACGATCGCATCGACGGCGACAAGCCAGAGGCCGACGCCCGTGCCGCTGAAAGAATGCACGGAGAAATCGCCCAAAAGGCCGCTTCGCGCGAGGAACGTGCCGTAGAGCGCGAGCGCATAGGAGAAGATAGCAGAAAGATGCGCGAGTGCGAGATTCGTCGGGCGCACGCGAGCGGCAGAGAGCAGGTGGACGAGGACGCCCGCAGCGAGCCACGGCACGAGCGAAGAGTTCTCCACGGGATCCCAGCCCCACCAGCCGCCCCAGCCGAGCACCTTGTACGCCCAGAAAGCACCGACGAAGATGCCCGCACCGAGGAGCGCCCAGGCGACGAGCGCCCAGCTTCGCGCAAGTGCGAGCCACGCCGTGCTGTCCGCCTTTTCAGACAGCAGCGCCCCCAAGGACGCCGCATACGGCACGGCGAGCAGTGCGTAGCCAAAGAACACGAGCGGCGGATGAATCGCCATCCACGGGTCTTGCAGGAGCGGATTCATTCCCGCGCCGTCAGCAGGCGCATAGCCCTCCGTCACAGCGAACGGACTGTAGAAGAGGACGAGCGCCGCCAAAAGAGCCTGCAGGAAGAAGAACACGGCCTGACCTGCGTTTCCGAGCCGTGCGCGAAGGGCGAGCGCCGCGCCCGCCGCCGCATGGAAGAAGAGCCACAAGAGGAATGAGCCTTGCTGTCCTGCCCAGAAGGCGGAAATCTTGTAGACGAGCGGCAGATCGAGCGAGGAATAGCTCCACACATAGTCGATGTCGAAGCGATCGTGCAGAATCAGCCAGAAGAGCCATGCGCTCGCCAAGACCGCCGCGAAGAAGGAAGCGAGCGCGAGCGCCTTGCCCGCAGCCGCCTTTCCGCGCATCCATGAAAATGCTGCCGCCATCGCAAAGATGAGCGAGAGTACGAGGAATGCCGTGCCGGCTGTCATAATGAACCGCCTTTTATCTTTTCATACTTCGACGGACACTTGATGAGCAGCCGATCCGCCTCGAACGCGCCGTCCTTGTACGAACCGACGGCGACGATGTGATGCGCCGAGCGAAATTGATCAGGCTCTGTGCCGTGATAATGCACTTCCATTTTTTCTCCTGATTCATCGACGAGTCCGAAGACGAAATCCTTCCCCTTCTGCGCGGGTGCGGGAGCATCCGGATCGAGCAGCCCCTTGACCTGCACGGAGCCGTGCGCCGACCGCGCCTCAGCGATGTCGACATAGGGCGTGATGCTGTCGGCGAACGCCCAGCCCGCATAGAGGACGAAGAGGGCGATGAGGCCGAAGAGCACATACGATTTTTTCATGCGTCAGTCCTCCTTGACAGACCGAAAGAGCAGTGCGAAATAGAGCAAGGTCGCGTCGATAAGACCGAGCGCGAGCACGCCGAGCATCAACGGCTCCATCGCCACATGTGCGCCGCTGTTCAACAGCGGCTCGGGATGCAGCGAGAAGTAGAGGCGCGGCAGAAGGAAGACGAGGAACGGCACGGTCAGAAAAGAAAAGAGCGAGTAGACCGCCGAGACGAGCGCACGCCCGCGGTTTTCGGGCACAGCCGAGCGCAGCGTGAGATATGCGCCGTAGATGAGGATGAGTACGAAGATCGTCGTCTGGCGCGGATCCCAATTCCACCATGCGCCCCACGAAAGGCGGCTGAAGAGCGCGCCCGTCGCCGTGGCGAAGATCACGAAGAAGAAGCCCAGCTTCGCCGAGCGTGCGCTCAGCGCGTCGAAGCGCTCCTTGCGACATCGCAGGAAGCGAAGCGCCCACCACGCACTCAGAAGAAAGGCGAGAACCGAGACCCACGCCGCCGGAACATGGAAGAAAACGAGGCGCACATAGTCGCCCAAGCCTTCTGCGGGCGGCACGAGGAAGAACACAGCGGCGAAGAGCGCTGCTGTCAGCACGATGATGAGGACGCGAAGCATAGATTCACCCCTTGTTCTTGAAAGAATCGGCGAGCATTCTTTTTCGCCGCCGTTTCAGATTTCCTGCCATACGAAGTCGAAGAGCCACGAGGCGCCGAGCGTCAGGATCATGTCGTAGAGCGCCATCGCACCGAGCAGGGAAGAGGACGGCAGGAGGGAGCTGAAAAGCTCTCCCGTGAGATTGAGCGCGGGCAGGAACACGGGCAAAACGACGGGCAGCAGCAGCACGGAAAACAGTCCGCTCTTCGCGCCCGCACCGACCGTCAGCGCCGAGACGATGACGCCCGCCGCCGCCAAACCCCAGATGCCCAAGAATACGACGAGGAGAAAGACCATGGCGGCGAAGAAGTCCGCCAGCGAAAAGCCGAGAAAGACTTGAAAGAGCGCTAGGTCAAAGACGGCGAGTGCTACGAGCATGAAGAGCGTGTAGCAGAATTTGCCGACGAACACCGCCTGCGCTCCGGCATAGATGCGCAGGGCGAGCAGCGTGCCGCTCGCCGCCTCTTCGTAGAACGCCCGGCCGACGCCCGCCTCCGCCGAGAAAAACAACACGACCCACAAGAGTCCCGCCGCTACCTGCGGCTCAGGCGGCGCACAACGAAGCGCAAAGGAAAGCGCCGCGATCGCCGTCAACGAAAACATGAACATCGCCGCCCAAGAGGAGCGGCTGCGCATGGCACAGGCGACCTCCCTACGAAAGATGAGCCGCGCCCCCTGCAATGCAGATCCTTGCATCGGCAGCCACCTCCTCTTTTTGCTCGTTCGTCGCCCAGAGCACGAGCCGGCCTTCTGCCGCCGCTTCACGCGCGAGCGCGGCGAGAAGCGTGCGCCCTTCCTCATCGAGGTTCGCGCCCGGCTCGTCGAGCAGCCAGAAGGGCGCATCCGCGCCGAGCAGCACGGCGAGCTTCAGACGCTGGCGCATACCTGTCGAGAAGCTTGCCGTCTGCATCCGCCAATCTTGCGCCCCCTTGAGTCCCACGCGCGCGAGGAGCGTCCGTCGCGCCGCATCGGAAAGCGCAATACCGCGCAGTCCGAGGAAGAAGTCGAGGTTCTCCGCCGCCGTCAGCAGCGGGTAGAGCGAAAGCTCGGGCGAGAGATAGGCGAGATTCGCCTGCCACGCCGCTCCCTCGGCCTCTCCCGCCGCCGTCTGCAGCGCGACGCGCCCTTTTGTCGGACGCAGAAGCCCCGCCGCCAGGCGCAGGAGCGTGGACTTGCCGCTGCCGTTCGGCCCGCGCACGCTGGCGACGATGCCGCCCGCAAGCTGGAAAGAAAGCCCCCGAAGCACGCTGCGTCCCGCGAAGGATATGCCCGCATCCTCGAAGGAAAGCGTCAAGGAATTTTCCAACGGCAGCACACTCCTTCGCACTTCGTCACAATAAGAAATGTTATCGATTTAATTTATCTTATGATATGAATATATTATATCATAATTTTTTCCATACGCCAGCGATTTTTTATGATTCTCTATGATTTTGTATCAAAAAACCGCACTTTTGAAACAAATGCATCGCCGAAGCTTAGGCAAATCATTTCAAAAATGCGGTATTGTCAATCGTAGTGACCTTTACAGGACAAAATCTCCAACGAATCTCGCGACACCCGATAAAGCAAACGATTCTTCTCATCAATTCTCCGACTCCAAAAACCGCTCAACTCTCCTCTGAGCGGCTCAGGCTTGCCGATTCCCTCGAACGGGTGACGCTCGACATCCTTAAGCAGCAGGTTGATCCGTTTCAAGGTTTTCTTGTCCTGCATCTGCCAAGCAATGTACTCTTCCCACGCATCGTCCGACCAAACCTTATTCATCGCCTGCAACCTCGATCAAATCGTGCTGCACGCCTTTTCCGGCATCAAGCTGCGCAATGCCGCGACGCAAACGTGCCAGGCTCTTCTCCGAATAGAGCGAATCCGTCAGAGGAGCGGCTCTCAGTTCAAACGGAATCCTGCGCTCCCGCGCGACGCGCCGCGCAAAGATCAAGATAGCGGAAGGCGCAGAAAGTCCGATATCCGCACACACTTCTTCAAAATTCGATTTCAAATCATCGTCCATGGATACAACAATATCCTGTGCCATTCGACGCACCTCCATAATCTTTATTTCTTTCATTATATACCATTGCCAGTGAATCCTCAAACAAAATCCCTCGCGAATTCTGCGGCTGAGAACTGGACGCAGATGCGTTTCACGCTTATAATATAGGGAAAGACGGATTACATATCGGTTAAAGACGAGGACGATGCTTTATGAACAAAAATTTCTTCCAAGCGGCGCGAGAGACGGATCTCGCCGAGAAGCGGCGGCTGGATCGGCGCGGACAGATGCTTTCCTGGCTGCGCCTCACGACGTTCTTCCTGTGCCTTCTCGCGCTCGCCGCCGCCTGGGACACGGGCGCACTTGAGATATATCTCGTCGCCGTCGCGCTCGCCTGCTGCTTCACCGCGCTCCTGCGCCGTCACGGCAAGCTCTTCGAACAGCGCCTGCTCTTGGAGAGCCACATCGCCGCGCTTTCAAACTTCCTCGCACGATTTTCGGGGGAGTGGCACAACTTTCCTGTGACGGGCGCGGAATATCTGAAGGACGAATTGCCACAGGCGCAGGATCTGAGCCTCTTCGGCGCTGATTCCATCTACCAGTACCTTTGCGCCGCACGCACGAAGGCGGGGCGCGATAGCCTCGCCGACGCGCTCTCCCCCTTCCCTGCTGATCTCGCGCTTGCAAGGAAGAGGCAAAAAGCCGTCGAGGAACTGATCACCCGCCCCAGGCTCGTCCTCGACCTCACGGCAGCAGCCGCTCTTCTGCCTGACGGGCACGATACAAAGCCGCTCCTCACAGCGCTGCAAAGAAATACAGAGAAGCCCTACGCGGGCACGGTCTTCATCGCGTGGGTTCTTCCCGCCGCCCTCGCGCTCGCCATCGTCGGCGCATCGCTTTCTCTCATCGGCTGGACGATGCCCGCCATACTCGTGCTGCTGCAGTTCCTCATCGCCTTCGCGCTCGGCAGGCGCACGGCATCCGCGCAGAAGCCGCTCGCCGCCATGCACCGCGAATTGCGCCTCTACGAGCGTCTCTTTTCGCGCCTCGAAGATGCGACATTTCAAAGCCCGCACCTTATCGCACTGCAGACGCAGCTCAAGGCGGGCGGCGCCGCGCGCTCCCTGCGCCGCCTCGCCGTCCTCGCCGATCATGCGCACACGCGTCACAACCTCATCTTCCTGCTGCTCGCCAACGCCTTCTTCCTCAGCGACCTGCACTTCGCGCACCGCATCGCACACTGGCAGGAAAAGGCCGCCGCGCACCTCGGCGACTGGCTCGCCGTCTGGGCGGAAACCGAAGTGCTCCTCTCCCTCTCGACCGTGGGACTCGTGCGCGAAATGTATGCGTTCCCCGAACTCCTCGAAGACGCTTCGCCGCGCCTCGAAGCCAAGAACTTGACCCATCTCCTGATTCCCGAGGAAAAGGCTGTGCCGAACGACATCGACGCGACGGCAGGCACGCGCATCATCACGGGATCGAACATGTCGGGCAAGACGACGTACCTCAGAACCGTCGCAAGCGCCTGCGTCCTCGCCTACGCGGGCGCCCCCGTGCCGGGCGAGCGCTTTCGCCTCTCGCCGCTTCACATCTTCACCTCGATCCGCGTGACGGACGACGCGGCGCACGGCCTTTCCACCTTCTATGCCGAAATCCTGCGCATCAAGAGCATGATGGCGTTCAAGGAAAAGCGCCTGCCCATGCTCATCGTCATCGACGAAATCTTCAAGGGCACGAATAGCGCCGATCGCCTCATCGGCGCAAGAGAAGCCATTTCGCGCCTCACAGGCGCGGACTTCATCACCCTCGTCTCCACGCACGACTTCGAGCTTTGCGAGATCGAAAGCGACGCCGCTCCCGTAACGAACTGGCACTTTGAAGAAAGCTACGAGGACGACAAGCTTCTCTTCGACTACAAGATCAAAGAAGGACGCTGCACGACGCGCAACGCTCAGTATCTGCTGAAGATGGCGGGCATCATGGAGTGATGCGCGAAAAGCCTTGCCAGCCGCGCCTTCGTCTGCTATGCTTATAGCCTGCACGCACACGCCCCGCTTTGCGGACGCTCGTGCGCGGCCTTATCTTCGCTCTGCTTGTTGGGAGGAATCATCATGGAAATCCTGCGCTCGGTCTGTCCCTACGACTGTCCCGACTGCTGCGGCCTTCTCGTCGAGGTCGAGGACGGGCTGGCTCGAAAGGTCAAAGGCGACCCCGCACACAGTTTCACGCGCGGCACGCTCTGTCCAAAAATGGCGCATTACGAGCGCACCGTCCATTCGCCGCGCCGTCTCCTCACGCCGCTCAAGCGCACGGGAAAGAAGGGCGCGGGCGAGTTCCGTCCGATTTCCTGGCGAGATGCGGTGCAGGAGATCGCCGCACGCTGGCAGGAAATCATCGCGCAGTACGGCGCGGAGGCCATACAGCCCTACTCCTACGCAGGAACGATGGGACTCTTGCAGCACGACGCCTATCACGCGCTCTTCCGCGCACTCGGAGCGGCAGAGCTTGACCGCACGATCTGCTCCCCCGCAAAGCGTCATGGCTGGAACTCCGTCATGGGAGCGACCCTCGCCATCCGCCCGCAGGAAGCACAGCAAAGCGATCTCATCATCCTCTGGAGTCTCTCCATGCTCGCGACGGACATCCACTTCGCGCACGATGTGCAGGTGGCAAAAAAGCGCGGCGCCAAAATCTGGTGCGTCGATACATACGAGACGGCAACGGCGCGTCAGGCCGACCGCGCCTTCTTCGTGCGCCCCGGCACGGACGGCGCACTCGCGCTCGCACTGCTCCATGTGCTGGAAACAGAGGGACTCACGGACGAGACTTTCCTCGCCGCGCACGTCCAAGGCTGGCAAGAACTGAAAAAAGATGTCCTGCCGCGCCATACGCCGGAAAGCGCCGCTGCTGTCACGGGACTTTCTCCCGCGGCCATACGAGAACTCGCCCTCGCCTACGGCAAGGCGCGCGCGCCCTTCATCCGTCTTGGCAGCGGCTTCTCGCGCTATACGAACGGCGCGATGACGACGCGCCTCCTGCTCGCTCTGCCCGCCGCCGTCGGCGCATGGAAGAAGCCGGGCGGCGGCCTCCTCTCCTCCGTGCCGGGCAGCCGAGCCTTCAGCAAGAACATCGTGCAGCGCCCCGACCTGCGGAAAAACGTGCGCCTCGTCAACATGTGCGAAATCGGCAACGCCTTGACCTCCGCCTCCGAGCCGCCCATCAAGAGCCTCTTCGTCTACTCCTCGAATCCTGCCTGCACCGCACCCGACCAGAAGAAAGTGACCGAGGGACTTCTGCGCGATGACCTCTTCACCGTCGTGCACGAACGCTTCCTGACCGACACGGCGCTCTATGCCGACATCGTGCTGCCGGCGACGACCTCGCTCGAGCACAGCGACATCTATGCAGCCTATGGACACTACACGATCCAGCGCGGCGAAGCTGTCATTTTGCCCATCGGCGAGTCGAAGCCGAACTGGGCAGTCGCCTGCCTGCTGGCCGACGCCCTAGGGCTTGACGACCCGTTCTTCAAAAAAAGCGAGGATGAACTCATCGACGAGCTGATCGCCTCGACCGACGCCTGGCCGCTTCCCGTAGACAAGGCAGCGCTCGCCGCAGGGCTGCCCGTCGACCTTCCTCTGCCCGAGAATTACAAGCTCGACTTCAAAACGCCCTCGGGCAAGATCGAACTCCTGAACCCGAAAGAAGAGCCGCCCCTGCCCGACTACTTCCCCGCCCACGGCGACGACGAGCCGTTCCAATTCATCAGCGCTCCCGATGCACGCATCCTCGACTCCTCCTTCAACGAGCGTGAGGAACTCTCGCGCGGCAAGGTCATGGAACTTCTGATGCACCCCGACGATGCAGAAAAGCTCGGGCTTGCGGACGGCGACCCCGTCGTATGCAGCAACGAGCGCGGCGCGGCCGGCTTCACGCTCGCCCTGAGCCGCCGCGTCCGCCCCGGCACGCTCGTCAGCGAAGGCGTCTGGTGGCGCGCCTACTGCAAAGGAAGGTGCGGCCTCAACATGCTGACCAGCCAGCGCCTGACCGACAAGGGCGGCGGCAGCACCTTCTACGACGTAAACGTCCGCGTCGAGCGGGAGTCATAAATCCACGACTCCCTGCCCTGCAGAAACTTCACGAACTGCAGAATCATTTTTTTCGTCTGGCAGAACGGCACGATCGTCTTGTTGCACACCTTCTCAAAAAAGTCACAGAAGACGCCTGTGCAGGAAATCCGTACAGCATTACGAAAAAAACAACAATGGGAAAAAGATTTTTCATCACGCTAAAAATCTACACCTAAAAGGAGTCCTTATCATGCGCAGTTGGCAAAGCAAAAAAAAGGAAATTCAATCTTTGACGGAAACTGAAAAAAGTGAACTATCTCTTGCCGCAAGTCTGGTTGCGCAAATCATCGAAACTCGCGAGAAAAAAGGATGGACGCAGAGAGATTTGGCACAAAGATCAGGCATTGCACAATCTTCCATTGCTCGTTTTGAAAGATGCGGTGCGATGCCGAGGCTCGATACCTTTGCCAAAATTTCCAACTGCGTAGGACTTCGCCTCGCCTTAGTAGAAAATCCATAAAGAGGCTTGTCCGTTCGCCGCCTTCACGGGCGGCTTTTTGTCGTTTTCTTTTGCAAAAAGAGTTCATGTGTTATATAATACTATGAGATGTGTATTGATCGGCTAAAACTTGCTGGACGTATGTTCAGCTATCACACAGGACATGACAGGAAGCGCGGATACATTCAGCGCTTCCTAAAACAAAAATTTCGGAGGTGTATATTTTTTGGCTTCAAATTCTTCAAACACACATTCTGCCACACATTCTGCCAATCATCCGGCCAATGCAAAAAAATTACAGGTCATCCCCTTGGGCGGCCTCGGGGAAATCGGCAAGAACATGACGGTATTGCGTTTCGGCAATGACATTCTCGTCATCGACGCGGGACTGATGTTTCCGACGGAGGACATGCTCGGCATCGACCTCGTCATCCCAGACATCACCTATCTGTTGGAAAACCGCGACTGTATCAAAGGCATCGTACTGACGCACGGTCACGAGGATCACATCGGCGCTCTGCCGTACGTCCTCACGCAGATCGACGTTCCCGTCTACGGCACGCCGCTGACGCTCGGCATCCTCAAGGGACGCTTGGAGGAGCGCGGCGTTTCGACGCAGAACCTCCATCCCATCATGGCGGGCGATCAGCTGCGGCTCGGCTGCTTCGCCATCAAGTTCGTGCGCGTGAACCACAGCATCCCCGATGCCGTGGCGCTCGCGATCCGCACGCCACTCGGCACGATCTTTCACACGGGCGACTTCAAGATGGACTACACGCCCGTCGACGGAAAGCTCACGGACTTCAAGACGCTCTCGGAAATCGGCAACAAGAGCGTGCTGCTCATGCTTGCCGACAGCACGAACGCCGAGCGCACAGAGCCTGTGCCGAGCGAAGCGACCGTCGGCGTCGCCTTCGACCGCGTATTTCGGCGCGCACGCGGGCGCATCATCGTCGCGACCTTCTCCTCGAACGTCTCACGCATCCAGCAGATCATCGACTCCGCCGTGCGCTACCGCCGCAAGGTGGCGATCCTTGGCCGCAGCATGGTCAACGTCACGAACATCGCGATGGAACTCGGCTATCTGACCGCACCCGAGGGCACGATCGTCGACATCGACGAGATTGGCCGCTACAACGACAACCAGATCGTCATCGCGACGACAGGCAGCCAGGGCGAGCCGATGTCCGCTCTGACGCGCATGGCGATGAGCTCGCATCGCAAGGTCAACATCACGCCGATGGACACCATCATCATCTCGGCGACGCCGATTCCCGGCAACGAACGCTACGTCGGCAAGACCATCGATCTCCTCCTGAAGCTCGGCGCTGACGTCGTCTACGGCAGGAGCGAGGGCATCCACGTTTCGGGTCACGCTGGGCAGGATGCACTGAAGCTCATGCACAATTTGATCCGCCCGCGCTACTTCATGCCCGTGCACGGCGAATACCGCATGCTCGTGCGCCATGCCAAGCTCGCGCAGAGCCTCGGCATGCCGGAAGAAAACATCTTCCTCAATGAGAACGGCGGCATCCTTGAATTCACGCGCAATACGGCGAAACTCAACGGCAAGGTGCAGTCCGGCATCGTCCTCATCGACGGTCTCGGCGTTGGCGACGTCGGCAACATCGTCCTGCGCGACCGCCAGCAGCTCTCGCGCGAAGGCGTCATCATCGTCGTCGTGACGATCAACCGCTCCTCCGGCCGCATGGTCTCCGGACCCGATTTCGTGTCACGCGGCTTCGTCTACGTGCGCGAATCCGAAGAACTCATGGATACCGCCAGAAGGCGCGTCTTCAGCGCTCTCAAGAAGTGCGAGGATGAGCACATCACCGAATGGTCCTCCATCAAGACGACCATCCGCGACGTTCTCGGCCGCTTCATCTTCGACGCCACACGCCGCCGCCCCATGATCCTGCCGATCATCATGGAAGCGTAAGCTTGATACACAGACAAGATTCAATGCACGAAAAAAATCCGCAGAGCATAAGCTTTGCGGATTTTTGTTTCAGCTTCTCTCACACGCTTCCATCACGAATCATCATGCGCGGAACTTGCGCTTACGAGCCGCCTCGGACTTCTTCTTGCGCTTGACGCTCGGTTTCTCGTAATGTTCACGTTTCCTAACTTCTGCCAAAGTACCAGCCTTCTGGCAGGTACGCTTGAATCTGCGGAGAGCACTGTCGATCGTTTCGTTCTTTCCTACTTTGACCTCATTTGCCATTGTTCTTCCCCCCCTCCACTAGATTTGGGGCGCACGGGAAGGCGGGCGCATAAAATAATTGCCAACACTGCATCGTGCACCTTATCATTATACATGATTTCCTTTTCGGGGTCAACCATCAACCGGGCGGCCATTGCATGGATCGTCCGCCTAAGAGATGAAAATGCAGATGCCCGACGGTCTGTCCACCCTCCTCGCCCGTATTGACGACGACGCGGAAGCCTTTTTCCGCAAGGCCCAGCTCCTTTGCGAGCTGCGGCACGACATCGACATGGATGTGCGCGACGAGTGCCCTGTCTTCCTGCGTCAAGCCGAGCAGACTCTTGATATGCTTCTTCGGAATGATGAGTACATGCACGGGCGCCTGCGGCTCAAGATCCTTGAAGGCGATGACGGAATCATCCTCATAAACCGCTGTCGCGGGAATCTCCTTCGCCGCGATGCGGCAAAAAATGCAGTCTGCCATCTTTTCCACCTCCCTTCAAAAATCACTGTAATCCTTCATCCTTATCACCATTATTCGACTTTCATGGCGAAAAACCTGCCGCCAGAGAAAAGATTGGGAAGAAACGCTCCGTTTTCAACGGTTGTCTAACTCTTCGATAGGGTTTGTCTAGCATTTAGCTTTTTTATGACCATTTTTGGAATTTTTGTGTCCAGTTTTTGTTGACAAGTGCAGTTTTGGAGATTTTACATCCCCATCCCCAGTCATGAATAAGAATTTTGCTTTACATCGTAAACCAAACAAGATATACTTTTTCTAAAAGGAAGGAGTGTGACCATCATGTCAACTGTCCCTACTCAAATAAGAATTGACCGTAATATAAAAGAACAGGCCGGAATTTTGTTTTCTGGGCTGGGCTTGGATATGTCTGGTGCCGTTAATATGTTTCTGCATCAATGCGTTCTTCGTGGAGGCATCCCTTTTTCTATCGAAATGCCGCGTTATAAGCAAAGCACTTTGGCCGCTATGGAAGAAGCAAGAAGAATCTCCCGCGACCCTAATGTTCCCGGCTACGACAATATGGACGACTTGAAGAGGGCATTGGAAGAATGACTTATCGCATCAAATTCACCAGCGCTTATAAGAAAAGTTACAAGCGTGCCAAAAAACGCGGTTTGAATCTCAAACTATTAGATGATGTTATCGAGGTATTGAGACAGGGACATAAGCTAAATGCCAAATACCGTGACCACGAACTCCATGGAAATTGGGCGGGGTTTCGCGAGTGCCATGTTCAACCTGATTGGTTATTGGTGTACCTCGTTGAAAATGACATCCTAACCTTGACCCTTGTCGAAACTGGAACTCATGCAGATATATTCGATGAATAAGCTGTTCATTTATGTTGTGATAAACTAAAATTGTAACGGTAACTGTGTCAGTAACGCCTCTTTTTAATGCGGTTTTCTAGAATATATTCCTGCAAGCGAACGGCATAGTCATATATCTTCTGAACCCTTTGTCGATCTGAATACTTCATGCCACCAAAACCTTTTCTTTCATGATCCTCTCCTCGCAGAAAACCTTAAACAAGCAGCCCCCGTCTCTTTCAAAGAGACGGGGGCTGCTGTCTGTCGGCTGTCATTTCGCTTGTTTTTGCAGCCGAATTGTGTGCTCTCAGCTGCTTTTATGTATCACGCTCTTTTGCTTTTCTCTTACCAGACCTTGCCGACCATGAACCACAGGCGGTTCTTTGCCTTGGCGTCGTCGCTCGCGTTATTGGCAAGGCCGATGCGGCGCGCCCAGTCGAGGCGCAGGAAGTAGTCGCCGGGGCGGCTGTAAGAGATGCCGATGCCCCAGCCTTTGAGGGTTTCGCTGCCGTCTTTTCCGTCGTTGGCGTACTGCACGCGACCCATGTCGAAGTAGGTGCTGAGGACGAGATTCGGCACGTCCGTACGGTACGAAAGCTCAATGCTGCCCAAATAGCCGTTGTCGCCCGAGGCTTCGCCCTGCGGGTAGGCGCGTACGCCGTTCGCTCCGCCGAGGTAGATTTCTTCCGAGCTGTCGAGGTTCGTTCCGGCTTTCTGCGCCTGCGCCTTGAGGCTGATGTTCCAGCGGTCGCTGATCTCGTGGCGCAGGTTGAGGTTCAGCACGGCTTTCGTGAAGCTGCCTTCCGTACCCGCACGCTTCATCTGCCGACGCGCCCAGTCAGAGTCCGCACCGAGATGTCCGAAGTAGCCCGTGAGGTCGTAGCTCCACGAGGTGCGATATTGACGCTCTGCCCCTTTGATGCCGAGATGGAAGGTGCTGCTGTGCTTTTCAAGCTCCATGCCGATCTTCTTGTACTCGTCCTTGAGCCTGCGCCAGTCCCAGCCGTAGGTGACGGCGAGCGAGCTTTGCGCCGTGCGCCAGAGCGGCGTCGTGCCGAAGAGGCTCAAGGTGTCCGCCGTGCCTTCTGCACCGAGACGGCGGAAAGCTCCCGACAGCTCGTAGTCCATGCGGCTGACGCCAATGCCGAGCGTGGTGCCGTCGGCGCCGACGGGGTGGCTGTAGCTGAGGCTGTAGTTGTGCAGGTCTTTGTTGGAGAGGGTCAGCCCCAGGTTCAGACGGTCGCCGCTCTTCGTGAGGTTTTCAAAGCTCCCTTGCAGACCGAAGCGGTAGCGGCCCGAAGGTTCGCTGCCGTAGTTTTCGCTGTAGAGGACATAGCTCCGGCGCTTGCCGTCCTTGACGCGGATCGTGAGGTCGCCCGTGCCGAAGGTTGTGCCCGGCGAGAGAAGCCCTGCCGCTTCGATGCCGCCGAGGGCGGCGATGTTGTAGAGAGCGGTTTCCAAGGGCTTGCCTTCGATGGGTGCGCCTTCTTTGAGTGCATGGGCGAGCCGCTCGATTTTCGCGTCGCTGATGGCGGCGCTGTTTTCGACGGTGATTTTGCCGTAGCGTCCGGCGAGGATGCGGATGGTGAGCGTGCCGTCCGCATTCGACTGCGCCGGCAGGTAGGCGGCTGCCGCAGGGTAGCCGTGGCTGCGCGCGTAGTCGGTAAGTTCGGCGAGCAGGTCGTTGACATCGAGCTCGGAGATGTCGCGGCGAAGGTAGGACGCCGTCCGTTCTTCAATGGCTTTTTCCAAGAGCTGCGTGCCGTCCTGCTCGACGTCGATGCGCGAGAGGCGAAAAGGCATCATCGCCTTGCTGCCGCCTGCATGGTTCGGCAGGCGGCTTTCGAGCGCGTTTTCCTGCGCCTTTTCGGGCAGGTGCGCATCGGATGGCGGCAGGTTCGTCGCGGCGAAGGCTGTGCCCGGCAGGAGAAGCGCCGCCGCAAGGGGCAGCGTAAGTTTGAGGTGCAAGTGTTTTGCTTTCATCTTCAACGGAAAGACTCCTTTTCACAAAGATTTAAGGAATCACTGATAAATTCAGCCACCCATCTTCACATATCTGTGCTGTCCTCTCGTCGTCGACAAATCCTCGACGTAGCACCGCTACGCCTGTGGTTTGTCTCCTCGATAGATACAGCGCATCTATGCAAATCTGGGCGACTTCATTTTATCAGTGTTTCCTTACGAAGCACGGGTATGCGCCATCAAAGACGCAAGCCCTGAATTTCGAAGGCACGCTCCGCATCGAAGCGATAGAGTCCGAGCGTTGCGGCGCGGATGGGACGCGGTGCACCGTAGAGGTAGACGGTGTCGCCGAAGCCGAAGTCGAAGCGCGGCGCAGCATCCTGCACGAGTGCGGCAAGGATGCCGCCTATGGTCGGCATGGCATTGACAGTGAAAGCAGTCGCGTTGTCTGCCGCCTGTCGGATGCGGTAGTTGCCGAGGACGCCGTCCGTGACGCCGCCGACGCGCCCTGTGACACCGTAGCTGCCGGGCGTTTCGGTATCCTTCACTGTACTCTCAAACGTCAAGCCGTCCGCACCGAATACGGATGCGTCTTCACCGTCGGCGAAGCCTTCCGCGCGTCCCTTGAAAGCAGGCAGCGGCTCTCCCTGCGTGACACTCGCCGCGTCGGCGGTCAGCGTGAGGTCGCGATGCGTGATCCTGCCCGCGCCCTGCGCGGTGTCGGCGATGCTGTAGTTTCCTGCATCCGCACCACGGAGGGCGACGCCCGTGTAGTCAACGCGATTTGCCCGAGCGACGTTCTTGTCGTTGTAGGCTGCACCTGCGGCGGCGGCTGTAACGCTTTCACCCGCAACGACATTGTTCAGCGCCGCATGGAACTGCGATGCGTCAGCTGCGGTCGTGCCGTCGTAGGTCTTCGTCTGCGACTCGACTGTATCAACGGTCAGCGTGCGCTTCGTGATCGTGCCCGCCCCCTGCGCCGTTTCAGCAATGGTATAGTTCCCCGCGCCCGTGCCTGTGAGCTTGACGCCTGTGTAGTTGACCTTGCTTGCCTTGGCGACGTTTTTGTCGTTGTACGCCGCGCCCGCAGCGGTCGCGGTGACGCTGTTTTCTTCGCCCGAGACGACATTTTCGAGCGTCGCTTGGAACTCCGATGCCTTTGCCGAGGTCGTGCCGTCGTAGGTCTTTGTCTGCGCCGTGACCGCGCCAACGGTCAGCGTGCGCTTTGCAATCGTACCTGTACCCTGCGCCGTCGTCGCGGCGAGACTGTAGTTGCCCGCATCCGCACCCGCGAGGGCGACGCCTGTGTAGTCAATGCGATTCGCCGCAGCGACGTTCTTGTCGTTGTAGGTCGCAGTGGCGGCGGCGGCGGTGACATTATCCCCCGCGACGGTATTGCCGAGCGTCGCGCGGAACTTCGATGCGTCGGCGGAGGTTGTGCCGTCGTAGGTCTTTGTCTGCGCTGTGACTTCGCCAAGCGTCAGCGCACGCTTTGTGATCGTACCCGCGCCCTGCGCCGTATCGGCGACAGCATAGTTCCCAGCGCCCGTACCCGTGAGCGCGACGCCCGTATAGTTCACGGTGTTTGCCCCCGCGACGTTCTTATCGTTGTACGCCGCGCCCGTGGCGGTCGCGGTCACGCTGTTTTCCTCGCCCGTGACGACATTTCCGAGCGTCGCGCGGAACTTCGATGCGTCTGCGTCTGTCTTGCCGTCATAGATCTTCGTCTGCCCCGCGACTGTGCCAACGGTCAGCGTGCGCCGCGTGATCGTGCCCTTCCCCTCTGCCGTCGTCGCGGCGAGACTGTAGTTCCCCGCGCCCGTGCCTGTGAGCGCAAGCCCCGTGTAGGTGACCTTGTTTGCCGCAGCGACGTTCTTGTCGTTGTAGGTCGCGCCGCCGGCGGTCGCCGTCACGCTGCCTTCCTCGCCCGCGACGAGATTATTCAGCTTCGCTTGGAACTTCGACGTGTCTGCGGAGGTATTGCCGTCGTAGGTCTTGCTCTGCGCCCCGACGGTACCAACGGTCAGTTCGCGCCGCGAGATCGTGCCCGCGCCCTGTGCCGTGGTCGCGGCAAGCGTGTAGTTCCCGGCATCCGCACCCGCGAGACCGACACCCGTGTAGTCGATGCGATTCGCCCCGGCGACGTTCTTGTCGTTGTACGCCGCACCCGTGGCGGTCGCCGTCACCTTGTCACCCGCGATGGCATTGTTCAGTACCGCGCCGAACTTCGACGTGTCTGCGTCGGTCGTACCGTCGTAGGTCTTTGTCTGTGCCGCGACTGCGCCGAGGGTCAGCGCACGCCGCGCGATCGTGCCGATGCCCGTGAGCGCAGTCTTGTCGAGCGTGTAGTTGCCCGCGCCCGTGCCCGTGAGCGTCAGCCCGTTAAACGTGACGGTTTTGTCTGCGGCGGCATTCTTGTCGCTGTATGTGCCTGCAGAAGAACCGAGTGCGATGCCCGTGCCCTCGCCCGTGACAAAGCCCGTGAGGGTATAGTTCGTCCCCTTCGTGAGCGTCTGCGTGACGTTTGCATTGCCGTCGTAGGTCTTATTAAAGCGCGTGCCGCCCACGAGGTTGAGCGTCAGCTGCTTCGGCGTGATTGTCCCCACGCCCTGCGCCTTTTTGATGGTATAGTTCTTCGCACCTGTGCCTGTGAGCGCGAGATTTTGGAACGTCACTTCCTTATCCTTGCCTGCGTTCTTGTCCGCATACTTGCCCGTGACGGCACCCGCCAGTTCGACATCGGTGCCATCGCCCGCGACAAAGCCCGTGAGACCATAGTGCCGCCCCTTCGTGAGCGTCCGCGCGGCGGTATCGCTCCCCCCGTCATAGGTCTTGTCAAAGCGCGTGCCGTTCGTAAAGTTGAGCGTCAGCTCCTTCGGCTTGACCGTGTACGCGCCGCCGACGATGTCATACTGCTCGCTGTAGGCATGATATGTGCCGGCATCCTTCCCTGTCGTCCATGTGATACCGGGGGCGATACCCGTGATGGTCGGCGCCGTGCCGTCGTAGACCTTTTCGCGGTTTGCAAGATGCTTCGTCTTGAGGAATGCCGTGAGCAGCGGCATGGTCTTGCCGTCGTAGATGCGCCACGGCGTCCTCTTGCCGCCCTCGGTGGCAACGTCGCTGCCCCATCCCGCGTATGTCGCCGCCTTCTTCATATCGTCCAGACTGTGCTCTTTGACATCGCTCACTGTAGTATTTCCCAGCTCTTTGCCGACGCCCTTCCGGATCAGAGCGCCATTCCCATCCTTTACACTGCCCTCCTTCCATACGGCATGGCTGACCGTAGCATCGTTCAAATCTCCCACAACGCCGCCGACGGTCGGATCCCCCTGTCCCGTTCTTTGCTCCACATCTCCCGTCTGCACGGCGTTCCGAACGCGGCTGCCCCACGCTACCGATCCCGCAATGCCGCCGAGTATCTCATTTCCCAAGACCTTGCCCGCATTCCGGACATTCTGAACGGTGGAGTCGCCAAACACAAATCCCGCAATGCCGCCGACAGCCTTGTTCCCTTCGACTGTGCCCTCATGGTAGGCGTTCTCAAGGGTACTCTTATTTAGCTCTCCCACAATGCCGCCGACCACGGTATCGCTTCCATAGACCTTACCACTGAAGGAGACGTTCCGTATGGTAGACCATTTTGCAGTTCCCACAATGCCGCCGACATCCTTCACTCCCGACACGGAGGCGTCCTTCAGGGAGACATTCTCGATGCACGCGTGATCCTCGATGTATCCAAACATCCCGCGAGAAACCTGCCCGGCAGTATCGGTCGGTAACTTAATGGTAAGCCCCGTGATCGTGTGCCCTACGCCGTCAAATCGTCCCCTAAAGGTCCCTCTGGTAACATCGCCAATCGGCTGAAAGCCCCCATCCCAGTCCTTTGTCTCGCTTGCCGCGATGTCATCCGCGAGCATATATCTGCCGAGGATCTTCCTCTTATCGGGATCCACGTCATCAATCTGATTCGCGTCCATGTGCTGCAGCTCGTAGACGTTATGCACGCGCATATAGTCATAGTCCCCATGCGTCCCGCCGCCGAGGTTCTTGACATCCCATGTGCGTGCTGTTGCAGATTTTGAGTTGTTCGCATTCTTGTAGTCGGAAACCGTCTTCGAGACCGTTGCGCCGTTTACGGTAAAGTTCCGCGTCGTGGTATTGGCGACATCGTAGCCGATATGCGGCGTTTCCTCGCTGCGGATCGTGACGTTCGCCCCCGTGAGTGCCGTGCCGTTTGCGTCCGTGACAGCATCCGTGTTGAGGACTTTGACGTTCTTGCCCTCGATGTAGAGTTTGCTCGCCTTTACCGTACCGAGGTTCAGCACGTCGCCCGTCTGCGCGGTCGCAGAGAGGGGGCTTGTGCCGTTTGTCTTGAATGTGTTCGTCGCTGCGGCAATGTCAGCGGGGTTCGCCGTCGAGAGGTAGAGTGCGCCCGTATTCACCTGTGACCCTGCGGCGAAGAGGATGCCGTGCGGATTCACGAGGTAGACGTTCCGACCGCCCTCGATCGTGCCGTAGATGTTCGATGCGCCCTCGCCCGTGACGAGGTTCAGATAGTCGCGCGTCTTTGCGCCGCCGTCAAAGCGCACCTTCTCGTTCTGCTCGATGGAGAAGTCCTCCCATTTGAGGATATTGTGCGCGGTCTTGCCCGCGATGTCCATGACCGCGCCGCTCGTGGAGATGTCTGCCTCGGTCTTGTTCGTCGCGGCGTTCGCCCCCTCGATGGGCAGCGCATATGCCGTCTGCGCGGCAAAGGGGGCGGCGAGTGCGCCCGCGAAGATGGCACAGAGGATGGTGCGGCGCAGGTGCTTGTTCGATGATGTTTTCATATTGCTTCGTCCTTTCTTTTCTCTAACAATGTTTCGATTTGTGCGAGGTGCTGACGGATTTCGGCTTCGATTTCATCGGCTCTTCGCTCCTCGGGCGGTGCGTTCTCCGCCGCCTCCGCCGCCTGCTTCTGCTTGACGGCTTCGGAGATGGTGCCAACGGCTTCTACCACGATGCCTACCATGACATTCAAGAGCGTGATGGCGGTGAGAAGAATGAATACCAGAAAGTATAGCCACGCATAAGGGTACATCGCCATGATCGGCCTTGCCACTGCCGTCGCCCACGATTCAAAGGTCATGACCTGGAACAGCGTGAACATGGAGCCGCCGATGTCGCCGAACAGCTCGGGGAACGCATCGCCGTACATCGTACTGCCGAAAACCGCGAAGATATAGAAGACGATGAAGAGCAGCAGAAGCGCCCACGTCATGCTGGGGATCGCCTTGAGCATGGACGATACGAGGATCTGCAGCTCGGGGAACTCGGCGAGCGCCTTGAGCAGTCGGAAGATACGGAAGGCTCGAATGACCGAAATGCTGGAGGAGATAAAGACGATGGAGCTGAGGACGATGACGAAGTCGAAGATGTTCCAGCCCTCTGACCAAAAACTTCGCCGATAAACGAGCAGTTTTGCAATCAACTCAACGGTGAAAATCACCAGACAGGCTTTGTCGACTGCTTCGAGAAACAAGACTTCTTCGGCGGACAGTGTTCGATTCGTCAATACGCCCAATACGGCGGCATTGAGGATGATGACAAAGGTGATGATCTTTTGCGTATGCTTCCAATGAAGCGCTTTTTCCAGTACGTTCATAATCCTCCCATTCTGCCGCTGTCGCCGGCGGCACAGACAGAAATGAAACAAAGGCGCGACACTCCTTTGTCTTATATAATCTCTTTCATTAAGACCAAAGACCTTATCTTTTCTATTTTCTCACATTTATACGAAAGGTCAAGAAAAGTTGTCACAAACGCCGAAAGTATGGTATGAACGCAAAGGAGGGAAATCCATGCTTGCAAATCCGCAGGGATTTCCCTAGAATATGATGAGGAGGTGATACGATGAATATTGCTGTACTGGACGATCTGCCAGAAGATCTGCATCGGCTTTGCGAGCTTCTCGAAAGCGTCTGCGCCGAGCATACGCCGCGCCCCGTGATTCGCGCGTTCACGGACGACAAGAAGTTCCTTGCGTACATGTCCTCCGTACGCGCCGACATCGTCTTTCTCGATATCTATCTGGGGGAGCGCACGGGCATCCAAACGGCACAGATTCTGCGCTCGTTCAATGCGAACTGCGCGATCATCTTCGTGACGACGAGCCGCGAGCACGCGGTGGAGGCATTCGATGTGACGGCGGCGCACTACCTCATCAAGCCCGTGACGGAGGCGGGCGTACGCGAGGCATTGGCGCGTACGCCTTTTTTCAAGAAGGAGCGCCCGACGATCCCGCTCACGATCGAATACACGGAGCAGCGCATACCGATCGAGTACATCCGCTATGTCGATGCCGACGGGCGTCGCTGCTCGTTTCATCTGACGGACGGCACGACGCTCTCCCCCTATATGACGCTCGCCCGCGCACGGGAGCTGCTCGATGCCATGCCGATGTTCCTTTCCTGTCACCGCAGTCTGCTGGTCAATATGGACGAGATCCATCAACTGACTTCGGACGGCATTTTGCTCTCCGACGGCACGCTGCTGCCGATTGCCACGCGCCGCAAAAGCGAGGTCGAGCGCATCTACCGCGCCTATATGCTGGAGAAGATGCGTGCGGGATTTCTGACATAGGAGAAGATTCATGCAGCTATCACCGATGATCGAACTCATGCAGTATCCGTTTGCCGTACCGCTGGTAACGCTTCTCTATACGGCGGTTCACATCCTGCCCGTCAATCTGACCCGTCTTTATATCTTTCGCCATTACTTGCGTTTTTCTCCGCTGCCGATCATTTCGGGGCTGCTCCTGCTCACGGGGATCGAGGCGATCATCCAGATCGAGGCGGTCACGGTGTTTTCGCGGCGCATCGCCTTTCCTTTTCTCTTTTTCATCTTCTTCTACCTGCTCGCGATGACGCGCGTGCCGATTGGCAAGCAGATCTGCATCCTCATCCCCCCGGGACTCATTTGGTTCGCCATGCAGACGGTGATCTATGCCGTAGAGGACGCCTACCCGCTCTTTGATGTGCCGTTCCTGCTCTCGGGGCTTTGCACGATTGTCTGCCTGCCCATCGCTGTGCCGCTTTTTCTCTACTATGGGCGCACGATCGCCGCGCCGCTCCTTGCGGACGATTCCTTCGATGCGGTGTGGACGCCGCTCGCGTGGCTCGGCGGGCTGATTCTCGTGCTCACGATCCTGCTCTCGCCGTTCAATGACCTGCGCACGCATACGGCGCTCTTTGTTCGTCTGAGCGGGGCAGTCGGCGGCTTCTGCTGCATCGGTCTGGCGCTCTATGCCATGAATGCGCGGCTGCGTCAGCGCGTGCTGCGCGAACAGGTGGCACGCGAGGCGGAGATGGCGGCAATCACGCGCCAGAATGCAGCGCGGATGGAGGAAAATGACCGCACGACACGCGCGTTTCGCATGCAGTTCACGGAGATGGTCGCTGCGGCGCAGGAACTGCTCGCACGGGGGGACGCTGCGGGCATCGAGCGGCTGATGGGCGCGGCTGCGTCTGCAATTCATACGCGCTATGCCCCCGTCTGTCGGAATGAGACGGTAAATATTCTCATCGGCTATTGGCAGCCGGTCTTTGAACGGCTCGGCGCACAGACGGCATACCGCATTGAGGTTGGTGCAGAGAACCCGATTGACCCGCTCGATCTGACGGCGATCCTCGGCAATCTGCTCGCCAACGCCGCCGAGGCGTTGGAACGCCTCGCGCCCGATGCCCCGCGCCTCCTGCGGCTCGCGCTCGTCCATCAAGGGGACACGCTCTTTCTGACGGCGGACAACAGCTATGACGGAGAGCTGCGCTACGATGCGGCGGGCAACCTGCTCTCGTCGAAGCGCGGCAACGCAGAGCGCGGCATCGGCATGGAGAGCATCCGCACAAGTCTTGCACGCTATGACGGCACGATGGAGATTGCGCCGGAGGACGATCTCTTCGCGGTGTCCATCGTGCTGCGGGCGACACAGGACAGAGCGGCAAATATCATGCCGATGCCTACCGACGACTGCGGGGAGGGGAACGCTCATGACTGACGCAGAGATTCGGCTGCTCTACACGCTCGTGTGTGCGCCGCCCTTTGACCTGCTCGTTTTCTATGTCTTTCACGATCAGCTGCGCTTTGCGCGGATCTATGTCGTCTGCGGCTATATGCTCGTGCTCGCGCTGACACAGGCCACACAGATGTCTTTGCCGCTCGATATGTCTCTCGTCGCACTTCTCTGCCGCCCGCTCGCTCTCTTCTATATGCTTCTCGTGATCCGCGACCAGCCGCTGCGGGTAATATCCATCGCCCTGCTCGTCTATCCGCTGCTGATGCTTGCGGGAACGCTCGGCACGATGACGGAGCATTTCTTTGGCGCAGGACTGCCGCCGGGGCTGTGGAAATGCCTGCTCATCCCCATGATGTTCCTCCTCGTCCTGCCCGCCGCGCTGCATACGATCCGCCACTTGCTCATGCCGATGCTGTCCGTTGATGATCGGCGGCTCTGGCTCTATCTCAGCGGCTACGAGGTGATTCTCGTCGCGCTCGCCGTCGCCGCCGATCCGGCGAATACGTCGGTGCAGCCGACGATCCTCGCTGCGCGGCTCTTGCTCCCGCTCGCGCTCGTCCAATATCTGCGCGTGTCCACCCTCCTCACGCGCTATGCAGAGGAGGGAAATGCACTGCATCAGCAGCAGCTTCACGAGCAGATGATTCGCACGTCCGAAGAAGCGCGCTATCACACGATGCTCGACCTCTGGCGCAGCTCGCGCCGTATGCGCCACGATCTCAGACACCACATGACGATGATCGCGCAGCTCGCGCATGAGGAGAGCCGCGAGCGCCTTGCCGCGTATCTCGACGATCTCGCCGAGCAGTTCGCAGAGCAAAAGTCAGAGGAACGCAAGTAACTCGCCCCAAACGCCGTCACGATAAAGGTGAACGAGACGCATCGCATGGATGTCTCCCGTCCGAACGGGCGCATCCGTATAGACGCGGATGTAGTTCGCCGTGAGTCCGTCCGTGACGCCCTCGCGCTCCGTCTCGAAGAGAACGGGCATCTCTGTGCCGAGAAAGGCTGCGTGAAACGCCTCGCTCTTCTTTGCGGCGAGCGCCTGCATGCGATGCACGCGCTCCTTCTTCTCCGCCTCGGGAACCTGCGCGGCAAACGCGGCCGCCGGCGTGCCTCGGCGCGGCGAGTAGGGGAATACGTGCATGCGTGCGAAGTTCATGCGCTCGACGAAAGCAAGGCTTTCCTCGAAGAGCTCCTGCGTCTCGCCCGGAAAGCCCACGATGATGTCCGTCGAGATGGCGACGCCGGGCACGGCACGTTCGACGCGTTCGATGAGCGCGGCGAACTTCGCCGTATCGTAGTGACGGTTCATCGCGCGAAGCACTTCATCCGATCCCGCCTGCAGCGGCAGATGAAGATGCCCGGCAAAGCGCTCCTCCTGCGCGAGGAGTGCGAGCAGATCGTCCGACAGCTCGATCGACTCCAAAGAGCCGAGGCGCAGACGCTTGAGCCCCGGCAGGGAAAGAACAGCGCGCACGGCGTCGGCAAGCGTCACATCGCCGAGGTCGCGCCCGTAGCAGCCGAGGTGGATGCCCGTCAGGACGATCTCCTTGAAGCCCATGGCGAGGAGCTTCGCCGCCTCGCGCCGCACGCTCTTCAAGAGGCGCGAGCGCACGGGGCCGCGCGCGTAGGGAATGATGCAAAACGAGCAGAAATTCTCGCAGCCCTCCTCAATTTTCAGAAAAGCACGCGTTCTCGCGGGCGCACCGAAAAGCGGGATGTCCTCGAACTCGGAGGCGTGCATGATGTCGCCCGTGCCGTCGAAGACGCCCGCCTCACGCGCCGCTCGCTCCACGTGATCGACGATCGCCGCACGCTCCTTCGTGCCAAGCACGACGCGCACGCCCTCGATCGAGCGGATCTCCTCGGGTGCGACCTGCGCGTAGCAGCCCGTCACGGCGATGACGGCTCGCTCGTTCAGGCGGCGCGCACGGCGGATGAGCTGGCGCGACTTCTTCTCGCCGAGACTCGTGACCGAGCATGTATTGATGACGTAGACGTCCGCCGCCTCGTCGAAGGGGACGATAGCGTAGCCGCGCTGCCGGAAAAGCCCCTCCATCGTCTCCGTTTCAAACTGATTGACCTTGCAGCCCAAGGTCGTCAATGCTGCTTTTGGCAAAACCTAAATCTCCTTTTTCATACTGCACGAGCGCGAGCGCGACGATCGCCGCCGTATCGACGCGCAGGATGCGCCGACCAAGCGTCACGGCAGAAAAGCCGTGCGCGACTGCAAGCTGCGCCTCCGCCTCATCAAAGCCGCCCTCCGGCCCGACGAGCATGAAGATGCGCCGCGCTTCTGAATCCGAAAGAACCGTGCGCAGCTCCCGCCGCTCTTCCATCTCGTAGAAAAAAAGGCGCAGGGCATATTCCGCTGCCCCCTGCCCTTCCATCGCCGCGCGAAGGGGCACGATCGGCATCACCTCGGGGATGCGCGTGCGCCCGCACTGCTTCGCCGCCTCCGCTGCGATCTTCTGCCAGCGCTCCACGCGTGCACGCGCCTTCTTTTCGTCGTAGCGCACGACGACGTTCTGACTGAGCACGGGACGGATGCACGCGACGCCGAGTTCCGTCGTCTTCTGCACGATGAAGTCCATGCGGTCGCCCTTGGGCAGGCACTGGAAAAGCTCGATTTCCGCCTGCGATTCCGCCGCTTCCGACAGTCGCCGGACGAATCGAAGCTGCACTCTGCCATCTGCAAAGCCCGCGACCTCGGCCTCAGCCGAGCCGCCCGCACCATCGGCAACGAGGAGCTTCTCGCCGAGCTTGGCGCGCATGACGCGCTGCAGATGGTGCGCGTCCGCGCCCCGCACTTCCATCGTGTCCGCGATCTCGCCTTCTAAGAAGACGCGCCTCATCGCGCTCCTCCCCCTTTGACGATGACGGCCGCCCAACCCTTTTCCTGCTCGATCTTCGCAACGGAAAAACCATGCCGGACTGCGGCTTCCACGACATCCGCCAGACGATCCTCGATGATGCCCGACAAGAGCATCGTGCCGCCCGCCGCCAGAGATCCCTTCACCTCGCCGAAAAGGCGCACGATGATGTCGGCGATGATGTTCGCAATGATGAGATCCGCCTCGCCCGCAACGCTCTTTAGAAGATCGCTTCGCTCCGTGCGCACGACGTCCTCTGCACCGTTCTGGCGCACGTTCTCGCGGGCGACGCGCACGGCGACAGGATCGAAGTCCACGGCTTCGACCCTCTTTGCGCCGAGCTTCGCCGCGACGATGGCGAGCACGCCCGAGCCTGTGCCGACATCGAACACCGTCATGCCCGGCCGAACGAGGTCTTCGAGCGCACGGATACACAGGGATGTCGTCGCGTGCTGCCCCGTGCCGAATGCCGCGCCCGGATCAAGCTCTGCGACGATTTCCCCCGCCTCGGCTTCGTATTCTTCCCATGTCGGCTTGATGACGGTGCGTGCGCCGATCTTTTCCGTGTGGAAGAACTCCTTCCACGTCTCGGCCCAATCCTCGTCGGCGACCGCCTTCCACGACACCGCGCCCGCGCCCTTGTCGATGCCGTGCTGCGCGAGAGACGCCAATCGCTCGCTGAGATTCTGCAGCTTTCCCTCAAGCTCTTCGTCGAGCGCCCAGTACGCCTTGACGCGCACGACCTCCGTCTCCTCGCTCTCCTTGAGATCCGTATAGTCCCAGAGTCCCGAACGAATGTATTCGTTCAAGAGCGCCGGATCTTCGATGACCACGCCCGCAGCGCCCAATTCCTGCAAGATTTCCGACACAAGATCCGTCGCCTCGTGCGACGTATCCACGCTCACTTCCGCCCACTGCAAAAAGCATCGCTCCTTTCTCATTCGTTACCATCATACAATAACAAGCCCCTGCGCGCAAGAAAAAGCCCCCGCCCGAAGGCGAGGGAAGCGCACAGGGTTCAAAAAGCGGCCGTTTGCACGCGCATTTACAGTCCCAATGCCGCATCGCGCGTCTCGCTTCCCTTGTACATGAGATAGAGGAACGCCTCGATCGCAGGCAGATCGCCCGTGTTCGTGCTGCGCGATTCCATAGACAGCAGCCGTCCGTCGCTCGTGTAAAGCTCCTCTTCAAGTGTCAGGCGGAAACTGCCATGCCTTTCTCGCAGCAAATTGCCCGAAAAATGCTCGACGAGGACGTACTTGCAGCCGGCAGCGCGGGCGGCAGCGAAAAGCGATTCCTGTGTTCCGCCTTGCGTGGAAAAGACCGTCGGCGCATAGCGGACGTCGAGTGCATCGTGCACGGCACGCTCGATGTACGGCGCATCCTGTGCGAGCGCCTCGGGCAGGTCGAAGGACGACGCCGCGACGTAAAGGCCGCCCGCAAGCTCCTGCGGCGTACCGCAAAACAGCTCGTGCGGTGAATCCGTCTGCACCGCATCATAGTAGCAGCGCAGCGCCTCGTCGAAGTAGAGTGCCATCTCATGATGGAAGCGATCCTCGCGCGTCCGCGGCTTCCAGACGATCTTCTCGCCGAATTGCACGAAGCCCTTTCCCAAAGACTGCAGGATGGCGACAACGGGATCGGCCTTCATGACGATGCGCGTGAAATGAAGCTTCGTTTCGTAGAGCCGTGCAAACTTCTCGTCGCCGACGGCAGGCGCACCGAATGTGATGACCCTGAGCTGCTCGGGCGGCACGCCGAGATCAGCGAGACGCGCCGCCGTCACGAGGGAGGCCGCACCGCCGAGACTGTGCCCCGTCAGATAGAGCACTTCTTCCGGATGCTCCTTGAGCTCATCTGCCAGCGCTTCTCCCGCCGTCCGATTGCCGAACTCCGGCATCTCCTCCGTAAAGAGCGCCGCCATGACGAAATCGTTGAATCCCTTGTGGACGTGCGGCAGATCTCGGGCGTCGCTTCCGGCTGCAACGGCAGTGAACTCCGATGGACTGGTGCCGCCAAAGGGAACGGCAGAAAGGCGCAGATCGACCTCGATATCCTTCTTGTTCTCCGTGCCGGGGAAGGAAAGCACGGCGATGCGCCTGCCGTCTGCAAGCGTCTTTCGCGCCAGATGGACACGCCCCTCTGCGGCTCGCGTCGATGTGCTGCGGCTCTGGAAATCCCAGGCCGTCTCCTTGAGCCAGCTGCGCACGAGAAGTCCGCCGTCGTCGGAATATGAGGCGGAAGAAACGAGCGCGGCAAGCAGGTCGATTTCCGGCTCTTCCTGCGCCGAGGCCGACAGCGGCAAGAATGCAAGGCAAAAGAAAAGCAGCGCCGAAACCAAGGGCAGGAATCGCCGCTCTGCAAAATTCTTTCGTTCCATCTCAACCCCGCCCCCGACAAAATGTTCGCTCCTTTTGGGAAAGTGTATGATAAAAAAAGAGGAAACTACACGCACAAACGTCCACTTCGTGGACATTGTGCGCCGCCCTTACAGAAGCCTAGCCAATCGGTCTGCACCTTCGGCTTGACCTCTTGGGGCTTCATGGTAAAATCAATAGAAGCCGCATTAAGAACGACTCTTATTGATTTCCCTCTCGGCAGTCGTTCTGCCAGAGCATCCGCCCGATTATTGCGATACACCTTTCTCCGCATGTCGCTTCAGCCAGGCTGCCGCATACGAGCACGAAGCATCCTTCACCAGCTTTCCGCCGCGCCGCTCAATCTCCGCGACGGCTCTCGCGATGAGCTTGCCCGCGACGCCCTGACCCTGCAGCGAGGCGTCAACTTCCGTATGGAAAATATCGTAGACTCCCGGCGCTGCTTCCGAAAAATCCGCGCGGGCGAGCACGACGCCGTCCGCGCTCTTGTATACGATGCTGTTTCCTTCCGTCTGAAAATCCATGTCTGCCTCCTTATGCAAGAGCAAGCCTCAAGGCAGGGACTTCGCCTCGGCGACCGGCCAGAACACGACCATCGCCTTGCCCTTGATGAGATCATAGGGGACGAAGCCGACATCGGCGAAGCGACTGTCCTCGGAATTGTTGCGGTTGTCGCCCATGACGAAGATGTGTCCGGCGGGCACCGTCGACAGCGGGTAGTTCGTCAGTGTTTTTTCGAGGATGTAGTCCTCGTTCAACAGCTGCTGATTCAAGAATACCTTGCCATCCTTAATCTCGATCGTGTCGCCGGGCACGGCGATCACGCGCTTGATGAAGTCGCGGCTCGGATCGCGCGGATAGCGGAAGACGATGATCTCGCCGCGCTCCGGCTCCCGCATGCGGTAGATGAACTTGTTGACGACGAGGCGCTCGCGCGACTGCAGGGTCGGCCGCATGGACGGGCCGTCCACGACGTAAAGCTCCACGATGAACTGACGGATGACGAAGGCGAGCACGACGGCGACGACGATCGCCACGAGCCAATCCTTGACTTCTTCTCCCAACGAACTCATAAAATACCTCCTGAAAAGGAAATAGGGACTGCGAAGGGAAAATGCCCAGCCGGCATTCCCCAAGGCAGTCCCCATGATGTGCTTCAGCGCCTCTCGCGGATGCGAGCTGCCTTGCCCGTAAGGTTGCGCAGGTAATAGAGCTTCGCACGGCGCACGATGCCGCGGCGCACGAGCTGAATCTTGTCAAGGCGCGGCGAATGCACCGGGAAAGTACGCTCGACGCCGACGCCGTAAGAAATGCGGCGCACGGTGAACGTCTCGCGAACGCCCGTACCCGAGCGCGCGATGACGACGCCCTCGAACGCCTGGATGCGCTCACGCGTTCCCTCGACGACCTTGACGTGCACGCGCACCGTATCGCCGGGAGCGAACTCGGGGATGTCGGAGCGCAGCTGTTCCTGCTCCAAAGCCTGAATGATGTTCATTTGTTTTCCTCCTTAATCTCAGACGTTCGTAAGAGAGCCTTTTCTCCCCCAGAGGACCGCCCGTATGCTCGCCTATTTTATCACAAAAGGCGGGCAATTTCAACCACTTCTGCAAGAAGTTTTTTTCGCAGGATACTGTCGCTGCATCGCTTCTCTCACTTCTTCACGACGCACGACGCCTCAGAGCACCTTCGACAGGAAGTTCTTCGTCCGCTCTTCTTTCGGATGCTCGAACACTTCTTTCGGTACGCCCTGCTCGATGATCCGCCCGTCGTCAACGAAGAGCAGGCGGTCGCCGACTTCACGCGCAAAGCCCATCTCGTGCGTGACGATGACCATCGTCATGCCCTCGGCGGCCAGGGAGCGCATGACGTCCAAGACCTCCTTGACCATTTCGGGATCGAGAGCGCTCGTCGGCTCATCGAAGAGCATGAGGCGCGGCTTCATCGCGAGCGCACGCGCGATGGCGACGCGCTGCTGCTGACCGCCCGAAAGCTGCTCGGGGTAGGCCTCCGCCTTGTCCGCCAGACCGACTTTCTCCAGGAGCATGCGTGCATCCTTTTCCGCCTCTTCGCGTGCGGTCTTTCTGACCTTGCGCGGCGCAAGCGTGATGTTGTCCAGAACCGTCATGTGCGGGAAGAGATTGAAGCGCTGGAACACCATGCCAACCTCGGCACGCACGCGGTTGATGTCGGCTGCGGAAAGCTCCTTGCCGTCGATGGAGATCTTTCCCTTGGACGGCACATCGAGGTAGTTGATCGAGCGCAGGAGCGTCGACTTTCCCGAGCCGGACGGCCCTATGATGACGACGACTTCCTTGTCCGCGACTTCGAGATCGATGCCCTTGAGGACGAGGTTATCGCCGAATGCCTTGTAAAGCCCCTTAATGCTTATCATCGGTTCTGAACCTCCGTTCGAGATAGGCAACGAGCTGCGAAATGGAAAGCGTCATCACGAGATAAATGATGGCGACGCAAGGCCAGATTTCCAGCGAGCCATAGGTGCGGGCAATGATGAGCTGGCCGCTTCGCGTCAGTTCTTCAAAGCCGATGACCGAGACGAGTGACGAATCCTTCAAAAGTGCGATGAACTCGTTGCCGATCTGCGGTATGACGCGCTTGACCGCCTGCGGCAAAATGATGTGCCACATCGTCTGCAGCCACGTCATGCCCAGGGAACGCCCCGCTTCCATCTGCCCCTTGTCGATCGACTGGATGCCCGAGCGGAAGATCTCGGCGACATAGGCGCCGCTGTTGATGCTGCACGCCGTGATTGCCGCGAAGAACGGATCGACGCGCTGCCCCGAGATGACGGGAAGCGCGAAGTAGATCAAGAAGATCTGCACCAAGAGCGGCGTGCCGCGCAGAAAGTCGATATACGCCATTGCCAGAAGGCGCAGCGGCTTGACCTGCGAGATGCGCGCCACGCCGACGACGAGGCCGATGACAACGCCGAGTGCGACGGAAATCGCCGTGATCTTTATCGTCACAAGCGCACCGACGAGCAGGACGGGGAAGGAATTCACCGCCAGATCGAAATCAAAATTCATGCCTGCACCTCACGACTGCCCTCACTCGGCTTTCTGCCCGAACCACTTCTTGTAAATCTCGTCGTACTTGCCATTTTCCTTGAGCTTCTTCAAGGCTTCGTCGACCTTCTTCTGCAGTTCCTGATTGTCCTTCGCCATGGCGATGCCGTAGTCCTCGGAGGTCAGAAGCTCGTTGACGACGCGCACGTCCTTCTCGCCGCTCTTGGCGATGTAATAGTCGTTGACCGGGCGATCGTTGACGACAGCCTGCACGCCGCCCGCCTTCAGCTCAAGGAAGGTATCCGCCGAGCTGTTCAGCTCCTTGACCTGAATGTCCGGATTCTTCTTGACTTCCTTCGCACTCGTCGTGCCGATCTGCACGGCGACCGTCTTGCCCGCGAGATCCTTGAAGCCGTTGATGTCTGTGTTGTCCTTCTTGACGACGATCGTCAGACCGGACTGATAATAAGGCTCCGAGAAGAGCACGTTCTTCTTGCGCTCGTCGTTGATCGTCATGCCCGAAATCGCGATGTCGATGTTCTTCGACACGAGTGCCGGAATCAAGCCGTCGAAATTGATGTTCTGGATGTCCGCCGTCATGCCCATCTCTTCTGCCACGGCACGCGCGAGATCCATGTCGAACCCCTCGTACTCCTTGCCGTTCTCACCTTGGAACTCGAAAGGCGCGAAGTCCGCATTCGTGCCGACGCGCAGCGTCTTCGACGCCGAGCCCGAATCCCCCGAGCCGCCGCAGCCCGCAACGGCGAAAGAAGCCGCAGCCAGAAGTCCGACAGCGCCGAGCAGCATTTTCTTCATCTTCATGAAAGAATCCCCTCCTAGAAACAAACACTCTATAAAAGCAACATAAAGAAGCTCGGGATGACCCGAGCCCTCTCGCATCGTGTAACATTATAACACAGAAGCAAACGCTTATCCATAGTGTATTTGGCAGAGGTTTTTAACGGTTTTTCAAGCATTTTCTGCACACGGATATGTTTTTGTTACTTTTCTCGTCCGTTGTGATAAATAGGGGCTGCCGCACATACATCATGTACGACAGCCCCCATCTTTCACTCCCTGCATCAGAAGATCAGATGCGCTGAAGTAGGTGTTCTGATCGGGGAAACCGACCCCCCCTTCCCTCCGCGCAGGATTTCAGAAGCCTTGCCGATCATGCTCTTCGATTATGATACAATGATCGCCAACAAGCAACAACAGAATAAAAAGAGGGCGCAAACGCGCCCTCGGCAAAAAATCCGCCTTTCAATACTTGCGATGTTCCTTCACATAGTCGACGGGACGGCTCCAATCGACGTGGACGTCCGTCGCTTCCCAAAGACGTGTCAGAGCCGTCTTGAAGCTCTCGACATCGGCCGTCGGGTCGATCATTTCCTTGCTGAAGTCGCGCAGATTCTCGTGCGGCACGCCGATCTCATGCTTCTCGGCCAGATATTTTTCCACGGCGCAACGGCCGTCCTCATCATCCAAGACGACGGTCGCCGCCTTCTTTTCCGCATCGTATTCGATGTAGCCGAGCTCCTTCTTGTACTGAATCGCTACGCTGTAAGTCGTTGACACGCTTTATCACCTTTCCTTATCTTAGTTTTTCCGCTATACTATATATACAATAGAAAATCCGCCGGCTCAGCGGCAATGTTCTCTCCATCTACACAAAGAAGGTGCTCTTCATGTATTCCGAATACCTCATGCTGCTCCTGATCCTCGCCCTCGGCATCATCGGTCACAATACGACGGTCGCCTATGCCGTCATCATCGTGCTCGTTCTGAAGCTTCTCGGGCTGACGGCAATGCTCGACATCCTTTCCGTCAATGGGCTGAACTGGGGCATCGTGCTTCTTTTGGCTGCCATCCTCGTGCCGATTGCAACGGGCGACGTGACCATCGCCAACATGCTCGACGCCTTCAAGAGTCCCTTGGGCGTCGCCGCCATCGTCTGCGGCGTTCTCGCCGCCATGGCGGGCGGCGGCGGCGTCGAGCTGCTGAAGAACGATCCGCACATCGTCGCCGCACTCATCATCGGCACGATCATCGGCGTGTGCTTCTTCAAGGGCGTCGCCGTCGGGCCTCTGATCGCGGGCGGCATGACCTACGCACTGATGAAGCTCTTCGCCTCTATCAAATAGCTCGCTCACCTCAGCCAAGCTGCATCCCGGCACATTCTCACTACCTAAATCATACGGCTCTCATTCCAGCAATTTGCGCATCGCCTTGGCATTCTCCTTGGCGGTGCGCTTCTTGTCGTAGAGGGCGACCGCCTTGTCCTGCTCTGCCTCATCCTTTGCGAGCACAAGCTCGACGCGCTCGCCGAGGATGCGCTTCGCCTGGCGCAGCACAAGCTCCATCGAGGAATCGCCTGAGACGATCACATACGTTCGCGCGAGGTCGCTGTGCGCCGCGTGCAGAAGTTCCGCTACCGACGGGCATTCCTCGCGCCTGCCCGGCACGATGACGTTCGCGCCGAGTTCCGTCAGGCGCAGGCCGCGTGCCGCATCCGACGCGACGGCGAGGAGCGCGACGGGAAGCAGCGACTCATAGTCTGCCGTCAGAGCATGCGCCTCCGCCATATCCGTCACGCGGAACGACCGCAGCTTGCCCCAGCCGATCGCCTGCTCGACGACGACGCCCGGATGATCGGTGTGCACATGGACGAGCAGGGAGCGCTCATCGTGCACGACGGCGACGAAGCGGCACTCCTCCTGCAGGCGATGCTCGACGTCACGCGCACGCGCCTTGCTTCCGACGATACGGAACGTCACGCAGTACGGGCGCACGAGGTCGCGGCGCGGGTCGGGAATCGAGAGCCGATCTTCGCCCACGCCGAGAGACAGGCTCACGGCCGGCGAGACGAAGTGCCCGTCGAGCCCCTTCATACAGCCCTGCAAAAACGTCTGCATGACGAGCGCCCCCGGCTCTTCGCGCTTTTCCTCCGCCAGAGCCTTCCTGCCTTCGTCGATCGCTGCCTGCAGGATCTCCGATATCGGAAGATTCGCGCGCACCGCATGGTACGCGCCCTTCGCCACCGCCTTGGCAGCGGCGACAAGCACCGTTTCCACCGTCGGCGGCAGCACGCGCTGCGCGTAGAGAATGCCGTACTGGAACGCCTTGCCGAATTCCGACGAAGTCGCGTCGTTCTTTCCCGACAGCCCCTTCGCGATGCCGCGCAGGAGCTGTGCGAGCACGACACCCGACGTGCCGCGTGCGCCGAGCACCGCCGCGCTCGCCACGCGCCTCGCAAGACCGCCGATGCTCTCATCCTTCACGTCGACGAGCGGCATGACCGCCGCGCCCATCGTGCGCAGCACATGCGTGCCCGGAAGCGCCGAGCGCTCCCCCTGCCTCTTTCTTGAAAGCGCATCAATGCCCTCATATTCCAGAAGAAACTCCCCGTAAGCGCCGCTCAACATGCGTTTGAAATCGCTTCCCGTAATGACCTCTCGATTGCCCGTCATAGGATCCCTTCTCTCCATTCAAATAATTTGTAGAAAATTTCCTGCAAGAAACAGGATTCCTTTATAGTATTCGCGAAATAAGAGAATTAACCTTCTATAAAACTTCAATAAATCCATTTCCGCAATTAATTTACCATGAAAGTCCAAGAAGTCAAGCCCAAAGGGCGCAGACGGATTAGCTCTTTCATGTAAGGACGCGCACGATGTCCACGAAACAGACGTTTGCGCGTATAATTTAGCGCGAAAGGCGCAGGAAAAGCACCGGCAAATGCCTGCGCCGTGCGGAAGCGAGACGAGCAAAGGAGTCATTCGATGCCTAGAACAAGAAAGACCTCGGCGAAAACAAAAGAACTGAAAAATCTTGCCACGGAAGCCATTGTTTCCGAAGCCGCCTCAGGCGAGAGCGTCCCTCCAAGCGAAACGGAAACTGCGGGGACGCAGACCGCTGCACCCGCCGCGCCGGATGCGGCAAAGACGCGCGAAGAGACCGCTGCCAGTGCAGACGATACGGCAGCGGTCGCCGCAAAGGACGAAGCGAACGGCGCTGCAGATGAAGCCCCCGGCGATACGGCAAAACCCGCCGCCAAAAAGCGCGGCAGGAAGCCCGCCGCCAAGACGGCGACGAGGAGCACGCGCGCCAAGGGCACGAAAGCTGCCGCCAAGAAGACGACGAAGCGCACCGTCAAAAAGGCTGCTGTCGAGCCCTCGACTGCAGGAACGAAGAAGAAGCCGCACGGCGAGCCGATCTTCGCGCTCGACATCGGCACGCGCAGCATCATCGGCATCGTCGCTGAAAAACTCGACAACGAGCAGATGCGCATCCTCGCGACCGTGCGCCGCGAGCACAAGACGCGCGCCATGCTCGACGGCCAGATTCACGACGTGCCGCAAGTCGCCGACCTCATCCGCGAGGTCAAGCGCGAGCTGGAAAAGACGACAGGCCCTTTGAAGTCCGCCTCCGTCGCAGCTGCCGGCCGCGCCCTCTACACCATGACCGCCGAAGCCTCCGTCGAGATCAACGGCGTCATCACCGACGAGCAGCAGCGCGCCCTCGACTTCTCGGGCGTGCAGGCGGCGCAGGCGAAGCTCGCCAATTCCAAGGACATCGAAGACCCTGGCCGCTACTACTGCGTCGGCTACAGCACGATCCAGTACACGCTCGACGACATCCCCTTGAAGAGCCTCGTCGGTCAGCGCGGCAAGACCGCCAGGGCGACCGTCATCGCCACCTTCCTGCCGCGCCAGGTCATCGACTCCATGCAGTCGGCCCTCAGGGACGTCGGCCTTGAGATGCACGCGCTGACCTTGGAGCCGATCGCCGCCATCAACGTCCTCATTCCGCCGACGATGCGCCACCTGAACCTCGTGCTCGTCGACATCGGCGCGGGCACGTCCGATGTCGCCATCACGAAGAACGGCTCCATCATCGCATACGGCATGGTGCCCCTGGCGGGCGACGAGATCACCGAGGCCATCAGCCAGCGCTACCTCCTCGACTTCAACGTGGCGGAAGAAGTCAAGCGCAACGCCTCCGCCGGGCGAGAATCAAAATTCACCGATATCCTCGGCACGGAATACGACCTCGGACCCTCCGATGTCATCGGCCCAATCATGCCGAACATCCAGAACCTTGCCGACTCCATCGCGCGTCAGGTGCTCGAACTCAACGGCGACTCGCCGCAGGCCGTCATGCTTGTCGGCGGCGGCTCACAGACTCCGGGACTCGCCGCGCTCGTATCAAAAGCTCTCTCCGTGCCCGAAAACCGCGTCGCCGTGCGCCATCCCGAGAGCGTCATCGGCGTCGAGGCCATCCCCGAAGAGCTGCAGACGCCCGATGCCGTCACGCCCTTGGGCATCTTGAAGATCGCCTCGATCAACCTGCTGCACTTCCTCTCCGTCTACGTCAACGAGCAGGAGATCAACCTCTTCAATTTCCGCGACCTCACCGTCTCCGACGCCCTTCTGAATGCCGGCATCCAGCTCAAGAAATACAACGGCCGTCCCGGCCTCGGACTCATGGTCACGGTCAACGGCGAGAAGAAATTCTTCCCCGGCTCGCTTCCCTCCATGGCGATCCTAAAGCTCGACGGCGAGGACACGACGCTCGACGCCCTCGTCAAGGCGGGCTGCCGCATCACCGTCGCCCACGGCAAGGACGGCGAGACGCCCGAAGTGCGCCTCGCCGACGTCCTGCAGATCGAGCCGGACTTTCCGCTCGAAATCAACGGCAAGGAGACGCACATCCACCAGGCCGCCTACGTCAACGGCGAAGCCGCCAAACCAGACCGCCTGCTCGCCGACAACGACATCGTCGAGAGCAAGGAACCGCGCACCTTGGGCGAGGCTCTGAAAGCCGCCGGCTACCCGCCGACGGGCCGCAAGATCCGCTACACGCTCAACGACAACAACGCACAGTACGTCGTATCGCCCGAAATCCTGCTGAACGACGCACCCGCGACGATCTCCGAGCCGATTCACGAAGGCGATCGCATCGAATATCAGATGACGGCAGAACCAAAGCTCAGCGACGTGCTCGACATCTCGCGCCTGCAGGCTGCCGTCACCATTACCTACAACGATCAGGAATACGAAATTCCTTCCGCCTCCCTGGAACTTGAGGTCAACGGACACAAGGCGTCGCCCGGCACCTACCTCGAAGACGGCAGCGTCGTCTACTATAGGATTTCCGAAAAAAAAGCGACGACCGTCAACGAAGCTCTGCTCGCCGTCGGCTTCGAGCCGCCGCCCGCCACGAGCCGCGTCAGCGTCTCCATCTTCGTCAACCGCCGTCCCGTCGTCTTCACCGACCCCATCAAGAACGGCGACCGCCTCGACATCGTCATCAAGCCCCTGCCCGCACCCACGACTCCCGCGGGCTTCAGCGGCATCCCCGGCACAGCCGCGCAGTCGTAAAGCAGGGCGCAGTCCGCACGCGGCGAAACCCGCTGAAACTCCCCCTTGCCACACCCATCAATCTATGATACAATATCTTGCGTAGCGTTCGCGGGCATAGTTCATCGGTAGAATGAAAGCTTCCCAAGCTTTAGAGGTGGGTTCGACTCCCATTGCCCGCTCCATGCGAGAATAAAGCACTGTCAAAAACGGCAGTGCTTTTTTAGTTCAGTATACAGGCGGCTACCTCATTGTGGATGAGCTTGAGAACTATATAAACAAAGTGCTCGTGCGTATGATTACGAACATCTTCAAAAATGAGCGTATCAACCGTGCCTGATTTTTTCTACGCACTATGCGGAAATCCTCGATTTTATGGATCGCAAGGACAACATCTACATCACGCGCCGCAATCGAACAGATGCCTCTATCGAACTGCTGAACTACGCATCCGAGATCAAGCGAAACGATGTCAAGAAGAGCGATGTAATCCTCCTCCTGCCGCTCTACGCAGAACGCTTTCCAGTTCATAACATCTATACGCGCCCCAAAATCGAGATACTGCTGATATGAGGATTCAGAGCCGCCAAAGATGATTCATCTGCGAAGTTTGAGTATAGGTTCTAGCATCTCATCAAACAACATACTGCGAGATCTCATTCTTAAGTTTCACATCTGAATATACAAATCCTCCATCTTGAAGCTGCTGCGTTACTTCATTATATACGGGTGCTTTTCCATCGGGATCTCGGATCGTGAGCAGAATGCAAAACTCCTGCTCTAGTTTTTCTCCATTTTCTCTGAACTCTCTTTCGATCGCTTCGCGGCAAAGCATCTCTATCTTCATATACCACTTGCGATCTTTCCCAAGTAGCTTTTCCCTTTCTCTGGGTTTCATTTCATCGAGATCAATCGCATATTTCTTGATCGGGTGAAACTTCTTTCCATACCGTAATAGTGTCCTTTCTCTTGCGAATATTTTCTCCTCTGTCGCACCAAGCACTTTTCTACTGTAATAGTCTTCCCTCAGTAGGTTTGCTCCATTTTCTGCGCCAAAGGGGTTTATGACTGTTCTTTTCGTGATATCACGTTGCTTGATGCCCGTCATCGTTCCAAATCCTACACTGATATCCGACTGGCAGTATTCTGGTCCTTCCGATGCACGCAGAATTGGTGAACTAACTACAGTAAGCGTAATCTGACCTCGATAGAAGCCATCATCACCAACCAAACTCTTCGGAAAGGGGAACTCCAAAATGTTGATAAACTGACTTTTAAGAAGTGAATCCCGTAAAATCAGCGTGATCTCATGTTCTGTGTTATACAGAATATTCCGCGTTCCAGGCGGCATTCCGAACCCCATGAAATTTATTTTATCTTCCATTTTCATGCGTTGTCCTGCGGGATAACCAGCATTATGAACCATGATTGCTTTGATGAGCAACGGGTCGAAATCCCCCGCCAAGAGATGATTCAGATCTGCCGCAATGCGTGCAATCCACGGCGTGGAAAAACTCGTCCCTGTTGCACGCGCAACAACTCCAGTACGATTGAGAACTCTCACCCCCGTCGTTGTAGCCGTGCCATCCGGACGTATTCCCGCATTGCCTCCGTAGGCGACAAGATCTGGTTTGATGATATAAGCAGGTCCCGGTCCGCATCTTGTAAACGGTGACGGTGTATCCACCTCAGCGAGATCATATTGTCCTTTCTCTCCCGCAATGGAGCCAACAACGATTGCTCTGACGGAATCCGCCATCTTTGTTATGCACTCATGTTCCCCGCCTCGTAAAAAAGCAGTGCTGTTGCCGGCAGACTTGATAATGAGTACATTGTTCTCATCAGCAATATTGTCTAATGCCATACCATATTGTGAAAACGTCTTTTCAGCACACTCTTCAACTGTACCGACGGACATCGTCCAGATCTTGATGTCCCTGTGCCGTTCAATGGCATCTCTGACGTTATCAATAATATCCTCCGGATAAACAGTTTCTTTCCGAAGATCAGGGATAACGACCGCCTCCATCATCATGACACCAGCTGTTACAGTATCGTTAGTACCATTGAGCTCATCGCTGTATTCTATTACGGACGCCACCATAGAGCCGTGCCCTCTATCCTGATAGAGGTCTTCATAATATGCCTCCCCTCCCATTAAAATCCATGGTGACAGGTATCTGTTCCTTTCGATTCCACTGTCAAGAACACCGACAACAGGATATGTTTCACCTTCTATTGGCTGTTTTGCTATCGGTACGAGCGTATCGTCAATGGAATCCATATCCATGCGAATCGGGATCGCCTCTTCGATCGAGAATATGCCCTCAAAGCCAAGCACTGTCTCCATATCGATAGCACTGTCGAGCGATACACGGTACAGATTCATATCCGTAGCGTATCTGATCTCCCGTTCAATTTTTATCCCATGTGTACCACATTGTTCCTTGAACATTTTTTGTACCAAGGTATTTTTATCCGAATCCCGATAATCGATCAGACTGATACGATACAGGTGATTGTTCGGGTTATACTCGACACGTTGCGCTGTAAACGGCTCAATTTCTGCAATCGTTGAAATCAGCTTGGCAAAATTTTGTGTATCCTGCAGTGTGTACTTGATTTTCAAGATGAGCTCTTCTGTAGTTACTACGGATAGAAGCCGCCGCGTTTCTTTCGGCTTCGTCGACTCTTTGTCAGCTTCTGCTGTATCGGGGGACGAAAGTTCATTGCCCAGCACAGCCGATGTAATACCGATGACATTGGCCTTTTGATCGCTGTCGAGAAGGGCGACTACCTGCCCACGATGTGACTTTGCAATCGCGTCCTCTACAATCGTAGTCGCAACGACCATTGGGAGCTTTTGCTTTTCCCGTTTATGTGCTGCAAAGGTGGTCTCAACCCGCGACATATTTGACACAAGCTGCCTGGAACGGCGCGTAAGCGCTTCACCTTGCAATACCCATGGCGGCATCGTCGCACTGCCACCGCCTTCCGTACGCTGTTCGTCTCTTTTTCTTTTTTCAAAAAACTTAATTGGGAGCCATCTCTCCATGTTTACACACTCCTTTCCCCAGGTAGTTTCTAACCTGCCTCTCCGAAATTCCAAAGTGAGCACCGATCACTTTCTGTGTCACACCATGCTCGTTCAGATACTGTATCATGTCATACTGGCTATAGTTCCCATGATTTTTGAACAGAAATACTTCCATAACGTAATCCAGTATTCCGATCTCTTCTTTTTGATGAAGCACAGCCTTTTTCAGCATGTTTTGAACGATATCCTTGATGTCGGAATATGAGAGCCCTGCCATTGTTCCCAGTATGTGTTTCCACTGTGAATCGGTAATACTCGAATCATCCACAATCTCAGAAAATTGCCTGATAAATCTGCGGATTTCATCACGCTCCGGCACAGGAAGTTCAATGACGGTCTGGAACCGCCGCCAAACTGCTTTATCGAGCATCCCTGCGTGATTCGTCGCCGCGAGGAGTATGCCCTCCTGCGAGAAATCATCGATGTTCTGGAGGAGACTGTTCACCACCCGTTTGAGCTCGCCGAGTTCATGTACGTCATCTCTGGCCTTTGCAATCGCATCAAATTCATCAAGGAATAGAATGCATGGCTGTTTTTTTGCGTATGCAAAAATACGATGAATGTTCTTCGCCGTATTCCCGAGCAGTGATGATATGAGCGTGTCAAATCGTGCTGTGACAAGAGGAAGCTTTAACTCCGAAGCAAGATATTTTGCTGCGCTTGTCTTCCCACAGCCCGGAGGTCCGTAAAGGATCAGTGTTGTCCGGAGATTCAACCCCATGGATATCATTTTATTTTTACTTCGGATTGTATTCCTGAAGTCATCCAACGATGCCTGAACCGATTTGCTGAGAATAATATGATCAACAGAGGGCGCATAGTCAATCTCCGCAATATCGAGGCGGCTTTCTTGATCTACTGGCAACGTTATCAATGTGTCCATAACTGCCTGACTTCCGCCCACACGATTCAATGCAGACAGAATACGTGTGCTCCCCCTGTTTTCCCCGTCAGCCTCCATCTTCTTTGCAAGGAGACGGGAATAACTGGCGACTTTGACCGGATCCTTTCGCATTCCTGATTCTATGATTTTTATGATTTCTGTATAGTACATAGGCACCTCCTTTGCTACAATTTTATTCTATCATCAAGATTTCCTATTTTCAATATTTTTGTTATTTATTTTATAAAATCGTCTATTTTTATATATAAAACGTCATTTTATTCTAAAAAACAGACTAAACGCTCATAGAATCGCATCTGTATAGGTAATAGCTTTTATGCTGCCCGATGAGTAGTGAGCAGAGAAAGTGCGCTATGTATCCCATCTATCGCTCATAAGCGCCCTCTTGACATAGATGAACAAACATCATAATATGCTTATAGGTGTTGAGATTTTATATCAATTATTCATAAGGAGGGCTTTCATGAAAACCAAGCTCAGCGGTGTAGCGGAAACCTTGCTCATTCCCCTGTGGGCGCGAGCAGAAGAAACGAAGCGCTCAGACGCCCTGATCCGAGACGATTTCGCGGTGCGGCTCGTCGAGCAGATCGACTACGACTTCGCCAAGTTCGCCCGCGCCAAGCACTCGCAAACGGGGGTCGCCGTACGCAGTTACATCCTCGACCATGAAGCGAAGGCATTCATCGAAAAGCATCCCGATGCAGTATGCATCAATCTCGCCTGCGGTCTCGACACCCGCTTCTACCGCATCGACAACGGACAGATTAATTGGTACAACCTCGACCTGCCTGATGTCATGGAACTGCGCCAAAACCTACTGGCAGAAGAAGGCGCGCGCATTCACAATCTCGCCGCCTCCGTCTTCGATTCCGGCTGGATCGAAAAAATCGAGCACGAAGGCCGTCCCGTCCTCATTCTTCTAGAAGGCGCTGCCATGTACTTCAGCGAAGAAGAGATGCGCAGTCTCTTCGCCATGCTCGCCGAGGCCTTTGCCGATGCTTCCATGTTCATCGAAATCATGCCGCCTTTTCTCATCAGTCAGCAAAAGCGCCACGATTCCGTAGATACGCAGAAAGCGCCCTTTCAATGGGGCGTAAAAAGCGGCAAGGAGATAGAAAACCTCCATCCCGCCATCGCCTTCCTCAAGGAGCGAACCCTCTACGAGGGATTCCGCAGCCGCTGGGGCTTGTTCGGACTCCTCTCCGTGATTCCTTGGTGGAACAAGAACTGCAACGACAAGATTGCCTGCCTTCATTTCGCAGGCCGCTGAGTCGCCGCGGAATGTCTTGAAAAAGTCTGCGGTAACGCTTCGTATAGTTTTACGACTCCTCCAAGCATACGATAAACAATTCGCACGAACAAGAAAAGCGCCGAGAATCTCTCGACGCTTTTCTTATATTCATCTATTTACTTTTCCTGCCCCGTGCTACAGCTGCTGCCGCAGCCTCCGCAGCCGCCGCTGCAGCTGCCGCCGCAGCAGTCTTCCTTGCCCGCCTTCACATTGTGATAGACGTGGCGCAACGCGAAGAAGAGCAGGACGGCGACAATCGCGCCGACAATGATGTTTGCCATGGCAAAGATCTCCTTTCAGGAGTCAGAGAAGCACGGACGGCTTTCGCCCATCGCTTCCCTAGCCGTTCATGCCGAAGGCGCAGGCTCCCCAGTAGACAAGAAGTGAGACGACCCAGGCGACGCCGAAGGTGTAGAGAGCGGCAAAGAGCATCCATCTCCACTTGCCCGTCTCCTTCTTGATCGTGCCGAGCGAAGTCATGCACGGCGTGTAGAGCTGCGAGAATACCATGAAGGCGAGCGCCGAGGCTGCCGTGAATGCCGTACCCATCGAGCCGGCGAACTGTGTCGCCGTCTCTGCGGCGTCTTCTGCCTCGGTCGAGACATCGCCGACGCCATAGAGGATACCGAGCGTCGAGACGACGGACTCCTTCGCCATGATGCCCGTGACGACGGCCGCGCCCGATTCCCAAGTCTCAAAGCCGTGCAGTGCGAAGAGATGGCTCATACCGCCGCCGATCGAGGCGAGGAAGGACTCGCTCATCTCATCCGTAGCGCCGTCCGCATTGTAATTCGACAAGAACCAGATGCCGACGCTCATCGCGAAGATGATCGTACCAGCCTTGATCAGGTATCCCTTGCCCTTGTCCCAAGTTTCCAAGAGCACCGTCTTCATGTCCGGCATGCGGTACGGCGGCAGTTCGAGGAGGAACGTCGAGCCTTGGCTTCTGAACGCCGTGACGCCCAAGACCTTCGCCATGATGATGGCGACGACGATGCCGATGATGTACATCGAGAATACGAGATTCGCGGCATGTTCAGGGAAGAACATCGCAGCGAAGAGCGCCATGATTGGCAGCTTCGCCGAGCATGTCAAAAAAGGCGTGATGAGAATCGACGTGAGCCTGTCCTTTTCCGAGTCGAGCGCACGCGCACCCATGATGGCGGGCACGCCGCAGCCAAAGCCGACGATCAGCGGCATGATGCCCTTGCCCGTGAGGCCGACGCGGCGCATGATCGGATCCATGATGAAGGCGACGCGCGCCATATATCCCGTACCGTCGAGGAAGGACAGCATGAAGAACAAGGTGAAAATGAGCGGCACGAAGTTGATGACGTTGCCGACACCCGCGACGATACCGTCTGCAATCAAGGATTTCAGCCACTCGGCGACACCCGCAGATTCCATCGCGTCATTGATCCAGTCGGTGAACGGTCCGCCGATCCAGTCGCCGACGGCATCTGCGAGCGGCTGACCAATCCACGTGAAGGCGATACAGAACATCAGGTAGAGGATACCGAGAAGAATCGGCAGAGCCAAGACGCCGTTCGCGAGCACGCGGTCGATTTTCTCCGAAGTCGACAAGCCGACGTTTCCGACGACGACTGCCTTCTTCATGATCTTGTCGATGAGATCATAGCGCAGCTCGATGAGCTTTTCATCCAGCTCTTCGGCGGAAAGGCCGCTCTTCTTGAGTTCCGTCGCCTTCGTCTTGTGCTCTTCAACTATCGCACTCGGACGGTAGTTCGACATGACGGTCGTCGTGAAGATTTCGATGAGCTTCTGGATGCTCTTCTTGCTGCGGCCGACCGTCTGCACGACAGGCATGCCCAAAGCTTCTTCGAGCTTCTGGAGGTTGATGCGGATGCCCTTTCTTTCCGCCTCGTCCTGCATATTGAGGTCGATGAGAAGAGGGATGCCCTCTTCGAGGAGCTGCACCGTGAGAAAGAGATTGCGTTCGATGTTCGACGAGTCAATGACATCGACGGCGAGGTCGGGCATCGTCGTCTTGAAGTAGTCGATGACGACCTGCTCCTCCGCCGAGCGCGCATTGATACTGTAGGTACCGGGCAGGTCGACGACTGTGATCACGCGATCCTTGTAGTTGACGACGCCCATCTTCTTGTCGACGGTGACGCCCGGCCAGTTGCCGATCTTCTGGCGCATGCCCGTTAATTCGTTGAATATGGTCGATTTTCCCGTGTTCGGGTTGCCCGTCAGGGCGACACTCATGGTGCTCATCAGGCTCCCGCTCCTTCCTTGATTTCCGTCACTTCAATCTTCTCCGCATCGGCGCGGCGAAGCGCGAGATTGTACGAGCGAAGCCCGATCGCCATCGGATCGCCCATCGGCGCCGACGGCAGCACCTTGATGCGCGTGCCCGGGATCAGCCCCATCGTCATCAGGCGCTGCTTGAGCTCCGAATCGCCCACCTTGTCGACACGAAGAGACATTCCTGTCTTTCCGTCTTTCAACGTCATGTTTCTTACCTCCATTAAATAAGACAACAAACTGCACGCGCAAACGTCCATATTGCGGACATTGCACGCCTCCCTTAGCGAAACTCAGCCAATCGACCTACGCCTACGGCTCAATCGCTTGGGGTTTCATAAAAAATGAGAACGACAATGAAACTGAATCCAGTTCATCGGCAGAGATAATAATACTCTATCCAGCTCATGCTGTCAAGGAAATAAGGCATAATTTAAATTTTTTCTATCAATTCATAAATATTCTCATTTAATCAGGCAAAGACCCGCTGTCCTGCCGAAGAAATTGCGCCCTTCCCGTAAAAAATGCTGCAGAGATGCAGACGCACGGCCTCATTCCAAAGATCCGTCTTGAGGCCATAAACGGCGCTCCTGCACACAAAAAGCGCAGGAGCGTCCCCAGCACCCCTGCGCTTTTGCGAATTCGTCAAAATATCATGGAAGACATCGCGCCATCATGCTGCACCCGTGCTCATGCCAAATGCTCTGCGAGGACATTCTGCAACGCCGCCATGCTTGCCGAGTGGCAGAAAGCAATCTTCGCGTTGCACTTCTTCGCCTCTTCCTGCGCGTGCATGGCAAGCTGGTGCGATGCCGTGCTCGTGAAAAGAATGATGAGATCGGGCGAGCCGATCTTCCTCCTGAGGTCGCGGCACATCTTCGGGAAGACCTTTGCCTTGAACCCGCAGCTCTTGCACGCTTCCCGATAACGGCACTCCATACACTCGTTTCCCCCGAGAATCACCACACTGCTCATAACCATTCTCCCTTTCTTTATTCATAAATATGAATATCACTCATCTTTATGACACTATTATAGATGAGCTGAGAATGATTGTCAAGTCCATAATCAAGGGCGACTCGTATAACTTTTGTCTTGGTCTTGCGGGGATGTCACGGCAAGGAAGCGCTGTCATCTTGCGGCAGATATCCCAACGGACTGCAAAGAGAAGCGAGCGACGCGCACATGCACCGCAGCATCAAAAAAGGATACCGCACAAATCCCTGCGGTATCCCTTTCTTTTTACCATGAAGCCCCAAGAGGTCAAGCCGAAGGTGCAGACCGATTGGCTAGGCTTCTGTAAGGGCGGCGCACAATGTCCACGAAGTGGACGTTTGTGCGTGTAGTTTACTTTCAGCCGACGCGCCTTACAGGCTTCTTGCCTGTCGAGAGGATGCGCGCGCTGTTTAAGACGACGGCGAGCGTCGCCGTGTTGTGGATGACAGCCGCCCACAGCGGGCTGATCATGCCCAAGGCGCCCATGAGCATGGCGCCCGAGTTGACGAGGATCGTCGCGCGGAAATTCTGATGGATCAGTCCCATCGTGCGCTTGCCGAGACGCAGAGCATCGACGAGGCCTTCGGGATCTTCCGAGCGGATCGTCACCGCCGACGACTCGGCGGCGATGTCCGTCTGGCGGCCGCCGAGCGTCACGCCGACGTCGGCAAAGGCAAGCGCCGGCGCATCGTTGATGCCGTCGCCGACCATCATGACTCTGCCGCCGCGCTCCTTGAGCTTCATGACGTAGTTCGCCTTGTCTTCGGGCAAGACCTCGGCATGGTAGGAGTCGATGTCCATCTGACGCGCCACATGATCGGCGACCTTCTCCGAATCGCCCGTGAGCATCACGATCTCGTCGACGCCGTAACGGCGCATCTGGTTCAGCGTCTTCTTCATCTTCGGGCGCACGGGATCGGTGATGCCGATGATGCCCATGAGGGAGCCGTTCCTCGCGATGTAGAGGAGGTTTTCCGTCGTGTCCTCGACGACGAGCTCGCCCGCGCCCTGCACGCCGCGCTCCTTCATGAACTTGTAGCTGCCGACGATCACGTCGCCGCCCTTGAAGCCGTCGAAATCAGGCACGACCGCCTGCATGCCGCGTGCGACGATCGTCTTCGACGAGCGGTGCTGCGGCACTTCCCAGTTGTTGTCCTTGACGTACTTCTGAATGGCGACTGCCAGAGGATGCACGGAGTGCATCTCCGCCGACGCCGCCAGAAGGATCATCTCCTTCTCCGTCACGCCCTCCGCCGTCTTGATGGAGGAGATCTGCGGGATGCCAACCGTGATCGTGCCCGTCTTGTCGAGGACGACGGTATCGGTATTGGCGAGCGCTTCCATATAGTTGCCGCCCTTGACGAGGATGCCCTTCTTCGCCGCCGCCGCAATCGAAGCGGAAATCGCCGTCGCTGTCGAGAGCTTCAAGCCGCACGAGAAGTCGATGAACAGGAGGTTCAGCACCCTCTGCCAATCGCGCGTCGCGCCGTAGACGATCGCCGCGCCGAGGAAGGAGATCGGCACGAGCATGTTCGCCATGTTGTCGGCGAAGTTCTGCACGGGCGCACGTCTTGACTGCGCCTCTTCAACGAGGTGGACGATGTGTGCGAGTGACGTGTCCTTGCCCGTCTTCTCGACCTCGATGACGATCTCGCCGACCTCGATGACGGAGCCTGCGTAGACAGGCGACTTCTCGCGCTTCATCGCGGGATTCGACTCGCCCGTAATTGACGCCTGGTTCACGGACGCCTTGCCGCTGACGACGCGGCCGTCGACGCAGATCATCTCGCCCGAATGCGCCGCGATGCGGTCGCCGACCTGCACGGACTCGACCGCGACCTTGCGCTCGACACCGCCGTCAACGAGCCAGACGAAGCGCTGGTTCATGTTCAGAAGGCCGGAAATCTGCTTCTTCGCGCGCTCCGCGGCGTAAGCCGTCAGCATCTCGGCGCCGTTCGACAGCGTCAGCAGCGTGAGACTCGATTCGGGCTTGCCTGCGAGCACGGAGGCGATGACCGCCGTGCTCGTCAGCGTGTCGGCGTTCGGGCGGCGCTCTTTCACCATGCCCACGACGCCGTTCTTGAGGAAGTTGCGCGCGATGGCCAAGACGAGGAGACTGCGAAACACCTTCATTCCCGCAAAAGCTTCAGGCGCGAGCTTTTCAAGCGCCTTCATGCCCGCGAAGCTCGCGAGCGAGAAGATTGCTTCGCGCCGATAGCCCGCCATGTCAAGCTCGGGATCGCTCGGTGCGCACTCTTCTTCCATGCGCTTGACGAGCCGACGCACGAGTGCGAGGGGCAATTCTTCCTTGTACCAGATCGTCAGCGCCTTGTCGCCGACCGAAGCGGCGACGACGCCCTTTATGCTTCGAAGCTGTGCACCCAAGAGGGCGCGCTTATCCTGAGCAAGATCCGCCGATAGGCGGAGCGAGCATGTCCCATACGTCATATCATCTTCCATCCTTTCAAGATCGAGAATGCCCACCAAAGCATCTGAGGACCCGACGGCCGCTGTTCATAGAGCAGGATCTTGCGCAAGCCGCGCACGATGAAGCCGAGAGCGAATACCGACGGGAAATCGAGCCAGCCATGCGTCTTCTCGTGCAGCCATACGTTCGCCGCGCCTGCTGTGCGGCGGATGCTTGCACCGAGTTCAGCGAGCGGCTGAGTGACGCCTGCCGCAGGGAGCAAATCGGAAAGCCCCTGCGGCAGATTAAAACCCGCATGCTCCGTAGCACCAAAGACGCGCTTGCCAAGATCCGCCATCAGGCGATCGACAGCTCCCTCATCGCCCGTATAGCAGACGAGCAGACTGCCCGTAACACTCGACGCCTTGACGGAATCGATGAAGGCGATGCGGCCAAGGTTCTTCTCCAGAAGCTTTGCCAGCTCCTCGTTCCCCTGCAGGGCCGCCGCATAGTAGCGCCTGCGCCCGGGCACGGCACTCTTCAGCGCGAAAGCTGGCATTGCCGGTGCAGACACGGCTGCAGAGCCGGACGCGTCCTGCGCCATGCCCATGCCGCGTCCCCTGCCTTGACCGAACATGCTGCTCATGCCGCTGCCCATGCCCGTCGGCATCATGTTAAAGAGTCCGCTCATGCCGGAACTTCTGCCCATGCCGCCCCGCCCCATGCCGGACGCCATGCCGAAAAGACCGCTCATGCCCGCGCTCCTGCCCATGCCCATGCCGCCGCTCATGCCTGCAGAAGCGCCGCCCGAAAGCATGCTGCCGAGGCCTTGGACAAGGGCCGTGCCGATCATCAAACCAGACATATAAGACATAAAGATTTAACTCCTCCCCTGTGCCATCTGCACATGATGCTTCACATACGTTTCAATCTGTGAAAGCTCTTCGTTCTCAGCAAAAAATTCCGGCTCATAGGTGATGAGCACGGAGCCGGTGAGCGTACTGCACTCGACCTTGTCCACCTCGGGACAGTCGGCGAAGTACGCCAGAATCTGCTCTCTAAGTTTCTCGTTTCCCACGAGTGAACGGCTGTAGAGGCGCATCCTGCCCGGCGCATAGGCGGCGGGACGCATCGAGCCGATCAGTGCGCCGAGCTTCGTCGGCGGCAGGGGAAGCTTCTGAAGCTCCTCGTCAATCTTCTTCATCACATTTTGCTTGAGACTTGCGCCGAACGGCATCGCAAGATCTTTCGCGAGCTTTTTGCGATACTGCCAAGCGTGAACGAGCGAGAGTGCCGCCCATGCCGCGCCGCAGACGATATGCAGACGCTTCGCCGGAACAAAGAGCGTCACGACCGTGCCTGCGGCAGCCGCTGCCAGCGGTAAGCCCAAAGAAATCTTTGCCATAGCGTCCTCCTTCATGCAATTCGTTATCAACGGCAAAACAGGAAAGGGGCTGCGCACGCAATATGCCATGACGATACGAGCATTTGCCTGTCGCAGCCCCTCTTATGTTTCCCTTACTGGTTCGCGCCGGCTTCCTGCGCAGCGATGAGGTCCTCAAGCTCTTCCTTCTGGCGCTGAAGCTCAGCAAGCGGCACCTGCGCTGCAGGAGCACCCTGCTGGATCGCCATCATCTGCTGCTCGCGCTCCTGCATGAAGCGATAGCCAAAAACGCCTGCGACAGCACCGACAGCAAGACCAATCCAGAAATCGCTCTTAGAGAAAATCGTACCCATAATATTCATCCTCCTAAAATTCAAAAGTGTCGACTCGAAAGACCGCTTCTTCGGCACTTTCTTCGCGTCAACGTCTTTTCCTATCATACCGATTATCCTACCATTTGTCAAGGGTATACCAGGCACTATCTGTTATCAATTAAAGGCTGAGAAAGCGCATCATTGCTAGCTTGTTGGCCTTTGGAGGAATCGTTGGTCGACCGAGGTCGGCACGCGATCCGACGGCGCATCGCACCTCCAAAAAGCACGGCCCTGCCTGCCCTTTCATCTCCTCCAAGGCGGCGGCAAGTTCCTCGCCATCTTTCGCACGCCGCGCAGCGGCGTAGCCAAGCGCACGCGCGAGCGCCGGAAAGTCGATGGAGGAAGCCGCCGTCGGCATGCCGCCGACGCTCTCGTGCGCCTCGTTGTTCAAGACGACGTGGCAAAAGTTCGATGGCTTTGCGGCAGCGATGACAGCGGCCGCGCCCATGTGCATGAGGAAGGCGCCGTCGCCGTCGAGGCACCACGTGCGCCGCCCCTTCTTTTCGAGCGCGATGCCGAGCGCGATGGACGAGCTGTGCCCCATCGAGCCGATCGTCAAAAAATCGCGCTCGTGCCCCTCGCCGCGCTCCTCGCGAAGCTCGAAAAGCTCGCGGCTTGCCTTGCCCGTCGTCGAGACGAAGACATCGCTCTCGTCTGCGGCATCGAGGATCGTGCGAATCGCCTCCTCACGGCGCAGCGCATAGCCGTTTTTGTAAGAAACCTTCGTATCGTGCGTGAGCGCACCCTTTCGGACGACGAAGGCCACCGAACGCCCATTCTCCAAAGACGAGCGGAAGCGTTCCATAGCGTCGCTCACGTCTTCCCCTCGCGTCTCCTTCGCGAGCACGAAATGCTCGACTTGCAGAAGTTCGAGCAGCGGAAGCGTCACCTCGCCCTGATAGGCGTGCTGCGGCTCGTCCTTCACGCCCGGCTCGCCGCGCCAGCCGATGACGAAGATCAGCGGGATCGCGTACGCCTTCTCGTGCAGCAGCGACGCGAGCGCATTGACGATGTTGCCCTCACCGCTGTTCTGCAAATAGACGAGCGGCGAGCGACCCGTCGCGAGATAATGCCCCGCCGCGATTCCCGCCGCCGTCCCCTCGTTCGCCGCGATGACGTGCGGCGCATGATTGCCGTATCGCTCCATCAAGGCGTCGCAAAGAGCGCGCAGCTGCGAGTCGGGCACGCCGACGAAAAAATCTGCGCCCAAAATGTCCAAAAACTCCGTCGCCTGCATGACATCCTCCTTCTGGCTGCCACTCATTCTTTCGGCACTTCCTCGCGAGAAAAAACCACGGAATAGAGGAATGGCGCATTCCAATAGCCCTCCACCTGCACCGGCTCGAACGAGACCCGAAGAGCATGCTTCTCCGCAAAATCCTCAAAGAAACTCTTCTGATAGAAGAGTTTGTCCAATCCTTGATAATGCACATCATATTCCGGATCAATCTGACGACGGAAAGCGAAGAACTCGTCCTTCTTCTCAGCATCATGCACCTCGATGATGGCGATTCTGCCGCGCGATTTTCCGACCATCCCCTCCATGACCTCTTGTGCATACGATTCATCGGGGAAGTAGTGAAAGACACACGTTGAAAACACCGCATCATACTTCTCTTCCCGCGGCATCTGCCTCGCTTCCGCACAGACTGCTTCGCGCAGTGTCCCACCACGAAATACATCTGTCAAGACAGCAATCATTTGTTCCGAATAATCGAGACCGCCGACAGCGAACCCATCGAGTCGAAAGAGCCAGAGGTTTGCTCCCGCACCGCAGCCGACCTCGAATATGCTGCCGCCTGCAGGCAGACGAAGCGCCGCCTTCGTTTCCTCATACTGCTTTAGAAGTGATTCATACGGTATACCGCCGCCCGTCACATCAAAGCCATTGATGCGCTTGAGTTCCAAGAGCATCGCCCGCTTGTCCGAGCGATCAATGCCTGCAAGCTGTGCGCTTCTCTTATTCCAGATTTCCTGCCAGCGATTCATCTGTCTTCTGTCTCTCCTGCCCTATTCATTGCCGTATCAATTCTTCGGCAAAACCATACCCAATTCCACAAGAGCTTCTCTCAGCACGCGGAAAAACTTCTCAATATCCGCCTCGTCGATCGCGCCGAGCGCGCACAGGCGAAACGTCCCCTTCTCCTGCATCTTGCCCGGATAGATCGTGAAGCCATGCGCATAGCAGTAGTCGTGCACGCGGTCAAAATCCCAGTGCTCATCCGCAGGATAAAGCACGGAGACGACGAGTCCCGACTGAATCTCCGGGCGGATCGCCTCCTTCAGCCCCAGAGCCGCAAGCCCGCGATGAATCGCCTGCGCCACCCGCGCATGACGCGTCGCCTTCGCCGCCTCGCCCTCGGCAAAGTATTCGGCGAGCGCCTGCTTTGCCGCATAGATCGTCTGCACGGGCGGCGTGAACTGCATCTGTCCCGTCTTTTCAAAGTACGCGTACTGCTGGTAGAGGTTGCAGTAATACGAGCGCACGGGATAATCCTTCGACGCCTCGATGAGTGAGGTGCGGCCGATGACAAAGGAAAGCCCCGTCATCGCCTGTATACCCTTCTGCGCCGACGCCATGCAGAAGTCGATGTTCGCCTCCTCCATCGAAAATGGCAGCATCGCATACGTCGAAGTCGTATCGACGACGAACGCCGCGCCGTGCGCATGCGCAAGCGCACCGATTTCACGGATGGGATTCAGGACGCCTGTGCCCGTCTCGTGGTGCGTCGTATAGACGAGAGCGATGTCGGGATCGTCCGCGAGCGCACGCTCGACCACCTTGAGATCAGGCACGTCTTCGACCGACGAGCGAATGTCGATATAGGGAAGTCCATAGGCGCGGCATATATCGACGGCACGCGCCGAATACGCGCCGTTGTTGACGACGAGCACCTTCTTCTGCGCAGGCAGAAGCGAATTCAGGCACACGTCCATGTTGAGCGTACCGGAGCCGCAGAAGAGCACGCACGAAAACGCCTTCGCATCGGCATGAACGATCTTCAAAAGCCCCTGCGCGACCTCGCGCATAACATCGCCGAACTCTTCTTCGCGCGGACAAATATCGGGCACGACCTGTGCCATCTTCACCGTATCCGTCGTCGTCGCCGGACCTGGATTCAAGAGGATCTTCCTCTCCATCAGCCACCGCCTCCATAAGAAATTATTAAGGAAAGTATAGCACAAGAACGAGAAAAGGGGAAGCGTCCATGTACACTTCCCCTGCACTTCATCCATATGGTAAATTTCCAAAGTAAATCCCACATAATAGGTCACTAACGGGATTTACTCTGAGAAGAATTTATGGCTGAATTTAGTGTGAGAAATCTCTCTACACAAAGGAGGCTGTCATCATGAAGCAAGCAGACAACAACAAGAAGAACAAGCACCTTACTGCACAAGACCGCCAGGAAATCATGAACGGGCTCGACAGGGGATTGTCCTTCAAGGCGATCGCCCTGCTCGTTCAGAAAGATCCTACCACCATATCTTACGAAGTGAAGCGACATCGCAAAGAGCACCGCAATGCGTTCGTGCAAACAGACGAACTCTGCCCCTTGCTCGAAAAGGCACCCTTCGTCTGCAACGCCTGCCCCAAGCGCCGTTCTGCTAACTGCCGCTTCCTCCGCCTTCTCTATGTCGCTCCGCAGGCACATGCCGAATACGAAGCGCTCCTGCACGATGCACGCGAAGGCATTCCGTTGAACCGTGCGTCTTTTTACAAGCAGGATCGCATCATTTCCTCTTGCATTGAGAAGGGGCAGCACATTTATCATATCGTCGCTTCTCACCCAGAGCTCAATGTGTCTCTCAGCACAGTTTATCGGCATTTTTCCAAGGGATATTATTCGGCTTCCAAGATTCACCTTCCACGCGCCGTAAAGTTCAAGCCTCGCAAAAAGAAGCGGGCGGATGTCGTTCCTTCTGCCATAAAGAAGGAACGCACCTATGCGGATTTCCTCGCTCATATGGAACGGGAAGGGCTTAGCGCACATACGCAGCTTGATACCGTTATCGGAGTTTCAGGCGGCAAAGTCATCCTCACCGTCCACTTCACTGCGTTCAATTTCATGTTCGGGCTTCTGCTCGAAAACAAGACGGCTGTGCAGGCTGCCTTGAAGTTCCAAGAGGTCAAACGAACTTTGACTGCAGGCGGTTTTGCTTTTCCTGCCCTTATGCCCGTGATGCTTACGGACAACGGTGGAGAGTTCTCCGATGTTTTCGCCTTTGAGAACAATCTTGAGGGGGAAAAGGAGGCCTGCCTTTTTTTCTGCGATCCCATGCAGTCTTACCAGAAGGCGCAAATTGAGAAGAATCACACGCTTTTTCGCGATATTGTGCCGAAGGGGTCTTCTTTCGACCATTTCACACAGGATACCGTCAATTTGATTTTTTCGCACATCAATGGCGTCCGTCGCAACATTTACAGCGGCAAGTCTCCCTATGAGATGTTTACGTTCGCTTTTTCCGAGGAACTGGCTGCTCTTTTGGGCATCTCGTATGTTGCGCCGGAAGATGTCGTGCAGTCTCCTAGACTTCTAAAGGGCTGATCTTGCGCTGCACATCTTTCTCATAGTAAATCCCGCCAGGGTGGAACTTACTCTGAAAAGCCTCGCTTTTCGGAGTGCGAAGCATGTCCTTCTTTCTAGCTTATCCCTTATGGTTCGGTCGCTTTTAAGACGATATTGTGCTCAGGTCATCCATTGCATACAAATTCTGATGCTTCTCGCACTTACTCCTATCGGCTTTCTTAGACTAAATCCCATAGACTTACATCAGCGGAAGTTACTTTGCGAATTTACGACTTCATCCATATTACATCTTGCCCGCTTCCAGCCGCGCCTTCCGCTTCAGCCGTTTTTCCAGCATCACGCGCATGAAATCGTGCGCCCTTTGCAGATCCTCTGCGTCGGGGTGGCTCGCGGCTCTCTGCCAGCGCGCCTGCGCCTTCTTTCCCGCGTGCGGATCATCCTCTGCGGCAGCTTCCTTCTTGCGCTTTTCGACGATTTTCGGATTGAGCTTGCCCTGACACGAAAACGTACCCGCGATATAGCATGCCGCGCCGAGCGCATATCCTGCACGCGCGAACGCCGTGACGGCATGCTCACTGCCCGGATCTGTGCCGTGCGTCTGGAAAAATACGACATCCTTGCCCTCGATCCGCGGCAGGAGTGCGAGCATCTTCGGATCGGGCGCACCGCGCCGCAGCCAATAGCCGAGCGCCACGGCCTCATATCCCGAGAGGTCTTCCGGCGCTTTCTCCACCGAGAAGAGGTCGGCGTCCGCTTCCTCCGCCATCGCTTCGGCGACAAGCTTCGTATTTCCCGTAAGCGACGAATAAATCACGCACCATTCTTTCATAAAAAAAACAGTCCCCTCTCATTTTATATGCCATCCTTACCATCTTAGCATATAAAACAAGAGGAGACTGTACCTTATGCTACGAAAGTTTGCGTCTTATCCGATGAAAGGAAACCATCCCGCAGGCTTCCATCGGGCAAAAGTATGCAAAGCTTCGGCTTATCTGCCCCTTCTGGCAGAGAAGCAATCGCGGCAGTAGACCGGGCGATCATCCTTCGGCTCGAACGGAACTTCCGTCTCCTTGCCGCAGGCAGCGCATGTCACCTGGAACATCGTGCGCTCACCGCTGTCGCCATCATGGCTGCGGCGTCTCTTTCCGCGGCAGTCGCGGCAGCGAACCGGATCATTTTCAAACCCTTTCTCCTTGTAGAACTCCTGCTCACCTGCGGTGAACGTGAACTCCTTGCCACAATCCTTGCAAACCAATGTCCTGTCCTGGAACTCCATGAAATATCTCCCTTGCTGATAATTATGTGAAAACGCCCCTCTCGGACGCTGCACGCACCGACGGCTTGGCATGTCCAAACCTGCGCTTGCCTACCCATTCTAACAGATTCAAACAAAAAGCGCAACTGAAATTATTTTGCCATTTCTTGGAGGATGACCAAGCGAAACGTTAGGAATCATCGCTATTGCCGCGCCTTTCGTCCATCGTGCAGCGAGCATCGGAAGCATGCGTCACGCCCCGCTCACATCGCGCAGCGAAAGCCCCGGCACGGCGTTCAGATGAGCGTCTGAGAAGCCGCCCGCCAGAGCCTGATAGTAGGCGCGGCAGCCGATCATCGCCGCATTGTCCGTGCAGAGCCGAAGCCCCGGATAATGGAACTCGACGCCGCTCTCCGCTGCCGCCTGGCGAAGCCGCCTTTCGAGCGAGCTGTTCGCCGCGACGCCGCCCGCCAAGACCAGCGTCCTCAGTCCCGTCTCGCGCAGAGCCGCCAGCGACTTCTCGACGAGCGTCTCGACGACGGCGTTCTGAAACGACGCTGCGACGTCGGCGGCATTGACCTCGATCTTCTTGAGCTTCATCGAGTTCAGATAGTTCAAGACGGCAGACTTCAGCCCGCTGAAACTGAACTCGTAGTTGCCCTCTTCTTCCAAGGCGCGCGGAAAGTCGATGGCTGAGGCGTCGCCTTCTTTCGCGAGGCGGTCGATCTCGGGGCCGCCCGGATACGGCAGCCCAAGCACGCGAGCCACCTTGTCAAACGCCTCGCCCGCCGCATCGTCGCGCGTCTGCCCGAGCAAGGTGAAATGGTTGTAATCCTTGACGTGGACGAGCGCCGTGTGCCCTCCCGAAGCGACGAGCGCCACAAACGGCGGCGCAAGCTCCGGCGAACTCAAGAAATTCGCAAAGATATGGCCTTCGAGATGATTGACGCCGATGAGCGGCACGCCAAGCGAGAAGGAAAGCCCCTTGGCGGCGGCGACGCCGACGAGCAGCGCGCCGACAAGCCCCGGTCCGTAGGTGACAGCAACTTGACCGACCTCCTCCTTGGCGACGCCCGCCTCCTTGAGCGCCTCGTCGATGACGGGCACGATGTTCACAATATGACAGCGCGACGCGATCTCGGGCACGACGCCGCCGTACTTTTGATGCACGGGGATCTGCGTCGCGATGATGTTCGACAAGATTTCGCGTCCGCCGCGCAGCACGGCGGCGGACGTCTCGTCGCAGCTCGTCTCGATGGCGAGCGTCAAGATGTCCTTATCCATGCGCCTCATCTCCTTTTCCGTCCGTCCCGCCGAGTGCGGCGAGCGTCGCTTTGATGTCCGTGTTCCAGAGGATTTCCGCATCCTCCGCGTTGTCCGTATAGTAGTGCGGTCGCCTGCCGACGCTCCGAAAGCCGAACTTCCTGTAGAGCGCGAGCGCCGCCTCGTTCGATGGACGCACTTCAAGCGTCATGCTGCGCACGCTGTGCTCCATGGCGATCCGCATGAGTTCTGCGAGCAGCGCTGCGCCGACGCCGCGCCGGCGCATCTCGGGCGCGACGGCGACGTTCGTGATGTGGCCCTCCTCGCCGAGCAGCCAGACGCCGACGTAGCCGATGACTTCTGCGTCATCAAGCGCCAACAGGTAGTAAGCCGCTTCCTGCGCGGCCTCCTCCCAGAAAGACTCGCGCGACCACGGCATGGAAAAGCACGCCTGCTCCACCTTCTCGACGGCGGCGGCATCAGCGGGCAGCATCTTGCGAAAGGTCAGCATGGCATACCCTCCGTCTTCTCTTTGCCATGACGCTTCTCCCAAAGCACCTCCGCCTCCGAGCGCCGAATGTAGAACGGCTCCAGCGTCATGGGATCATCGCACTCGCCCGCCGCAAGCCGCGCGATGCCGAGCCATGCGACGTGCGAGGCGCGCGCCGTCAGAAGATGCGCGGGCGCGAGCGTTACATTGTCGGGCAAATTTCCGAGACGCGCCCGCTTCTTCACGGCGAGTTCGCCCGTCAGCAATACAGGCTTTCCCCTGTCCGCCGCCTCGGCGATCGCCTCGGCAAGCGGCGCGACGCGCACGGGACGCACCTCGTGCAAACTCCCGTCACGCCACTCGTAGAGACCTGCATAGGCGTTTCCCTTCTGCGCGTCCATCAGGGCGAGCGTATGAACGTCCGGCACGGGGACGGCAAGCGCGAGCGCCGCCAAGGTCGAGACGCCGACGAGCGGGATGCCCAGACCGTAAGCGATAGCCTTCGCTGTCGCCAAGCCGATGCGAAGCCCCGTGAAAGAGCCGGGGCCGATGCTCACGGCGACGCCCGTGAGCGCCGAGCGCTCGACGCCCGCAAAGGAGAGCGCCCCCTCAATATGCGAAAGAAGCGTCTCCGAATGCGTGCGCCCCGCCTCGACCGTCACTTCCGCCTGCAGTTTCCCCTCGCTCGCCACGGCGACGCTCGACACCGAGCTTGCCGTATCAATCGCCAGAATCGACAACGTCCCTCATCTCCTCAAAAAATTCCTTGAGCTGCACTCCCACAAGCGAAAAACACAGCCGACGGCGATCCGCCGCCTCCTCTGAATCGACCTCCCCCGCCGAAGATGCCACGCGCTCGATCGTCACGCGCACATAGTCTGCGGGCATCTCCTCGCTGAACTTGTCGAACCACTCGACGACGACGACGCCCTCGGAATCGTCCGCATACTCATAGAAGCCGATGTCATAAAGCTCCTCGGCACGCTCCAGGCGATAGACGTCGAAATGCGTAAGGCGCATCTTCCCTTCATATACGTTCATCAAGTTGAACGTCGGACTCGTGACCTCGCCCGAAAATCCCAAACCACGCGCCAGTCCCTGCACGAAGAGCGTCTTTCCTGCGCCGAGATCGCCCGCGAGCGCGAAGACCGTCCCCGCCGGGCAAAGCGCCCCGATGCGCTCGGCGAGCGCCGCCGTCTCCTCGGGGGAAGCCGTTTCCACCGTAAACATTGCTGCAACACCTTTCCATAGGAGAGCGCCGCTTCCCTCAGCCATCGCGCTGGGCTTTTTGCCGAAGCCCTCCGTCGTTTCTCTGCCTATCATACCACAAGCCCGCCGTTTTTTGAAACGCTTCGCGCAAGTATAGCGATACTTCTTATCAATAATAATTATCCACTAGTATTTATTTTGAAAAAGTATAAAAACACGAGATATATGGAGATATTTCACAATATATGCCTATATCTTTGTTATTTAGCATTTTTTCGATATTTCCTTCTTGGGACGCTTCGCCTATAATAAGGGCACAGCAAGCGACAAGCACATGAGGGAACACCCCCGCACGGTGAATCGCGAGCCACTACCAAGAAAAAGAAAAACATCCACGATATTTTGGGAGGTAATGTAAAATGAAAAAGTTTGTTTGCACGGTTTGCGGTTATGTTCACGAGGGCGACCAGGCTCCGGCAGAGTGTCCGATCTGTCATGCGCCCGCTTCCAAGTTCGTCGAGCAGACGGGCGACATGCAGTATGCGGACGAGCATCATGTCGGCGCCGCCAAGGGCGCGGATGAAAAGGTCATCGAAGGCCTGCGCATGAACTTCACGGGCGAGTGTTCTGAGGTCGGCATGTACCTCGCGATGAGCCGCCAGGCAGACCGCGAGGGCTACCCCGAGATCGCCGAGGCCTTCAAGCGCTACGCTTTCGAGGAAGCCGAGCATGCAGCGAAGTTCGCGGAGCTTCTCGGCGAGGTTCTGACGAACAGCACGAAGGAGAACCTCAAGATGCGCGTCGACGCCGAGCACGGCGCCTGCGCAGGCAAGAAGGAGCTCGCTACGCTCGCGAAGCAGCTGAACCTCGACGCCATCCATGACACCGTGCACGAGATGTGCAAGGACGAGGCACGTCACGGCCGTGGCTTCAAGGGTCTCTTCGACCGCTACTTCGGCAATAAGTAATGACTTTCCCTCGGGGCGGGGATCTTGAACCGCCCCGGGAACTTCCCCATAAAGAAATCACGGATAACGATGAGTCCGTCCCATCGACGCTCTCGATTCGTCCGTGCTTTCTAAAACCTTCTCAAACCCCATAACCACTATCCAGAGGGGATTTCCCCAATCCCCGACCACTCCCAAAAAGCGACCCTTTCCCCAAGGGTCGCTTTTTCTATGGGCTGTTTCACTGCTGCGGCATCAACTTCTTCGCCGTCCTGCAAGATACCACACATGATCAGTAAACTACACGCACAAAAGTCTACTTTACGGACATTGTGCGCCGTTACAGAAACCTAGCCAATCGATCTGCGCTGCGGCTTGATCTCTTGGGATTTCACGCTAAAATAAAGGTCTCCATGCCACATCAACTGCAGCATGGAGACTTCGATGAAAACTACAGAAATATCAACCGAACATCACGTTGAGAATCAGGAGCACGATGATACCGGTAGCCCAAGCAATCGTGCTGGCGACAGAGTAGAGGCGCAGCTGCTCCTTACCTTCGGTAATACCGATGGAGCGGTTGACGACCCAAAAGAAACTGTCGTTAAAGTACGAATAGAAGAGCGAGCCCACACAGGCGGCGAGAGCCGCGAAGACGGGGTTCACGGAGAGATTCGCGATAATCGGCGCCGTGATCGAGGCCGCCGTAATCATCGCCACCGTGCCGCTGCCTTGGATGAATCGCACGATCGTCGCGATGAAGAACGGCAGCAAGATGGCAGGAATGCTCGTCTGCAGCATGGCTTCGGCCAAAACCGTGCCGACGCCGCTGTCGCGGATCAACATGCCGAAAGCGCCGCCGCCGCCTGTGATGAGGATGATGATGCCCGCCGACTTGATGCCTGTTTCCATTTCCTCCAGCACGCGTTTCTTGTCGAGACTTCCCGTCAGGCCATAGATCGTCAGGAGAAGTCCGATGCCGACGGCAATAACCGGTGTACCGAAGAACTGAATGGCATCGGCAATCGGCCCTTTCATCCCCATGGCAGCCGCCACTGTACCAATAAGAATCAAAAGGATCGGAACGACGATCGGCGCAAACGAGATGAAGGCCGAAGGCAGATGCGCGTCATCGTAGATGCTGCTTCCCTGGTTCGATGCCGTATACGATCTGTCACGCGTCCAACCGCCATCCGCTGTCGGAATCTGCCAAATCCTTTCGCCCGCCCACTTCGCAAAGAGCAAAGGACCGATGAGCATCGGCACGGAAAGCACGAGTCCCCAGAGAATCAAGGATCCGACGCTCACTTCAAAGATGCCTGCGACTCCCACAGGCCCCGGGGTCGGCGGCACCATCGTATGCGTGATAACGAGACCGGTGGCGAGCGCGATGCCGATGGAAACGATCGACTTGCGCGCTTCTGTAGAAATCGCCTTGGCCAGAGGCGTCAAGATGACAAAACCCGAATCACAGAAAATCGGGATGGAGACGAGGAAGCCCGTCAACGCCATAGCGATTTCTTCACGTCCCTTGCCGAAAAACTTGAGAAAGCACAGAGCCATGCGCTTCGCCGCACCCGATACCTCGAAGAGCTGGCCCATCATGACGCCAAAGCCGATGATGATGCCGATGCTCCCGAGAGTACCGCCGAAACCCTTCGTGATGCTCGCGACAATCTGCTTGAACTCGATGCCGCCGATCACACCGACGAGGACGGTTGCCAAGATCAGCGCCAAGAATGTATGAATCTTGGTCTTCATGATCATGAAAATCAAGCAGGCAATACCAAAGCCAAGACCTATGAGTATTTGCGTTTCTGCAGCCATGAGGATTCATCTCCTTGTTCATAAAATCATTACTTCTGCGGAACTGCCCCGTTCATCCCTGCTTGAAATTCGGGGCATATTTTGCTGCGAGGCGGATCGCCTCCACCATGCTCACGGCACTCACGATGCCCTTTCCGGCGATATCGAAAGCCGTGCCATGATCAACCGATGTACGCAGGAATGGCATGTCGAGTGTGACGGCGATTGTACGCTCGAAGTCGTACGTCTTCGTCGCGATATGACCTTGATCGTGATAGAGGGAAAGAACCGCCTGATAGCGTCCCTGCAAAGCCTGATGAAAGACGGAGTCCGGACCGATCGGGCCCACGACATCGTAGCCTTCCCTCTGCGCCTCTTCCACAGCAGGCGCAATCTCCTTGACTTCTTCCCAACCGAAGAGCCCATGCTCACCCGAGTGCGGATTGAGTCCCGCGACAGCCATCTTGCCCTCAACGCCGAGCTGCTTCAATGCTTTTGTGCAGCGGCGGATATACTCAAGCACGCGCTCTTTCGTAATGGCGTCACAGGCATCGCGCAGTGACATGTGCCGCGTGAGGAAGAATACGCGCATCTCGTCGACCTCGAACATCGTCAGCGGATCACGCGAGTTCGACAGTCCGCCAAGAATCTCCGTATGTCCGATGTAGTCAATCTTCGCCGCACGCAACGATTCCTTGTTGATCGGCGTCGTGGCAATCGCATCAATCTTGTGCGCCATCGCCAGCTCCACACACTTCTTGATGTAATCAAATGCCGCCTGTCCGCACATCGCCTGGACTTCGCCCATCTTCAACTTCGCCATGTCGACATTCTTGAGATCAATAAGATTGATGACGCCCGCCTCATCGAGGGCAGCCGCAGGCTCCTCCACCGTATGGATGCGCGCTTTTACACCGCAGACACCGATTGCCTGCTCCATCGTTCCCTTATCGCCGACGACGATGACCCTCGCAACATCCGTCACCTTCTTGTCGAGCAGCGATTTGACGGTGATCTCCGCACCGACTCCGGCAGGATCGCCCATAGGCACACCGATTAGAGGTTTTTCCATCACATTCGTTTCCATACGCACAACTCCTTTTATCTTTCAAGAATCATCAAAGGGCAATATCCTTGGCGATTTTTTCCAAGCAAAGCCCGATCGCATCATCGCCGCCGATCATCCCCCCTTTCGTCACAATGCGCAGCTTCGGCAAGCGGCCGCCAAGAATGCGTCCGTAGACAGCAAGCGGCAGAACCTCGTCACGCACCTCAATGCCGTCGGCGTCCAACTTCTCCAAGAGAGCAATCGTGATGTCACCACCCGAACAATAAATACCCTCGAGTTTGCCGCTCTTCTCCAAGATCTCGCCCGCAGCCTCGGTCAATGTGCCGGAAAGGATGCGTGACACATCCTCCCGAGTGACACCGAGTGCCTTCGCAGTCGCCTTGAGATCGAGATGTCCCTCATCAGAAAGCGGCGTCGTCGTCAGCAAGAGAACGTCTTCAGCGTCTACGGCATCGCAGATCTTATTGACGACCCGCCGAATTTCCGCCTCACGCCGCTCCTTCTCGAAAAACTCCTTCACGCGCATGTCGACAAAGAATACGCGCCTCTTTTGCAGCAAATCGGCAATCTGCCGCTTCGTCGTCGCCGTCACGCTGCCGATGACGAGCAAAACCTTCTGTTCGCGCTTTTCCTTCACCTGCATCTCGTACACAAACTGCATGGTCAAGGGCCCGGGATCGACCGTCAGCACGCGGCAGCCGCTCTGCAGCACCGCTTTGGCGATCTTCTGCACATCTTCATTGCGCACGGCATCAAAGACGAGAACGCGAGCTGCCTTCGCCGCTTCACTGACGGCTGCAGCGAGCGGACCTATGTCCTGCGCCAAATCTTTCAACGAAAAGTATCGCACCTCGTGACGCGTTTGCTGCGCGACAAGATCTACAACATCATCCGATGCAACGGGCATCTTCGGATCGCGCCCCGCATCCGACTCTGTCAGAAGCATGCCGTTCACGAGCATCGTTCGATTTGCGACGATGCGTCCCGAGTCGGGATAAGCGGGTACGACAATCGCCGTAAAGTCGTCGCCCAAGGCGGAAAGTGCCCCGTCAATCTCCGCTCCGATATTACCGCGCAGCGTCGAATCAATGCGCTTGTTGAAAAATTCACCACCCGACTTCAACTGCAAAAAGGCTTCTCTGACACGTCGGAAAGCCTCCTCGGAGGATAATCCGCGGCTCGCCGTCGAGTAGGCCAGCACATCCGCCTTGTGCGCTGCCGCACCATCCAGGCGAAACAGACTGCTCACACTGAGTCCGATTTTCTTGAGGAGCACACCCGATGCATTTGCCCCTGTCAGATCATCAGCGACAATCACGCCTTTCATCGTATCTTCTCCTTTCTGGCAAGCCAATCAAATCGCGATGATTTCTCCACGCGGCATCGCCTTCTTCACCTCTGTCTTCGTAAACGGATAATCCGTGATGACGCGATCCAGTTCGCTCATATGAGCCGCCTTATAGAGCTTTTTCTTGCGGAACTTCGATCGGTCGGCGACAAGGATAGAAACCTCGCTTATCTCAAGGAGTTTCCGCTTGAACACGCACTTGCTCTCTGTCGGTACGACGAGGAAGAAGTCCTCCGTGACAGCAGACGTGCCGACAAAGGCGAGATCAATGCCGTAACGCACAAGCTGCTCCGTCGCCATGGCACCCGCAACGGCCCCTGTCTCTGGCAAGACGACGCCGCCCAAGAGGACGGTGCGAATCTCCGTTTGAGAATACAGATGCGCACCTATGTGCAAATCGTTCGTCACAACCGTGATATTAGCGGGCGCTGCCTTCTTCAAACGGTCAGCGATCTCGAACGTCGTCGTGCCTGCATCGAAGAAGACCGTCATACCCGGACGGATCTGTCGCAGCGCCGCCTCCGCGATGCGCCGCTTAACTTCGATATCACGCACCTTCTTCTTCGCATACGAAGTCTCCTCCACGAGATAGTTTGGCAGCATGGCTCCGCCGTGCGTGCGCACAAGCAGACCCTTCTCTTCCAACTGTTTGAGATCACGGCTGATCGTCATGGCCGTGACATCGAGCGCCTGCACCAGGACGCTGCTCGTGACCGTTTCATTCTGCTGCAGGTAGTCAAGAATAAATTTCTTCCTGTCGATCGAAATCATATGCGCCCCCTTGATGTTAATTTAGTTTATGTTTTGTTATCTTTTGTTATTTTATTATAAAGCTGTCGTTTTCTTCTGTCAATATGGAAAATAAGTTCATTGCTTTTAGCTGCATAAAAAGAGAGTGCATGAAGTCTTTCAACTCCATGCACCCGTCATATTTCTCTTTCACCTACAGAGCAGTCGCCTGCACCTGTTCTTCCTTCTCCAGTGCCAGCAGCGCCTGCACGTAGAGTGCACATTCGAGACGCTTTTTTTGAATCTCGCAGCCGACTTCGTAAGGCTTTCTTATATCGCCGTGGAATAGGTCGGCGTTGGCATGGCAGCCGCCGCTGCAGAAGAAGCGTGCCCAGCAGTCGGCGCATTTTTCCTTGTTGAGGACGTGCGACTCGCGAAAGTACGGCGGCAGTTCTTCGTCCGTCACTCCGTCGTAGATGCTGCCGAGCTTGTAGCGCTTTCTGCCGACGAATTGATGACACGGGTAGAGATCGCCATTTTCCGCGACGGCGAAGTATTCGTGACCCGCGCCGCAGCCCGAGAGGCGCTTGGCGACGCAAGGGCCATTTGACAAGTCCATGTTGAAGTGGAAAAAGAAGAATCCCCTGCCCGCGCGATGCCGCTCCATGTAGGCGGCGGCGAGGCGGTCGTACTCCTCGCAGATGCGCGGCAAATCTTCTTCCATGAGGGCGAGCGGGCTGTCCTTCAAGACGACAGGCTCGACCGAGAGAATATTGAATCCCGCATCGTGCATCGAGAGCACGTCCTCGGTAAAGTCGAGATTGCGCTTCGTGTAAGTGCCGCGAAGATAGGTATAGACGCCGCGATAGTCCCAGTCGCCGCCCGCGCGGCTCGCAAGACACCTTCGGAAGTTCTCCACGATGCGGTCATAAGTGCCGTGTCCGCCGATGTCGGGACGCATGGCGTCGTTCGTCTCCCTGCGCCCGTCGAGCGACAGGACGAGCGAAAAATCGTTCTCGTTGAGCCACGCGATGTTCGCATCGCTTAAGAGCATGCCGTTCGTCGTCAGCGTGAGCTTGAAGATCTTGCCCGTCTCCTTCTCGCGCTTCCTTATATGCTCCGTCACTTTCTTAATCGTCTTCATGTTGAGGAGCGGCTCGCCGCCGAAGAAGTCAATCTCACAATGCTTGCGCGGCCCTGAACCCTCGATGAGAAAATCGACAGCGCGACATCCGACCTCGGGCGACATGACGGCACGCTCCATGCCGTAGTTGCCGCCGTCGCCGAAGCAGTATTTGCAGCGCAGATTGCAGTCCTGCGCGACCATCAGACACAGCGACTTCACGAGTCCCTTCTGGGAAAACGTCGGCGGCACGTCAATGTCGGGCGCGAAAAGCTCGCCGAGCGCCATGAGTTCGTGCAGCTCTTCGAGCGCTTCGGAAAGTTCCGCCCTCGGGTACTTCGCGCCGAGCGCATCGACGACCGCCCGATCATTCGCGCCGTCGAAGACGTCCATGATGTCGTAGATCATCTCGTCGACGACATGGACGGCGCCGCTGTTGACATCAAGCAGGATGAAGCTGTCCGCCTGTTTGAACTTATGTATTCTCTCTTTCATAATTCCTCCAGATATATGGCGAAGCGTGAAGAAAAGACCTCTTCCTTACGGAAGAGGTCTTTTTTTCACGCTTGCTTCCTGCTCTCACAGACCTGATTGCCCACCGTGCAGGACGTCTTGCATGCCGACTGGCACGACGCCTGGCATTCGCCGCAGCCGCCCGTCTTCAGCGTCTTCTGCATCGTCGGCTTGTTGACCGTCTTGATGTGTTTCATCGTATGACCCCCTTCTTGCCGTCTTTCCCTTATTCTACCCTTTTTCCGCTCGCTTGGCAAGATGTTTGCACATCGCGCAGGTATCGCCAGACGCGTGCGAATCCCGCTGCCGCGTCGAAGCGGCATTGCCAGCCGAGTTCTCGAAGTTTGTCGGCACTGGGGAGGTTCGCCTTGTTGAAATTGTTTTCCAGATACGCCGCGCCCTTCGGCCGCTCCTTCGCGATGACCTTCAAACTCAGTTCGGGACGCAATTTCACGAGGATTTCCGCAAGCTCGCGGATGCTCAAGAACGCCCTGTCGTTCGACACGTTGTACGCCTCACCCGACGCGCCCTCGAAGAGGATGAGAAAGAACGCCGAAACAGCATCGGCGATGTAGCAGAAGGGGCGGCAGGCGCTGCCGTCGCTGTGCATGACGATGTCCGTGCCCGCCGAAACGCACTTCATGAAGGAGGAGAAGACGCGCGGATCGCTCTCAATATCCATCGTTGGCGCGTAGGTGTGCGCGATGCGTGCGATCTTCGCGTTCACGTCATATTCGACGGAGAAGAGCCGGCACCACGTCTCGCCCATGCGCTTGCTGCCGCCGTAGCAGCTCAAAAGATCGAGCGGGTCTGCCGCGCCGATGTCCGCCTCGTGGATCTCACCCGCGCCCTCTTGCATCTTGCCGTAGACGTCGCCGCTGCTGAAAAAGAGGAAGGACTGCGTCCTCTTCTCCCTTGCCAAGCGCAGCAGATAGTATGTGCCGAGCACGTTCGGCTCGGCGACCTCGACGGGCATCGTCTTGTAGTACGCAGGATTCGCGAGGCTTGCAGCGTGGATGATGAAGTCGACCGCCCCTTCGATCTGCCACGGTTCTCTGAGATCGTGCTGCACAAGCGAGATATATGGCGCATCCGCGTATTCGCCGAAGCGTGCGCGCGCTTTTTCCTCGTTTCGCACATGGAGCAGCAGCCGCATCCCCATCGCGCGTTCCTCGTTCAGATAGACGAGGAAGAACGCGACGTAGGACGCGAGCATTCCCGTCGCACCCGTGAGCAATACGGTCTTGCCTCTGAGCTTTTGCCAATCCAGCCCACGCGCGTAGATGTCCTGCATGTCCTCGTCGAGCACCGGGCTATTTAGAAACGTTCTTCTTTCCATCGCCTTCCCCCCAATAATGGAGCTTCTCCACAGGGAAATCGTCGAGATTGTCCTCGCTCGTATCCTTCAGCGGAATTTCGCACGTTGCGCAGAGCGCATGGTGCGCCCCCTTCGTCTTCAGCTGCATACAACGAAAATCGTAGAGCTTCTTCGAGTTCCAGATCTCTTCCAGCGTATTGTCGCAGATGCTGCCGACCAAGGTGTCGCGCGACCAATCCGTACAGCAGACGACGACGTCGCCGTTGCTGCGCACCGTCATGTGCGTGAACGGATAGCGGCAGACCTTGCGCTCCTTGTAAAGCGCCTGTTCCAAGTACGCCGCCTGCGCTTCCTCGCCCTTTTCCTCGCTGCCGTAGAGTCGGTCGAGGGCATTTTCCTCAAGCTTCGGCAAAATCCACGGCGTGTCAATCAGCTGCTCGTCGGAAACATCTTCGTACATGCGATAGAACTCGTCGTTTTCCTCGCCGTGCGTGTCCATGATTTTCGCACAGATGAAGGGCTTCTTCGCGCCCTTCTCGTCGCGGTACTTCTTCAAGTAAGCGATGTTCTCGCGAATCTCGTGCGGCGTGACGCGCGACTGCGTGATGCGCGCCTGTCCATCCGTGCGCACGGAGTAGATGGAAGCGCGCAGGTAGTCGAGTCCGAGATCGACGAGTTCCTCCGCCACTTCCTTCGTCAGAAGAGACGCATTCGTCGTGATCTCCATCTCATGACAGACATCGGCTTCCTTGATCTTCTTCACCATGCGGCAGACGCCCTTGTGCAAAAGCGGCTCACCCGTCGAGTAGAGCTTGATGAGCTTGATCTTCTTGCCCTGATGGCGGCAGAAGTCCTTCATATCTTCCAAGAGCTTGTCAAAAAGCTCATCTGTCATATTGCCGAAGGGACCGCCGTGCTTCGTGTATTCCTGTGTGCTCTGCCAGCACATCAGGCACTTGAAGTTGCAGATGTTCGTCGGCTCGATGCACACGCACAGAGGTACCGCGAGCGGCACGACCTCGCGCAGTGTCAGGCGATTCTTCTGATATGCCTCGGAAAAAGGCACAACTTCATTTTCCACGATGATTCCTCCAATATTGCAGCAGACACGCAAGCGCCTGCCGGATTTCTTCTTCCTCAACATCGCGATAGACGCTGAGCTCATGTGCTTCGTTCAAAAGCACTGCCGTGATTCTCTCGCTCGTCTGCTTCTTATCCTTGTGAATGGCGGCGATGATGCCCGCAGGCGCGAACCACTCCTCGCGCCAGGGGATGTGCGCGAGGATCTTCATGCAGAGCGCCGCGATACGCGCCGCATACGCTTCTTCGATGAAGCCGCGCTTGACCGATACCGCATTCGCCGTCATCATGCCGAGCGCAACGGCAGATCCGTGCGGAATCTCATAGGAGCTGACGCTCTCAAAGGCGTGTCCGAAGGTGTGCGCGTAATTGAGCAGAACCCTCTTGCCGCGATCAAACTCGTCCTCCTCGATGAAACCGCGCTTGAAGTCGAGCGACGTCCTCACATACTGCAGCAGCTTCTCGTAATCGTGCGCAAGAATCGCCTCCATATCGCGCTCCATGCCGTCGATGCCCGCCGCGCCCGCGATGACGTTGAACTTCACGACTTCGCCTAAGCCGCTGCAGTAGTCCCGCGGGCTGAGACTCCGGAAAAACTCGGGATAGATGAAGATCTCATCGGGTGGATAGAAGGAGCCGAGAAGGTTCTTGAAGCCCTTGTAGTTCAGTGACGACTTGCCGCCGATGCAGCTGTCGCAGGCGGCAAGGAGCGTCGTCGGGAAGAACGTCCAGCGAATGCCGCGATAGAGCGCCGTGGCGACAAAGCCCGTGACGTCCTGCGTGATGCCGCCGCCCAAGGACACGAGATGCGAATTGCGCTTGGCGCTCATCTCCGTCATGCGCTCACAGATTGCGAGCATTGCCGCCATATCCTTTTTCTCCTCGACAGCTTCAAGCAGGAAGAATCGCTCCTTCGGCAAATCCGGCAGGCGGTCTTTATAAATCTCGTAAACCGTACGGTCGAGCACAAAAAACGTGTCCTTCGCCGCCGCCAAATCCTGCAGCAGGGACAAATCCCTGCAAAAATCCACGCTGTATTCCTTGAACGCCGACTTGATCTTCATGCCGCCTTCTCCTTTCCCGTATCTCGCTGCAGACGAATCCCGCTCATCTGCCGGGACTCAAGCCTTCCTTCTGTGCATCTCGCCGCGCGATCAGCTCCAGCCAATTCCCCTCGGGATCGCGGCAGAAGCAGCAAAGGTTGCCGTTTCCCATATCGTGCACGCGCGTCACGCATGCGCCGCCATGCGCGGCAATCGCCATGCGAGTCGCTTCCATATCGCGCACGCCGAAGGCGATGTGCAGCCCCGCCTCGATCGGCAAGTTCGTCTTCTTTTCCCGCCCTTTGGGTACGATGACTTCCAGAAGCTCCAGCATATCGCCGACGCCGCTCGCCTTTCCCTGCTCCGTGATGAGCTTCGTGATCCGAACCTTCGCACCCGCCGCCTGGAAGAGGTCGGCAAGCAGCGCGTCCTCCTGCTCGACGTTTTCGCATATCGCGTGCATGTAGAAGACCTCGCGGTAAAACGACGCCATGCGCGCCAAGTCTCTGACGTAGATGCCTGTATGGCGCAGGTTGATCATGCTTTTCCTCCGTCCGGTTCGATGAGCGGGATATACATATTGCGTGCCAGCTCCTCGCGCGGCAAAAACGGCGCGAGATCTTCCAGCGGGGGACTCGTGAGCCGCCCGTCGGGCAGCCGCTTCGTCGCGGACTTCGGCTCGAACTTCTGCTCTTCCGTCACGAACACTTCCGTGAGCACATAGCCCGGTTCTCTGAGCGCCTGCGCGATCTTTTCGTGCAGCTCCGCGTTGGAAGAAATCTTGATGTAGGGCATCTCGAACGCCTGCGCGATTCGCTCAAACGACGGGAAGCCGAGATCGCCGCTCTCGGGGCCGACGCCGACGAGCGCATTGCCGAAGACGTTCTTCTGCGTCTGACGAATCTGATGATAGCCGTTGTTGTTGATGACGAAGAGTTTGACAGGCAGCCGATTCGTGACGACGGTCTGCAATTCCTGCAGGTTCATCATGATGCTGCCGTCGCCCTCAAGGCAGATGACGCTCCCGCCGCTCGCGACGGCTGCGCCGACGGCAGCGGGCAGACCGTAGCCCATCGACGAGATGCCGCAGTTCATGAGGAAGCGGCTGCCCTCCTTGATGAAGTACGACTGGCTGCCGACGACGCTCGCAGACCCATTGGTGACGACCGTGATGCTGCCCTCGGGCAGCGCACGGCTCAAAGCATCCATGAAAGCATAGACGTTCGTCTTGCCCGCCGCTTCCTTCTGCTCGGGCCGCACGACGGGGTACTCGCTCTTCCACCTGCGGCACTGCGCGAGCCATGCCCCGTTTTCCTTCGGCTCATCCTCCTTCGACGCCGAGAGAAGCGCACGCATGAAGTCCGCCGCATCGGCACACACGGGATAGTCGACGCGGATCGTCGGCTTTTGGAGCTCTGCGGGGTCGATGTCGTTGACGATCGTATATGCCGCGCGCGCCCAAAGTCGTACGTCGTAGCCGACCTGATAGATGCTCAGTCGGCTGCCGATCGAGAGCAGAAGGTCGCTGTTCTGCACGGCGAAGTTGCCCGCGCGGTCGCCCATCGTGCCGCCCCTGCCGCAGTAGTACGGATGCCCCGTCGCGATGAGGTCGATGCTGTCCCAGCATGTGACGACAGGCATTGACAGGCGCTGCGCCAGTTCCTCGACGAGCGACGCCGCACCCGCGAGGCGGATGCCGTTGCCCGCGTAGAGCACGGGACGCTCGGCGCTTCTGAGCTTTTCCAGCACATGATGCGCGGCCTTCTCAATGTCTGCATATTCCTCCTGCGCATGAGCCTTGAAGCCCGGCAAGTCGTCGTCGATGAAGCTTCCCTGTATGTCGAGCGGCAAATCGAGCCACGAAGGCCCGGGGCGGCCGCTCTTCGCCAAGTGATACGCTTTTCCGAGCGCGAAGGGAATCTTCTGCGGCTCGGTGATCATCTCTGCATACTTCGTCATATTATCAAGCGCTGACACGATGTCGAACTCCTGTCCGCCCAGCGTGCGAAGCGGCAGACCGCTCGCCCGCACCGTCAGAGAGGATTTCATCTGCCCCGAGAGCACGAGCAGCGGAATCGAATCCTGATAAGCGCCCGCAACGCCGTTCAAGGCATTGATCGCGCCCGGCCCGCTCGTCACGCAGAGCGCCGCCATGCGCCCATGGACACGCGCATAGGCTTCCGCCGCCATCGCCGCCGCCTGCTCATGATGGCAGTATATCGACGTAATCTTCTCGTGGTGCCCGAGAGAATCGTTGAGGTGCATAGCACCGCCGCCAACGACGGTGAATACGTGCGTGATGCCTTTTTTGACAAGAAAATCCGCGATATAGTCTGATACTTTGACCTTCATGAAGCACCTCCGCTACTTCAGCGATGCACCGCCGTCCACGGGCAGCACCGCGCCTGTGATGTAAGAAGCCTCATCCGAGACGAGGAAGAGCGCTGCGCGCGCCACTTCGAGAGCGTCGGCGACGCGCCCCATCGGTATGCCCGAAAAGCGCGAGAAGTCGCGATTCGTATAGATCGGCGTGTCCGTGATGCCGGGAGCGAGGCAGTTCACGCGCACGTCAGGCGCGAAGTTCAGCGCACAGAGCTTCGTGAACTGGATCAGAGCCGCCTTCGACGAAGCGTAGAGATACGTCTTGCTGCCCGCGATATGATAGGGAAGACCGCCGATCGAAGCCGTGTTCAGGATCACGCCCTTCGCTCTTTGCAGGAGCGGCAAAAACGCCGCCGTCATATCCATCGCCGCCTTCGTATTCGTGCGAAAGACACGCTCCCACGCCGCATCGTCAATCTCGTCGATCGCCCGCGTCACGAAGATGCCCGCATTGTTGAAGAGGATGTCGAGCCGTCCGAACTCTTCCTGCACAACAGCAAGAAGCCGCGCCACATCGTCGGCATCCGTCACGTCTGCACAGACGAAGCGTACGTGCCCCGCATGTTTCTTCTCAATCTCAGCGGCAAGCGTCTCGCCGCGCTCCGCATCTCTGCCCACGGCGATGACATGCGCTCCCTCAGAGGCAAAGAGCCGCGCCGACGCATGGCCGATGCCCGAGGTCGCGCCCGTGATGAGCGCGGTCTTTTCCGCGAGCCGCCCCATCACTCGCCTTCCTTTCCCTGCCATTCGTAGCGCGTCTTCGTGATGAAGTCCACCGTCATCTCATCCTTGATGCGGTTCAAGAAATCTCTGACATACGCATTCAAATAATCGGCCTTGCTCTTGGCAAAGCTGTACTCCCTGCTCTCATCAAAGTAATTGCTCGCTCTCTTGGAATAGCCGTCGAATCCAGCCAAGGAGACAGTCGAAACCTTCATGCGGAGCAGAACTTTGAGGAGCATGATCAGAGAGTTGTCAATGATTTCCGTATCCCTATCGATCAGGGAACTGTAATTCAGCACATAGGGGAAATCACCCGCGATCTTCGTCACATTCGATGTCGCCAAAATCGGTTTTCCCTTATTGATACTGCGATGCAGGTCGCTCACAAGCTGCGTATAACGCTTTGCCTTCGTGAGAAAGATGCCTGTGACCTCGATATCTTCCGGAGCATAATTCACGGAAATCACGATCGGCTTCTTATCCGCGATGAACTTATCGACTTTGCTGCGTTCTTTCTCCATGCTGCGTCCCGGCCCTAAGATGAGCAGAGGACGGTTTGAAAGTTTTTCCGTCAAGAGACGAAGCGTTGCCGAATCATCGCACTCGATACTCTGATACTCACGATAAAGTTTCTCGATGTACGCCTCATCATAGAGAAGACTCTTCGACACTTCCAAACTGCTCAAGATATCACGAATCTGCTTGACCGACAACGTTCGTTTGTTCATCAAGTTCTTTACATAGTTCGGATGACAATGCATGGAAGAAGCGATATAGAAAAAGAGGTTATAACCCCAGTACTGTTTCTGATAAATGTCCAGGATAACATTATCAATCGCTTCAAGTACCTGGTTGACATCATATCGCGCACCCTGCTTCTTGTTGCGGAACATCATCAAGAGTTCCAGCGGTGCATTGCCCGCGCTCTTTCCCATGCCGTAGAGCGTGCCGTCCGCCAAGAGCCCGCGCTCCGAATCGAGCGAGAGAAAATGCTTCGCATTCGCATAGCCGAGCTGGAAATTGTTGTGCGCGTGGTAACCGACACGAATCTGCGGGTCGAGATTCGCGTCCAGAATGCCGTATATATGGCACAAATGCTCCTCGTCGAGCAGTCCGTAGGTATCGACCATCGACGTCGCATAGGGCATGACCTCGTTGACAAGCTTCGCATACTCGGCGAGCTTCTCATCCGTATACGTCGTTACGGAAACCATCTGTGCAAAGACCTTGTAGCCGAGCTTCTTGACCTCGGCGCAAAACTTCAAGGCAGCCTCCATCTTAGATTCCTTGAAGATCACGCGGATGCCGTCGAGGAACGTCTCTTCGCACGGCTCCAAACGCTCAATACTGCAGGTGCCATAGTCGATCATGCCGAGGACGAGCGCGTCCCCCTTGGAAACTCCTTCGAACATGCGGCTGACGGAAGCCGTGTCGGGCAAGACCGTACGCCCGCGGTCGAAACTGCTCTTTTCATCAAGGAAGCCCACCTCAATGAACTCCACGCCCGAACTTACGAGCCGCTCAAAGATTTCTACAATCCGATCGTAGCCAAACTCCCAATTGTTTACATAGCCGCCGTCACGCAGCGTACAATCAAGCAGCAGCCGCTCTCCCAAAGCAATTCCCTCCCATCATCTTATAGAACAAGACCTCATTTGACGCTCTTCATTTGACGCTCTTCAGTCACCGTACTTCTCCAAAAGCGCACGATGCTTCTCTCCATGCAGGAAGAAGAAGTTCGTCTCTGTCGTCGACTCGTCCATCTTCTCGAAAGGAATGAGCTTTTCGTTCTCAGACGTATAGCAGCCATATCCCCAGCCCTTGAACATCTCGATGATCTCGTTCGGGTGATAGTCGAAGCGTGCCGCATGTTTCCTGAGCATCTCCGTGTAAACGACGGGACGCAAATCGCGAAAAACATGTATTCCTCCCGAAAAGACCATCTTTTCCGCCCCCTCGGTATCACATTTGATAAAGTCGAGACGCTTGACATCATGCTTTTCAACAAAGTCATCGAGCGTATCGACGGGGCAGACGATCTCTTCCAGGCGATCCCGGCACTCGCCCTGCCCTTGATCTCCTTCCTTGAAGTAGTACGTATCGGTGATGGGGCGCAGCGACGCCGCCTCGTTCGCCGCCGGCACGAAGAACTTCAAGTCGCCGCTCTCACTGTAAAAGCCCATGTGGTAGGCTTTTACATGCTTCTCCTCGCCATTCAGCCGAAGGTTCTTCTCCAAGCCGTGGAAGGTCTCCTCCACTGGCTCAAAGGCGTAAATTGTCGAATCCTCATGAGCTTTCGCCAAGCCAAGGCTCACACGCCCAACATTCGCTCCGATGTCGAAAATCGTCGCGCCAGCGGGGATAAAGCGGCTTATGAAATCAATTTCCTCGCCCTCCGTACCGATGAAGATCGTCTCCGCGCGGCAAATGTTCTGTGTCATATCAAAGAAGAGTTCGATATCCTGTGTTTTGAGTACGATGCCGTCCTCTCTAATCTCGACACTTTTGCAATAAGGATTCTTCTTGATAATCTTCTGCACCTCAAGCAAAGGCACGAGCCGCTCGCGCGCCAATTCCCAATACAGGCGCTTTGACACCTTCCCCGCTTCGTATAAATCATAGAGCTTTTCCAGTTTCATCGTATCCGTCATCCTTCTTTCTTGAAATGCGCACCAACAGGCTCAGTCAAAGGCATCCTGTGACATTTTCCAAAGCCTCTCGACAATCTGTGGACCATACAGCTCTTTCGTATAATACTCCTCAATAATATCGAAAATTTTTCGGAAAGATAAAGCTTGATCCTTCGGTCAGATTTTTCGTATGCAGGAAGAATCTCTTCTCTCATCAAACGCCATTTCTCAGCCGGCATCACCTGCAGCATCGCCGCTTCCGCACTCAGCTCTGCCGTTCCTTCAGGACGCCTTCAAGTCTCTTGCAGATCTCTTCATAGTACGACTCCTCGCCATAATACTCTCGAACGATATCAAAAAGTCCATCCAAGGAAATCTGCAGCTGCTGCGCCTTGATTCTTTCGCATTGAAAATATATGCATTCTTCCATCAGTCTCTTTTTTTCTTCTGACAGAACCGTCGACGGAATCTCCCCCGCCGTTTTGAGCAAATCAAAATAATTCTTGATGAACACTTCGACAAAGTTGAACCCCGACGTCATATGCTCACCTGACCCCAAACGCATGAAAGGCGCCGCAATGACAGCGAAGTCCGGCTCCTGCTTCAGCATCTCCATTTGCAGGTATACCTGAGGAATGCGCGTAGCATCATGCTTTTGCGGCTCTTTGATCCGCGCATAAATGTCTCGCCGCATGATGGTGCTCGTAATCCACGTCATATGATAGCCAACCATATGAACGTACTCCGCGATTCCGCTTCCTGTATGCATGCGATACGGCTCATGCGCCCTTCTCAGATGAAAGATCGCTCTCCCTCGGTGTTGGAGAAGCCTTCCGAGTACGGCAAGCAAAGACCCATCGGTAAAATAATCGTCATCCCCTGCAACAAGCACATACTCGCCGCGGCTCTTTCCGATAGCCACGTGAATATTTGCTTCCGCACCGACATTCATTTCGTTGCGATGGTAACGCAGATTCCTGTACGTCTTTTGCATCTCTTCGACAAAATCTTTCGTATCATCTGTCGATGCATTGTCCGAAACAAGGATTTCCGCCAGATCATCGTTTCCCAACTGTCGTAAAACACAGTCCAGAGATTTCCGCAAGTATTCACAGCGGTTGTAGGTAATGATGGCAAACGTCAGAAGCGGCGCTGCTATCTTGCGCTCTGCAAGCAGTCGTGCCAATACCTGTTCATTCGCCAAAGGAAGCCATTTCCGTTCTTTCAAAGAAAATGCTTTGACGACGCGTGCAGGACTCCCCGCTGCTATGCAATAAGCAGGGATATTCCCACACACGGTGCTGCCCGCCCGTATGAAACTGCCGCGTCCGATCTGCACGGCGCCCTCGATCCGAACCCCTTCCTCGATCCGCACGCCGCTTTCAATCTGAATGCCGCCTCCCTCGCTCGAATCCATCTGCGCTTCGAGGGAAAGGCCAATCACCGTCTCATCGTAAGCATAGTCCTTGATGTGGACGTTCTCCGCCACCGTCACATTGTTTTCCAACCGGATGCCATAAAGCACCGTGATCGTGCTGCCGGCACTAATTGTACAATGATCACCAAGAAGGAGCTTGGGGCGCCCGGCGAAATTCGACAGGGCAAGGCCGCAGCTCGCTGTCCGATGCACATGTGTATCGCGTCCGATAACAATGCCCTCAGGATGGGAAAAATCTCGCCAAGATGGAAGCGTCGTTCCCTCGCCGCACGCATACAAAACAGCCTGCGCCCCCTCCGTCTCTGCAAGATTCAGATAAGGATGATATCTTGCAAAAAATTTCGCGTGATCCGCTTCTTCGGCATCGAAGGAGATATCTCGTGACTGATAGGCGCACCAAGCCTCCTTCGCCAAGGACGTCACGATCCGACTTCCGATTTCCTCAAAGCTTCGGCACTGTGCCAGCAAGGCATAATATTGTGTTTCATACTCTTCATCCCACGGCAAATCCATCTGCGTTGCAAAAAATGAGGGCAGAAGGAAGCGGACATCCGCTGTCTCTTCTTCCGAAACTTCTCCGAATCGCATCTCTGACAGTTCTCGTCCCGTCGGCACATAGACAACGCCTCGCTTGTAGTCCGATTCCAGCACATTGCCATCGCGAGGCAGGGACTGACTTCCCAGCACTCCGACCATACCGATGGAGGCATCCTTGAAAACTGTCAGCAATTCCTCGATCAACTGCGATCGGACAAGACGCACATCATCGTTGATATAGATCTTGTATTTGGCATCGGAAAGAACCAATGCTTTATTCGCCTGCACGGCATACGGTTTTTCCGCCGTCAACGTAAAGAGTTCCGCCTCATATCCTAGGGGCAGATGAAGCGCCTGCAGCGATTCCAAACAGGTGCAGTAAAGTGCCTCATCCGACTTGCGTACGAAAAATGCAACTTTCTTTTCCTTTTTCATACCATGCCCTTCCTGCAAACGTCCATCCCCGTGATTTACCAGAGCTTCCAAGGCGCTTTGCCGCTTTGCCACAACTTTTCCAACAAGATCTTCTCGCGCAACGTATCCATGCACTGCCAGAAACCTTTGTGCAGATAGCACTTCAGCTCGTTCCTCTTTGCCAGCTCTGCCATCGGCGTCTGTTCGAACACGGTCGAATCACCCTCGATAAAGTCAAAGACGGAAGGCTCAAGCACCATGTATCCCGCGTTGATTGGCGCACTGTCCTCCATCGCCTTCTCTCGAAAGGCATGCACAGAATTATCAAAGCCAATGTCCAGGATGCCCTTCTGCTGTTTCTGCATGATCGCCGTCAGTGTCGCCGCCTTGCCGTGCGACTTATGAAAGCGCACAAGTTCACCGATGTCAACATCTGCCACACCGTCGCCATACGTCATCATGAAGGTTTCATCCTCCACATACTTGCGGATGCGCCGGATGCGTCCGCCCGTCAAAGTCTCAAGCCCCGTATCGACGATCGTGACCTTCCACGGCTCCGTATGCTGGTTGTGCACGATCATGCGGTTCTCCTGCGTGAAGTCGAACGTGATGTCCGACGTATGAAGGAAGTAGTCAGCGAACCACTCCTTGATCATATGCTGCTTGTAGCCCGCGCATATAATGAATTCATTGAAGCCGAAATGACTGTACCCCTTCATGATGTGCCAGAGGATCGGCATGCCGCCGATCTCTATCATGGGCTTAGGCCGCCTCTCCGACTCCTCCGTAATGCGCGTGCCGAACCCACCCGCCAAAAGAACTGTCTTCAAACCTTCATCTCCTTTGCTGCCAGCACTGCGGAAGAGGTCATCACTCCTCGCCCGCATATAGCAGAATGATCCATCGCAACGCATCATCTGCACGAACGACAATCCGTCAGTCCTGTAAAATCTTCCCCAGCAACTCGACGAGCTGTGCATAGTACGGCTCGTTCCCGTAATACTCTTCGATGATGTCGAAGATGCCATCGAGAGACAAGCCGATCTGCTCCTCTTTGATCCGTTTGCACCAGGGGAGAATCGAATGCTCCAAAACGTGCTTCTTTGCTGCAGAAAGCTGTGCCGCAGGAATTTCCACCGATGCCGTTAATATATCGAAATAATTCTTAACGAAGACCTCGATAAAATTATAGCCCTTCGGCTTATGATCGCCGCCGCTTTCCATGAAGAAGGAACCGATCAGCACGGCAAAATCCGGATTCTGTTTCAATATCTCCATCTGCAGATACACCTGCGGAATACGCGAATCATCATACTTATGCGGCTCACGGATATGATCGTAGAGTTCGCGCCGCATGACAATGCAGCTGATCCACCCCATGAAGTAGCTCACAACCTCGATATATCGCAAACGACCTGTCCCCGTACATACAGAGCGCGGGTCTTCCGATTGTTGACCCAAACAGAAGATTGCGATGCCTCGATATCGGACGATTCCACTGAGAAGCACATGGATGGCGCCATCGACAAAGTAATCATCATCGCCCATGACGAGCACATACTCACCACGGCTCGCCTTGATGGCCTCATGGATATTTCCTTCCGCACCGATGTTCTTCTCGTTGCAGTGATAGCGCAGATTTTTGTGCGTCCGCTGCATCTCTTCGACAAAAGCCCGCGTATCGTCCGTCGAAGCATTGTCTGAAACGAGGATCTCCACGAGATCATCGTTGCCGACCTGCTGCAGTACGCATCGCAGCGACTTCTTCAAGTATCTGCTGCGATTGTACGTGATGAAGGCAATGGTCAGAAGCGGCGTCGTCCGCCTCCTTTCTGCGAGCACCTTCCGCAGCGTCTCCGTTCTTTCTGTGGACAGCCACTCCCCCGCTTTCGGCGAGAAGGCGAAGGTGATGCGAGCCGGGCTTCCCTCGGCGATGCAATAGGCAGGGATATCCGTACAAACCGTACTTCCCGCTTTCACAATGCTGCCGCGCCCGATACGCACAGCCCCCTTGATGGACACATTCTCTTCTAGGCGCACGCCTCGCTCAATCTTGATGCCGCCTTCTTTCGTGACAATAGCGCAGTCTTTGGGCAAGAGGCCGATTCCACTGTCATCGTAGACGTAGTCCTTGATGTGAACATTCTCTGCCACACTCACACTGTTTCCAAATTCGATGCGCTGCATTGCCGTGAGCGTGCTGCCTGCACCAATCTTACAATGATCGCCGAGGACAATGCGCGGCTTTCCTTCGAAGTTCGGCATAGAGAGACGCAGGAACGCCGTCTCATGGATCTGTGTCGCCACACCGATAGAGATTCCTTCAGGACGGGAGAATCTCTGCCACGAGGGAACCTCGCTTCCCTCGCCGCACGCATAGAGGGTACTGCGCTCCTGCGCGTCTGTGCGATCAATGTATGCATGATATTTCCCAAAAAACTTTTTGCGATCGACATCGGAGTTATCGAAAAAGATACTTTCCAGCTGGCAGACGCACCAGATGTCTTCAGGCAAGGGAACGACGATGCGCATGCCGGCCTCCTCCATCGCGCGGCAATGATCGAGCACGGCGTAATACTGCTTTTCATAGGATTCATCCCATGGAATATCTCTTTGCGTCGCAAAGAAGAAGGGCAGAATTCCGCGAACATCTTCGGCCTTTCCCCTCGTGCCTTCAAAGCGCTGCTCAGAGAAGCTCTCTTTTGACGGCACATAGACAGCGCCGCGCTTATACGGCGAATCCATGAGATCCCCGTTAACGGGAAGCGACTGACTCCCTAGGATGCCGGCCATACCGATGCTTTCGTCTTGGAAGATCGTCAGCAGATCCTCGATCACCTGCGGATGAATCAGACACATTTCATCGTTGATGTAGATCTTGACCTTGGCATCCGTTCCCGTCAAGATTTCATTGACCTGTGCCGCATAGGGCTTTGCCGCATCCAGCGTGAATACCTCCACTGCATACCCTTGCGGCCACTCCATCCTCTCAAGAGATTCCATGCAGCATCCATACCATTCCTCGCTGCTCTTGCGCACGATCACTGCAATCTTCTTCTCCCTCGGCAGGCGGCTTTCCTGCACCGTCCCGACCGCCTCCGCAGGATGCTGCAGCAGACGGCGAAGCTCTTCCACATCCATGATCTTGTATGTCGAAGGGATGTGCCATTTCTGCTGGAACAAGGCACCGTTGCGCCGGAGCAACGCATTGGAACGCCGGACTTTTTCCGCCACCTCTTGGTCGCCATATCCTTTCGAGAAGCTTGCATGTCCGAAATGATGAATAAATGTGTCATGGCAGAGGAGGAGATCCCATCCTTGCTGCAGAATGCGCAGGGAATAATCATCATCCTCGAAGTTGCCGGGACTGAACTGCTCGTCAAGAAAACCCACCTTGTCGAACACTTCCCGCTTGAAGAGAAAGCAAAATCCTACGAGCGTCGTCTTCCTTTCCCAGCGTGCAGGATCCGATACATTGTATGTCGCAGCGAACGCCTGCATATCCTCCACATTTTCGTAGGACGTCTCGATCTGCTGGTTGTTGGAGCAGCAGTTCGTGACGCAGCTCACCGCACCGACCTCCGGGGCGCTGTAAAGGGCACGGCAGAGGTTCTCCAGCCAGTTCTTCGTGACGATGACATCGCTGTTCAATAGCAGCAATTCTGTCCCTTCCGCGATCGAAAGTCCTTGGTTGCAGCCCTTCGGGAAGCCTTGGTTTTCCTCGTTGTAAATGCAGCGGAGATCCATCTGCTCCCTGAGCCACTCGGCAGAGCCGTCCTTCGAGGCATTCTCTACAACGATGATCTCATACGTTCCCGCCTCGGTATATTCGCGTATACTGTTGACGCAGAGCTGCAAAAGCTCCAACGTGTTATAGCTCAGGATGATGATGCTCGTCTTATGACGCATGACTTCCCCTTCCCGACGGATTCCCGCCCAAGATTTCCTTGAGTTTTGCAAGGATTTCCGGGTAGAACGCCTCGTCTCTATAATATCTCTCTACGATGTCGAACAGCTTTTCCAAAGACAGCGTGGAATATCCCGCTTTGATCTTCCAACACCACGGATAGATGACACGCTCCATGACCTTCTTTTTCTCCAGACTCATCTGCTCGGGGGACGGCGCTGCTGTCTCCTGCAGGATATGCAGATAATTCTGTATGAAAACCTCTGCAACATCGAATCCCGTCGTAAAATGATCTCCGGTTTCTGCCGTGAATACATCCTCTTCGAGAATGGCGAATTCCGGCTTCTGCTTCAAGATCTCCATCTGCAGATACACCTGCGGCAGGCGCGTTGCATCATATTTGTGCGGCTCTTCGATGGCGTCGTACAATTCGCGCCGCATGGCGATAGTGCTCAACCATGTGATGCCGCAGCGAAGGAGCGCTAGGTAGTTCAGGCAGCCGCTCCCCGTATAGACCTTCTTGGCCGAAGGATCGTCTGACCATACGCGGTAGAAGAGCGCATAGCCGCGATACTGATACATGAGATCTATCAACGAATACAGCGTGCCATCCACCAGGTAATCGTCGTCCCCCGCCACGATGACATATTCTCCCCGGCTCTCGCGCATGGCGACATGAACATTCCCCTCCGCGCCGATATTCTGCTCATTGCAGTGATAGCGCAGATTCCGGTATCTCTTCTGCAACCCCTCCACTAAACTCCGCGTATCATCTGTAGAAGCATTGTCCGAGACGAGCACCTCGACCAGCGCATCATTGCCCGCCTGCTGCAGGACGCTCTCTAGTGATTTGGCGAGGAAGCGACTGCGATTATACGTGATGATGGCGTACGTCAGCATCGGCGGCGTCTTTTCCCGTTCAGCCAAAAGAGCCGCCAGATCCTCAACACAATTTACCGGAAGCCAACGTCCTTCTTTCGAAGAAAATGCCTGCACGACGTGCGCGGGATTCCCTTCCGCCACGCAGTAATCGGGGATGTCGGTCCGAACGACGGAACCCGCCCGCACGATGCAGCCGCGTCCGATCTGCACGGCACCTCGGACGACGACATTCTCCTCCAGACGCGTCCCATAGCCGATGCGTATGCCGCGCACCTCCGAGACGCTGCTGCGGCCGCGCACGGCAAGGCCGACAGCCCCGCCTCGCTGCACGAAATCCACGAGATGCACATTCGGCGCCAGCGTCACAAAGTTTTCGAGCACGATGCCAGAAGCCGCCGTCAACATGCTGTACGCATCCACCGCACATGCATCTCCGACGACGATGCGTGGGACACCTGCAAACTCCGCCTGCTCCGCGCGGCACAGCGCCGTCTTGTGAATCTTCGTGTGCGCACCGATGGAGATCGCCTCCGGCAGGGAAAAGTTCTGCCAGCCTTCGACGGCAGAATCCTCGCCGCACGCGTAGAGCATCTGCCTGTCAGGCGACACATCATCCGTCAGATAAGCATGATGCACGGCAAAGAACCTCTTGCGATCCCCCTCGTCAGCATCGAAGGAAATGTGTCGCCCCTGGTAAGCGCACCACGGCTTCTCTACGGTCGGCACAACGATGCGCTTCTCCTGCTGCTCAAAGCGCCTGCTATATGCGAGCACGGCATAATATTGATTCTTGTAATCCTCATCCCACGAAAAGTCGCCCTGCGTCGCAAAAAATGAAGGCGCAAGGAAGCGGACAGCCTGACATTCCCCAACCGCAGCACTGCCGAAACGAGCCTCTTGAAGGCCCTTCTCTGACGGAACATACACGGCGCCGCATACATACGGCGATTCCATGAGATTTCCGCTCACAGGAAGCGACCGGCTGCCGAGGAAACCGACCATGCCGATGCTTCCGTCTTGAAAGATCGTCAGGATTTCTTCGATCGCCTGCGGAAACACAAGACGCAGATCGTCGTCGATATAAATCTTGACCCTGGCATCTGTTTCCTTCAAGACAGCATTCACCTGTCTTGCATACGGTTCTCCCGCAGAGAGCGTGAAGACCTCTGCCGCATGATCTTGCGGCCATTTTATTTTATGCAGGGCGGCTATGCATTGCGCGTACTTTGCCGGATGACTTTTGCGCACAAGGACGGCAATCTTCTTTCCATTCATGGAAGAAATCCTTTCTCATACATCACGTCAGGGATGATCTGCGGAGACATCACCAAGGCTTCCGCTATTTCCAACTTCTCTGTCACAGAAGCGCAGGCGACTCCCCCATCCGCTAATCTTCATGGTCGGACGATTTCAACACCCTGTCTTTCAAGATGGAAACGACCTGTGCATAGTACGGTTCGTTCCCATAATAATCACGCACGATTTCGAAGATTCCTGCCAACGAGAGGTCGAGTCTTTCCTTCTTGATTTTCTCACACCAAGGAAAAATCATCTGCTCCATCAGCCGCTTCTTCTCCCTCGTCATCTGCTCAGGCGGAATATCGACACATGACGTCAGGATGTCGAGGTAATTCTTGATGAATACCTCGGCGAAATTGTAGCCGGCAGGTTCGTGGTTTCCCGTCCCTTCAGCAAAAAATTGTCCCTCGATGATCGTGAACTCTGCCATCTGCTTGAGTATCTCCAACTGGAGGTACACCTGCGGCATACGCGTATCATCATACTTCTGCGGTTCTTCTATGCCAAGATAAAGGTCTCGCCGCATGACGACAGCAGTCAGCCACGTCATGGCGTAATTGAGCCTAGCGATGTATTCCAAAGCGCCCGCACCACGGTGCACATGCATCGGCATCGGATTCTGCGCCATATAGAAAAGTGCATCCCCGCGATTCTTTTTGATCGTATCAAGCAGGACATGCAGCGCGCCGTCACAGAAATAATCGTCATCGCCCGCGATGAGAACATATTCGCCGCGGCTCGCCTGCATGGCTCGATGGATGTTCCCTTCCGCACCGACATTCTTCTCGTTGCAGTGATAGCGAAGCTCCTTGTACATCTTCTGCATCTCTTGAACGAATGCTCGTGTGTCATCGGTCGAAGCATTGTCCGAGACGAGAACTTCGACTTGCGCAAGATTCCCGACCTGAGCCAGTACGCGCGGCAGTGATTCTGCAAGATACTGTCTGCGATTGTAGGTGATGAAGGCAATCGTCAACAGTTTTCTGGGAGGGAAGACCATCTCCTGCTCGTCCATACCGTAGGCGATCCGAATCCCCGCATCGCCTGCATGATCGACGGCCTCAGAAGAGATCCCCGCCTTCGTCGTGATGAGACAATCTACCTGCCGCAGCACCGGGACAGAAAGTCGCTCTTCCAACGGATGTGTCAGAACGAGCGGCGCCTCATCTCCTGCCGCTTCCAACGTCTCCTGCATGTACGATAGCGCAGCCGTTGTCTCCTGTCCTTCCCGTATGCCGAACAGCAAGGCTGTCTTATCCTCATGACGATAGGCCTTCAAATAATTCTCAAACACCCTTTGCCAGACCCGATCCGGCATATCAACGTCAGCGATGCAATAGTAAATCGCATATCCTTGTGCCTGCAGTTCCTTCATCGAGGCCGTCAATTCCGCATCTCGGGTCTCCTCTTGCACACCCTCGGCAAACTTATCGACAAAGCGGCGCACATCCTTTAGTTCCGACAGCAAGGACAAGATTTTTTCATCGGGCCAGTTCCACCACTTGATCTTCTGCAGCTTGTCGATGATTTCCTGCGGAAATCGATACTTGATGACGCGCGCCGGATTCCCCACGACGACGGCGTAGGGCGGCACATCCTTCGCCACGACAGCCCCCGCTCCAATGACGGCGCCGTTGCCAATGCGCACGCCGCCCATCAGCATCACATCGCAGCCAATCCAAACATCGTTGCCGATGACGATCTGATTGCGATTGACTCCCTTGGCAAGATTCAAGGTATCCCCATCGATCTGCAGCATATCATCGAAAGGATATGTCGTGACGCAGCGATAATCGTGATTGAGTCCCATCTCGAAAACAAGCCGATGTCCCAAAGCGCAATATCTGCCGATCAGAACGTGGCAGTCACAATTTCCATATTCCATGCTGGCGCCTACCAGATACGAACGCGCCCCTATCGTCACAAGCCTGTTCTTCTCACTCTCATCTTCAAAGATCCTTCGCTCTGTCGGAGAAAAGCTCTGCACCTCAATATTCTTTATCATTTTCCGGTCACCACGTCTTTCGCGTCCTTATCCATCTCCCATAGTCTCGTGCTGTGCAAGGATTGCAGGCAAAGGCTGAAACGTGTCTCCTGCTCCTTGCACACGAGAGCGTCGCTCTTCTGCGCCCTATGCCTGACCGTAAAGTCCCTCACTTCCCCTGCTGCTCGTTGCCGTATATGAGATAGAGGAGAGCCGATTCCAACTCACGGGCGCTCGTCTTCTGGCGCATGTTTCTCTCCTCAGCATTTTCTCTCATCATATCATAAACACGCGATAAAAACCAATTTTTTCTAGGAAATACCGCGCTTCTTCCTGCGATAGCCGAGCCACAGAACGAAGAGCCAAACGGGCAGGACGAGGACGGCAAACTGCATGTCGGGTATCTGCGTCATGAGGGCGTACATCATGATGAGGAACGCTAGGCAGATGTAGTTGACAACGGGAAAGAAGGGGGCACGGAATTTCGCCCTGCGTCCCTCTCTCGCATAGAGGCGACGGAATTTCAAATGCGTGATGACGATCGTGCCCCAGCTGATGATGACGGACGCCATGGCGATGGAGAGAAAGAGCATGAATACCTGTCCGGGGAACAGGTAGTTGAGGAGTACGGCGAGAAGCGTCACGCCCGAGGAGATGAGGATGCCGACGACGGGCACGCCCTGACGCGACAGACTCGCGAGAATTTTCGGCGCATCGCCGCCCGCAGCGAGTCCGTAGAGCATGCGTGAGTTGCTGTAGATCGCCGAGTTGTAGACGGATACCGCAGCGGTCAGGACGACGAAGTTCAGGATGTGCGCGGCGGCAGGGATGCCGACGTTCGAAAAGATCTGCACGAAGGGGCTTGCCTCCATGCCTACCTCGTCCCACGGCCAAAGCGCCATGAGCACCGCCATCGCGCCGACGTAAAAGATGAGAATGCGCCAGATGACCTGATTGATGGCGCGCGGAATCGAACGATCCGGGTCGGCGGCCTCTCCCGCCGTGATGCCGATCAGCTCGATGCCGCCGAAGGAAAACATGACGACGGTGATCGAGAGCAGCATGCCCCATACGCCATTCGGAAAGAAGCCGTCGTGCACCCAGAGGTTGGAGAAGTTCATCGGAAATGTCTCAGGGCGTGAAAAGACGAGGTACAGCCCGAGGACGATCATCGAGACGATGGCGGCGACCTTGACGATGGCAAGCCAGAATTCCATCTCGCCATAGGCCTTGACAGCCGCGAGGTTCAGCGCCGTGATGACGACGAGCGTGACGAGCGCCGAGAGCCACTGCGGCAGATCGGGCAGCCAGTAGTTCATGTAGATGCCGATGACGGAAAGCTCCGCCATGCTGACGATGACGTAGTTGAACCAGTAGTTCCAGCCCGAGAGGAAGCCCGGGAAAGCGCCCCAATACTTCGCGGCGTAGTGACTGAAGGAGCCGGACACCGGCTCCTCGACCGCCATCTCGCCAAGCATGCGCATGATGAGAAAGATGACGACGCCGCCCGTCAGATAGGCGAGCATGACGGAAGGTCCCGCAAGCTTGATCGTCGACGCCGAGCCGTAGAAAAGCCCCGTGCCGATGGCGCCGCCGAGCGCGATCATCTGCAGATGACGATTCTGCAGACCGCGCCGCATTTCTTTTTGTTTCTGCATGGTATCATATCACCTCAAAAAACTACACGCACAAACATCCACTTTGTGAACAAACGTGCGCCGCTCTCAACAAAAGTTACCCAATCCGTCTGCACCCTTCGAGTTTGACGTCTTGGACTTTCATAGAAAAATTGCTCTTTTTATTATAGACTGTGCATCCTGCTCTGTAAACAAAAACGGAATGATGCTATACTAGGGAAGTCCGAAGTGAGGAAGGAGAGGCAACTATGGCAGAAGAAATCCACCACGAAAACATCGACTACACGCTCTTTGAGAACATCAAGATGAAGATGCTCGGCATGATCAACAGCGCCGCCAGTCCCTATGACATCATCTATGAGATCGCCAAGGAGCTGGAATCCGTCACGCACGAGGCGGGCTATGCGCACGAGGTGCGCCAGGGGCTGCGCTCTGTCTACGGGCTTGCCATGCACGACCGAAAGCTCCTCGCCGACGAGCTTGCCGACGTCGAGGAGCGTTTGAAGCGCATCGAGGAATCGCACGAAACGGGCGACTTCACGGACGAGGAGAGGACGCGCATCGAGTTCGCCATCGTGCTGCACAAGAAGAACATCGAACGCCTCAAGGGCCTCATACAGCACGCCGAAGCCTTCCACGAGGAGCCGTATATCGAAAAGCTCTGACCGCGCGAAGGCGCACGCCATACGTTTTGTTTTCATAGGCGACGCACATACGAAAAGAGGACTGCCGCTTTCGCGTACAGTCCTCTTTCTATGTCGTTATTCCAAGACATAAACCTTGACCCAACGGCGGCCGAATTCCATCGCCTCACCGTAGGATTCCATACACAGGTCGATGCGCTCGCCATTGATGGCGCCGCCCGTGTCCCCTGCGATGGCCACACCGTAGCCCGGGATGTAGAGGCGTGTTCCCAAGGGAATCACGTCCGTATCCACAGCTACGACGCCCCGCTCTGCGAGCATACCGGAAGCCGTGATGCCATTGCCGCCGCCGTCGGTCGGCAGGTAGGCCGTCGCTTCCATATCGTACTCACGCACATAGCGCATAGCGCCGCGCGATGTTTCTACAGACTGGGCACGTCTTGCTGCTTCTTCTCTTTCTTTTTCTGCGACCAAATCGTGTATCTTGATGTTGAGATTCTTTTCAAGTCGTGTTGCCCCGTCCAGCTCCGCCGAGAAGCGGTCGCCGACGTATCCGTAGTCCTTGAGCACCTCGCCCACATTGCTGCGGGTCGTATAAACCTTCTGCCTGTCGCCTTCAAACTCAATGACGACCGGCACGGCACGTTGCACAATAATTTTTTCTTCTTTGTCCGATTTCTTTAACTGAAACTCATCCTTGTGCCTAATCTCAACGCCTGCCTGATGCAAAATCAGTTCCGGGCTTGAGTATCGGGTGCTTACCTCCAAAGTCTTGCCGTCGACGACGATGCTGACATTGCGCATCGCGTCCGTAAAACCTGTCGTGAATACGACTCCGAGGATCAACACCATGCAAAGTGCTAGTTTCCTTAAAGTCATTCAATCCCCCCTTAGAAATCTAACGACAGGCTCATTCTAGCACCTTTTTCCCCCTTTGTCAAGATATGCCCCACTTTGACAGAATTAACCACCATATTTAGGGAAAAGAGAAGTGGTGAAAGCCCTTTTGCGACAGGCTTTCACCACTTCTTTCTTTGTGTCATATTAAATCAAATTTTCTCTCAAATCCCGTACAGATCGCGCGTATTCTCGCGCGTCGCCCGTGCGAAGGCTTCAAGGCTCTCGCCGCGCAGTTCCGCCGCCTTCTTGGCGACGTAGAGTACATGGGCAGGCTCGTTGCGTTTGCCGCGAAACGGCATGGGAGAAAGGTAGGGGGAATCTGTCTCAACGAGAATGCGCTCCGCCGGCAGGCGCTGCACGATCTCGGGCAGCTTCGCGGCGTTCTTGTACGTCAAAGGCCCATCGATGCCGAAATACCAGTCGCCCTTCAAGAGCTCCGCCGCCATCTCCCAGCTTCCCGAGTAGCAGTGCAGCACGCCGCGAAGCCCTCTGCCCTCCGTCTTGAGGATCTTCATCATGTCGCCGTGTGCCTCGCGGTCGTGGATGCAGACGGGCAGCCTGAGCTGACGCGCGAGATCGAGCTGGCGCACGAAGATCGCACGCTGCAGCGCACGCTTCTCCTCGTCCTTCTCCCAATAATAGTCGAGCCCGATCTCGCCGATGGCGACGACCTTCTCCTGCGCCGCCCATGCGGCAAGCCGGTCGTCCGTCGCCGCCGTCATCGGCTCCACCTCCTCGGGATGGATGCCGACCGCCGCATAGACCGACTCAAACTCCTCCGTGAGCGCGACGCTCCGCGCCGAGGATTCGAGACTGTCGCCCATCGTGATGATCTTCACGACGCCAGCTGCCAGTGCACGCTCAACGACGGCGGCGCGATCATCCGCGAACTTCTCACCGTCGAGATGCGCGTGCGAATCGATGAGCTCCATCACTTCACCTTGCTCCCTGCGGATGCGGCAGGCTCGACGAGGTGCAGTCCGCTCTCGTCCGTCGTGCACAAGATCATGCCGTGCGAGCGGATACCGCGAATCTTCGCGGGCTTCAAGTTCGCGACGAGAACAACCTTCCTGCCGACAAGCTCGTCTGCCGCATAGAACTCGGCGATGCCCGAAACGACCTCGCGCTCCTCCGCGCCGAGGCTCACGGTAAGGCGCATAAGCTTCGCCGTATCGGGCACGCGCTCCGCCTTCCGAATCTCAGCGACGCGCAGATCGACGCGGTTGAAATCGTCAATCGTGATGACGCCGTCCGCAGGCGCAGCAACGTTCGTCTTTTCTGCTTTCCCCTGCTTTTTCTGCGCCCCTTGGGACTTTACGGCAGAGCCTTTCTTCCCCTGCACCGTAGGCTTTTCCTCCGCCTCAATCTCGATGCGCGGGAAAAGCTGCTCGGGGCTTCCCACATGCGTTCCCGCTAGGAAGCCGCCCCACGTGCGCACATCGGCAAAACGCACGCGAGAGAAGTCTCCCTCCATGCCGAGCTGATGCCAGATCTTCGCCGCCGTCTCGGGCATGAACGGCTCGATGAGTACGCTGATGCGGCGCAGGCTCTCGGCGAGATTGTAGAGCGTATTCGTCAGTTCCTGCTTCTTCGCAGCAGCATCCTTGGCAAGCGCCCACGGCATCGTCTCGTCGATGTACTTGTTCGCGCGGCTGATGAACGCCCACGTCGTCTTGATGGCGCTCTGCAGCTTCATCTCCTCCATCTCGCGCTCGTAGGCAGCGATTGCACTTTCCGCGTCCGCAAGGAAGGCGCGGTCGATCTCGCTCTCTCCCCGCGCCTCTTCCACGACGCCGTCTTGGAACTTGCCGATCATGTTCAGCGTGCGGTGCAGGAGGTTGCCAAGGTCATTCGCAAGGTCGGCATTGATGCGCGTAATGAGAGCGTCGCGCGAGAAATTGCCATCCTGCCCGAGGTTGATCTCGCGCAGCAGGAAGTAGCGGATGGCGTCAGCGCCGAACTCGTCGATGAGCTGCACGGGATCGACGACGTTGCCCTTCGACTTCGACATCTTGTCGCCGTCTACGATCAGCCAACCGTGGCCGTATACCATCTTCGGCAGCGGCAGATCGAGCGCCATGAGGATGCACGGCCAGATGATCGAATGGAAGCGCACGATCTCCTTGCCGACGAGGTGAACGTCGGCCGGCCAATACTTCTCAAATTTCTCGGGATCGTCCAAGAAGCCGATCGGCGTCAGGTAATTCGTCAGAGCGTCGAACCAAACGTAGATGACATGATCGGGTGCGATCGGCACGGGGATGCCCCAGTCGAACGACGTGCGCGAGATGCACAGATCTTCAAGCCCCTGCTTGATGAAGTTGATCATCTCGTTGCGCCTTGAGACGGGCTGTATGAAGTCGGGATTCTCCTCGATGTATGCGAGGACGCGGTCGGCATAGTGCGACATCTTGAAGAAATAGGCGTCTTCCTCGACCTCCGCCACCTCGCGCCCACAGTCGGGGCACTTGCCGTCCGCGAGCTGGCGCTCCGTCCAATAGCTCTCGCACGGCGTGCAGTAAAGCCCCTTGTACTTGCCCTTGTAGATGTCGCCCTTCTCGTAGATGCGGCGGAAGACCTCCTGCACGACGCGCTGGTGGCGCTCCTCGGTCGTGCGGATAAAATCGTCGTTCGAGATGTGGAGCTTCTGCCAAAGTCCCTGAAATCCCGCAACGATCTTGTCGACGTAGGCGATGGGCGTCACACCCTCCTCCTCTGCCTTCTGCTGGATCTTCTGCCCGTGCTCATCGCTTCCCGTGAGAAAGAACACATCGTGATCGGTCAGCCGCTTGAAGCGCGCGACAGCATCGGCAATCGTCGTGCAGTACGCGTGCCCGATATGCAGCTTCGCGCTCGGGTAGTAGATCGGCGTCGTTATGTAGAATGATTTCCTTGTCATCAAAAAAGCCTCCTCAACGGCATGATGCCGCATTTATATATCTTCCCTATTATAGAATAAATTTGTTCTCCTATGCAAGATTTTCAAGCTCCAAGCATTGAGAAAGCGCCGATACATTCAACCCTTCCTTGAAGATTCAGCTTCAAAGCACCTTCACTCTCGCTATGTCCTCTATCAAAAGTACAGTATCCTTCTGGCATGGATTTATTATTTCTTCTTAATTATTTCACTTGAAACATTCTCTTGAAAATGCTATACTGTAAGCAAAGGAAAAAGTATACATTTTAAGTCAAAAAATGTTTCTTCATGTAAATACTGTAAACCTGTAATAATCACTCAACTCTGCTTTTGCACGTTGAATGACTATTTCCCCGCAGTTGGCTGGCCTGCTTCTAAGGAGGAGATAGCTATGAAAGCCACAGGAATCGTCAGAAAAGTTGACGAACTCGGTCGTGTCGTCATACCGATCGAGCTGCGCCGCACGCTCGGCATCGCAGAGCGCGATGCCTTGGAGATCTACACCGATGAGGATCGCATCGTGCTCAGAAAGTACGAGCCAACCTGCACGTGCATCTTCTGCGGCAGTGTAGACGACGTGTCGCTCTTCAAGGGGCGCAACGTCTGCAAAAAGTGCGCGATGGATATGAAAAAGGAAGCCGTATAGGCCCCCTCCATCGAACGCAGCACCGAACGGCAAGACGTCGCGTTCGAACTGCATCATCCGACGCGAATACATGATTTCCTAAGCCGAAGGGGCTGTGCATGAATCAGATCCGATTCATGCACAGCCCCTCTTTCCTTATCCAAGACAGCATGCAGCATGAGAAAACTGCAAACTACACGCACAAACGTCCACTTTGTGGACATTGTACGCCGCCCTTACAGAAACCTAGCCAATCAGTCTGCGCCCTTCGGGCTTGACCTCTTGGGGTTTCATGGTAAAACTCTTGAGCACGACGATATTCCCGCCATTACCAGATCTTGCCCGCAAGGAACCAGAAGCGGCCGCGATCCATGTTCGATTTTTCGCCGCGAGGAAGGCCGATGCGGCGCGCATAGTCGACGCGAGCAAACCAGTCGGGCGCATTGTAGGCGAGTCCGAGACCCCATCCCTTGAGCGTCGTCGTGTCGCCATCGAAGGAACTGCGGCCGGCATCGAAGTAGGTGCTCGCGACGAGCCCCGGCACATCGGTGTAGTAGCGGAACTCAACCGTACCGAGTATCCCCTTGTCACCTGTTCCCGTACCCTGCGGATAGGCGCGTACGGCATTGGCGCCGCCCAGATACATCTGCTCGGAACTGTCGAGATTCTTCGACGCCATCTGCCCCGACAGCTTTACCATGACATCCGCCTGCTTGCCGAGCGACTGTACGGCTGTAACCTTGGCTTCCACCTTCGTGAAGCCGCCGTCCGTGCCCGCACTTTGCGCCAATCTCTTGGCATACCACGAATCCGCCGAAACCTTGCCCGCCGTCAGCACGAAATTGTAATTCAGCGAAAGGCCGTTCTTGCGGTCGCGCCAAAAACCTTCGACACCGGCATGGATACCGTGCGAGTGCTTCTCGCTGGCCGCCTGAGCGCCGAAAGCATCCATATCGTCTTTGAGCCTGCGGTAATCGTAGCCGTAGGTAAGGGCGAGCTTCTCATCCGTCGTATGGTATACCGGACGGCTGCCGTAGATGCTGATCGTGTCCGCCGTGCCGTGTGCTCCCAGACGCTTCAGCGGGCCGCTGACCTCATAGTCCATGCGGCTGTAGCCGATGCCGAGCGACGTGCCGCCGTGCCCGACGAGCGCTTCGTAGTTCACATAGTAGTTGTGCAGCGACTTGTTGGAAATCAAAGCGCCGACATTGACCTTCGATCCCATGCCGTCGACGTTGTAGATCGAATGCTGTGCGCCGTAGCGATAGCGTCCTGTGGACTCGCCGCCGTAGTTCTCTGCGTAGACGATGCTCGAAGAGGGCTTGCCGTCCTCGATATGCACGGTCACATCGCTCGTCCCGAACGATTTTCCCGCGCTGAGCGTGCCGACGGCGCGCGCGCCGCTGAAGTCGCTGATCGTGTAAAGCGCCGTTTCGAGATCCTTCGTGCGGATGATCTCGCCCTTCCTTAGCCCCGCAAGGAAGCCCTGCGCCGCTGCATCCTTGAATCGGCTCTTGTTGTCGAGCTTCACATCACCGTAACGGCCGGGGATGACCTTGATGATGACATTGCCGTCCTCAGACTCCTGTGCGGGCAGGTAGGCGGCAGCAGCCGGATAGCCATGGCTGCGGCAGTACGCTGTGATCTGATCCTGCAGGTCGTTGAGTCCCGCGAGCGTCGTCTCCTTGCCGATGCGCGCTAAGAGAATGTCGCGAACTTCGGCGTTGTTGAACTTGATCTCGTCCTCGACGTCGAGCTGGATGTTCTTCACGAGGAACTTCACTTCGTTCGTTGCCGTATTCTTCTTCATGTTGTTCTCGACGCCCGCCTCTACCCTAGGCAGCGTCCCTTCGATGTCCTGCCCGGGCTTTGAAAGCGAAGACGCGGCATACGCCGGCACCGCCGCCGTGCTCGCGAGAAGCCCCAAGAGCACCGCCCTCGTCAAAGTATGGTGCAGCTTGTTTTTCATGCCAATGATCTCCCTTGCTCTAAATTTATGGATATGCTGCTTCGTGCAGTCTTCCTCCTAAAATAGGAATCTGTCGGACGTATGCCCACCCGTTTGCAGGAAAAGCCAATCCATCAGACATAGCCTAGCTTTTTTTCTTTTTCGACATGCCCCTTTTGAAATCCTTCCCCCAGAAGCATTTATTGTGCCTCGCGCGGAATTTTAATCCGCTGCCATCCATGCATATCCTTCTGCGTATTTTGTATACAGTCGTTCCATTGACATGACTTTTCTCATGGTGTACGATGTAGGGGAAAAAGAAGTTTCCCCCAAGCAGGAGGCACAGGAATGAGCATACATGAAGAATGCGGCGTATTCGGCGCATTTTCCCCCGAGCCGGCGAACGTCGCCGCGATGACGTATTACGGACTCTACGCGCTGCAGCACCGCGGCCAGGAGAGCTGCGGCATCACCGTGAACGACGACGGCGTCTTTTCCTCGCACAAGGATCTCGGACTCGTCAACGACGTCTTTTCGCGCGAAATCCTCTCGCGCTTCCCCGAGGGCACGATGGCCGTCGGCCATGTGCGCTACGGCACGACGGGAGCGACGAGCCGCCGCAACTGTCAGCCGCTCGCCATCAACCACCAGAAGGGCAAGCTGGCGCTCGCACACAACGGCAACCTCAGCAACGCCGATGTCCTGCGCGACAAGCTCGAACTCGCGGGTGCAATCTTCCACACGACGATCGACACAGAGATCATCGCCTACCTCATCACGCAGGCACGGCTCAAGACTCCCTCCATCGAAGATGCGGTCAGTCAGACGATGAACCGCCTCGAAGGCGCTTATTCACTGTGTCTGATGTCGAGTGCCAAGCTCGTCGCCGTGCGCGACCCGCAGGGCTTCCGTCCGCTTTGCTACGGCAAGATGCCCGACGGCACCTGGATCGTCGCCTCCGAGAGCTGTGCGCTGAGCGCCGTCGGCGCCGAGTTCGAGCGCGACCTCTTGCCCGGCGAGATCCTCGTCTTCACGAAGGACGGCATGACGAGCCGCTTGGAACACTGTCATACGAAGCCTAGAAAATCGTGTGTCTTCGAGTACATCTACTTCGCACGTCCCGACTCCATCATCGACGGCGTTTCCATCCACGCGGCAAGGACGCGTGCCGGCGAGATCCTAGCCGCCAAGCATCCCGTCGACGCCGACGTCGTCATCGGCGTACCCGACTCGGGACTCGACGCGGCGCTCGGCTACAGCCGCGCCTCGGGCATCCCCTACGGCATCGGGCTCATCAAGAACAAGTACATCGGCCGCACCTTCATCGCACCTGGGCAGGAAAACCGCGTCGACAAGGTGCGCATCAAGCTCAATCCCATCGCCGAAACCGTCTACGGCAAAAGGGTCGTGCTCATCGACGACTCCATCGTGCGCGGCACGACGAGCAAGCGCATCACCGACCTCATCCGCAAGGCGGGTGCGAAGGAGATCCACCTGCGCATCTCCGCACCGCCGTTTCTCCATCCCTGCTATTACGGCACGGACATCGACTCTGCCGATCACCTCGTCGCCGCGCACCACACGCTTGAGGAAATCACGAAGATCGTTGGCGCCGACACCCTCGGCTACCTGCCGATCGAATCGCTGCCCGCACTCGCCGGCAACATCCCATGCTGCGACGCCTGCTTCAGCGGCGATTATCCGACGAGCATCCCGAAGAATACGAACAAAGACCGCTTCGAGAAGAAGCTCTCCGAAAGCGAAGGCTGAGGAATCCTCCCTCGAAAGCGCACAAAAAAACCGCTGCCAGGCAGCGGTTTTTTCATGCGTTCGGCGCATCAGGGCGCGGAAATCGCGGAGACGGGACAGCCTTCCGCACACGCACCGCACTCAATGCACTTCTCTTCGTCGATCACGTACTGGGACTCACCCTCCGAGATCGCCTCGACGGGACAGGTACCGGCGCACGAGCCGCACGAAATGCACTCTTCGCTAATCTTGTAAGCCATGACAGGACACCTCCTTTCGCAGCCGCGCTGCAAGCACGAGCTTTATCTTATCGCCTTCTCGCCTCTGCCGCACGACATAGGGAGACTGCTCATCTATCGGAAAAAAATCTCGTGTGGGACGTGTCCACTCCACCTCATAGAGGAATCCGAGCGCCTCAAGACGCTCTTTCGCCTCCTGCCAGGGAATGCCCAAAACATCGACTTCTTCCATCAGACTTCCATGATTTCCTTTTCCTTGACGACGCGTGCATCATCCACGGCCTTGATATACTTGTCGACAAGCTTCTGCATGTCGTCCTGGCCCTTCTTCGCATCGTCCTCGGTGATTTCCTTCGCCTTTTCGAGCTTCTTCATCTGCTCATTCGCATCGCGGCGAATGTTGCGGATCGCGACCTTCGCATCCTCCGTCTTCTTGTTCAGCGACTTCACGAGTTCCGTGCGGCGCTCCTGCGTGAGCTGCGGAATGGAGAGCCGTACCGCCGTGCCGTCGGAATTCGGCGTAAGCCCGAGATCGGACTTCATGATCGCCTTCTCGATGTCGTGCAGGATCGTCTTCTCCCAGGGCGTGATCATGAGCATGCGCGGCTCGGGCACGGCGATCGCCGCGACCTGGCTCACAGGCGTGGGCTGTCCGTAGTAGTCGACCATCACGCGATCGAGGAGCGCAGGGGTTGCGCGTCCGGCGCGCAGCGAACCAAAATCGCGGCGCAGCGCTTCGAGCGTTTTCTTCATGCGCTCTTCCTGCGCATGGAAAATATCCTTGATCATGCTTCCTCTCCCCCTACAATCGTGCCGATATCCTCGCCGACCGCAGCCTTGAGGATATTCTCATGCTTGTCAATATTGAATACGACAATGGGAATCTTGTTGTCCATGCAGAGACTCGTCGCCGTCGAGTCCATGACGGCGAGGCCGCGCTGCAGAACTTCAATGTACGCAAGACGCGTGAACCTCTTTGCTGCAGGGTTCTTACGCGGGTCGGAGTCGTAGACGCCGTCGACGCCCTTCTTCGCCATGAGGATGACGTCCGCCTCGATCTCGGCGGCGCGAAGAGCCGCGGTCGTATCCGTCGAGAAATACGGATTTCCCGTACCCGCCGCCAGGATCACGACGCGTCCCTTTTCGAGGTGACGCACGGCCTTGCGGCGAATGTACGGCTCAGCGATCTGACGCATCTCGATGGCGCTCTGCACGCGCGTATCGACGTCGATGTTCTCCAAAGAGCTTTGCAAGGCGAGCGAATTCATGACGGTCGCGAGCATTCCCATGTAATCCGCCTGCGCCCGATCCATTCCCTTGTCGCTTCCCGCAAGGCCGCGCCAGATATTGCCGCCGCCAACGACGACGGCGACATCAATGCCGTGCTCGCGCACCTTCTTGACCTCGGCCGCAATGGCGTCGACGGTCGGCAGGTCGATGCCGAAGCCCTGATCTCCTGCGAGAGATTCACCGCTGAGTTTCAAAACGACACGCTTGTAGCTGGCAATATCCAAAATGAACGTCCCCCTTGCAGAAGTATCTTCCCATCTCGTTGCTTCTCTTCCCTATTCGACGAAGCCGGAAATAATCCTCTTCGCTTTGCAGAAAATCGTCCTGCCGTTAGAGCTTCCTAAGGTGTTGTGCATTTGCGAGACAACTTCCTGAAAATGGCAGGAAAAAGCTGCCGCACAGAAACATTTTCCATCCATCGCCATGCAGCAGCTTTTCTTATTTCAAATCTCTTAGCCCTTGATCTGAGCAGCGACCTCAGCCGCGAAGTCCTCCGACTTCTTCTCAAGACCCTCGCCCAGTTCGAAGCGAACGAAGCGCTCGACCTTGACATCGCCGAGAATTTCCTGAACTTTCTTGTCCGGATCCTTGACGAAGGGCTGCTCCAGCAGGCAGACTTCCTGATAGAACTTGTTGATGCGACCCTCGACCATGCGCTCCACGATCTTTTCGGGCTTGCCCTCTTCGAGAGCCTGCGCACGCAGGACTTCCTTCTCGTGCTCAAGGTCTTCCGCCTTCACGCCCGAACGGTCGATCGCCGTCGGCGCAGACGCTGCAATGTGCATGGCGACGTCCTTGCCAATCTCCGCCGTGCCGCCCGAAAGGTCGACGAGCACGCCGATCTTGCCGCCCATGTGGATGTAGCTTGCAATGCGGCCCGAAGCGTTCTCATAGCGCTCGAAGCGGCGCAGCGAAATCTTCTCGCCGATGCTCGCGACGGCTTCCGTGACGATTTCCGCCACCGTCTTGCCTTCAAGCGTGCTCGCATTCAAGGCATCCACGTCGGCAGGATTCGTCTCTGCGATGTGCTTGGCGATCTTGTCGCAAAGCTCGTGGAACTTCTCCGTAACGGCGACAAAGTCCGTCTCGCAGTTGATCTCGACGAGCGCCGCGACCTTCGCATCGTCCGCAACGTAAGCTGCGACGACGCCCTCGGACGCGATGCGGCCGGCCTTCTTCTCAGCCTTCGCAATGCCCTTCTCGCGCAGGTAGTCGATCGCCTTGTCCATGTCGCCGTCGGTCTCCGTCAGCGCCTTCTTGCAGTCCATCATGCCTGCGCCCGTACGCTCGCGCAGCTCCTTGACCATCTTTGCGTCAATCTTTGCCATCTTGCGCCTCCTCGCCTGCACCTGCCTGACCCTGACGACCCTCGACGATGGCGCTCGCCATCGCGCTCGTCAAAAGGCGGACGGCACGGATCGCATCGTCGTTGCCCGGAATCACATAGTCGATCTCATCGGGATCGCAGTTCGTATCAACGATTGCGACGATGGGGATGTTGAGTTTTTTTGCCTCAGCGACGGCGATGCGCTCCTTGCGCGGGTCAACGACAAAGAGTGCGCCCGGCAGACGGTTCATCTCCTTGATGCCGCCGAGGAACTTCTCCAGCTTCGTCATCTCATGACGCAGCTGCAGGACTTCCTTCTTCGTCAGGACGTCAAACGTGCCGTCCTCTTCCATGCGCTCAAGATCCTTCAAGCGGCGGATGCGCTTCTGGATCGTCTGATAGTTCGTCAGCATGCCGCCGAGCCAACGCTCGTTGACATAGAACATCTCAGCCTTCGTCGCCTCTTCCTTCACAGCGTCCTGCGCCTGCTTCTTCGTGCCGACGAAGAGAACGCTCTTGCCCTCTTCCGCCAAGCTGCGAAGGAAGTTGTACGCCTCGTCAACCTTGCGCACGGTCTTCTGCAAATCAATGATGTAGATGCCGTTCCTCTCCGTGAAGATGTATTTCGCCATCTTCGGATTCCAACGGCGGGTCTGATGTCCGAAATGGACACCGGCCTCCAAAAGTTGTTTCATAGAAACTACTGCCATAATTGGTGCACCTCCTGTTTTTTCCTCCGCGCCCCTCATCCTCTGCACCACTCTCAAGGGAGCACAGGGCAGACGTCAGTGCGCGTGCGTTATATAGACACCGTGAAAAATTTTAGCATAGATGGGGTGGAAAAGCAAGTGGGAAAAGTATGAAGGAATCACTGGTAAATTTACGCGGCTCTTTTTTCTACTTCGGGAATCGTGTTGCACATGGTCACGCCGTCCTGTTCCGATCAACGGGGATGCTGCATTCATAGAGGTGCTCCGGTGCGATGTCTATATCGTCGCTCCAAATGACCGTGCCGTATAATGCTTTCGCGCGTAGGAAAAAAGGCAAGCTTTTCAGCGGGGCAAAGATTTCCTTTGCCAGCAGGGGGCGTGCGTCGTAAACACGCTGTGCGCCGCCTGTGAATGTGATGAGCAGGGTATAGTCATCCCGTGCTTTCACGTTTTCCACAATCCATACAGGCTGTCCCATGATGAAATCCTTTCTTTAGCGGAGTGGGGCGATCTTGTAAAGCGGCTGCTCGCTCATGGCAAGCTCCCAGTTGGCAAGAAGCTCATCGCGATGAATTTCTGTCCATGCGGCAATCAGTTTGACTTGCTTGCGTGGCATATCGCCTTCTATGAGATCGCCGTCCATATTAAAAACGGCATTGTTTCCTTGGTAGGTTGCGTGAAAATGAGGCGAGTTATGCTCGCCGTTGTTATACATACGAATGATAATTCCAAAGAACATTGAAATTGTTGGCATGTCGTTCCCCTTTCCCTATAGAAATCAGTTGCCCTAGGTGCGGCTCTTTTTTATGCCCTTTTTTGCGTGTCGGCAAAGGCTGTGGCGTGATGTGCTGGAATATGCTATACTTGATGCGTTGCCGCCCCTAGACATGGCAATGGAAAGGGGGTGCATGGACGAATGGAAAACATCGTCGCCACATTCCTTATCTCCGTCGCGGCAGGAATAGTCAGCTACTATCTCTGCAGATGGCTTGACGAGAGATTCTGAAGGCAACAAGCCTGAGCGTTAAGCCCTGCTCGCAATATGGGAATAGAAAAGCCCCCCAAGGCACAAACTCGGGGGGCTTTTTGCATGTCGGAATGGTATCGTCGCCACATTCCAGCCACCCTTAGTATAGCATATTCGCCCGTTTGTATGCAAGTTCTTCTTCGCCGCCTACGAGCGGCTCTTTTTTAGGTACATCCAGCATTGCCATCTTGGCACATCCTTTCCGCTCGCTCTGCGAACAACTTGTCTCAATCTTCTACATCAAATACAGCCATTGCCTGAAAAAGTCTCACCTCAGTTCATCCAATCTTTCTTTTGCATAATCAGCAGCTCTGCCCTGCATCTCATACGCTTTTGTAAAGCATTCCACTGCTTTTGCTGCATTTTGAGCAACCCCTTTGCCTTCCAGATAGCAATTGCCTAATTTGTAGTATCCCCAATCGCTGCCTGCTTCTGCCGCTTTTTTGAACCAATCATAAGCTTTTCTAAACCATATATTTGCCTCGTTATAATTCTCGCGCCCATCAAAAATCATGCCTATTGAATACGCCGCATCACCTGCACGCGTTCCCCCTATTTCATATGCTTTTAAATAATACTCTATTGCCTTATCTTTGTCTTCCGTGGTACCTTTTCCATCCGCATAGTTATCTGCTAAAAAAATCCACCCCCAATCATTTCCCGCTTCGCCAGACTTCCTGAACCATTCATTTGCTTTTTTGTATTCCTCCTTATTATCAAAAATAATTCCTAAATCGCATGCCGCATCGCCTGCCCGAAATCCCTGCATTTCATATACTTTTTGGTAACACCGTATGGCCTCTTTCTCACATGCGATATCGCCTTCACCCTCCCCATAAATCTTTCCCAACTTATACCATCCCTCATCACATCCCGCTTCAGCAAGCTTCTTAAACCACCCAGCAGCCTTCTTATATTTGCCTTGTACCTTGAACAAATTGCCCAACTCTCTCGTCGAATCCCAAAAGCCCGCTTCTGCGGCCGTTCTCCAATAATATATCGTTTTTTGCTCATCACACCTTGTCCCGTAGCCATGCAAAAACATACCCGCCACTTCATGACGTGCAAACACATCACCTTGCTCTGCAAGCTCATATACGCGAGGAAACCGCTCTTCCAATACCGCCGTCTTTTGCTCATCATCCGCCCGGGATTCTGCCTCATACAGCTGTGCCAGTACATCCCCGGCATCTGCGCCTTTCCATCCCCAATCCGGATCATAATAATATCGGGCAAGAACATACATTGCACGGGCATTGCCTGCTTTCGCCAATTCTTCAAAAAGCTCCTCGGCTTCATCCAGTTGATAAGCGATATACAGTCGCTCCGCTTCCTGCAGCTTCTCATTTGGCATCGTTAGAAGAGGCTCGTCTTCCGACTGTACATCGCTTAAAAGCCCCGCAAGCTCTGCCTGCTGCAAATCAAACAACAATTCCATTACAAGGTCATAGATTTCCACTTCGCTATCAAGGTTGACGCCCATTCTCTCGGCCAGATATTTCAGCAGCAATTCAACGCGAATCTGCCTTTCGTCTGCCTTTACAGCGCTTTTTTCGAGATACTCCCTGACCGTATCCACGATATAGTTTTCTTCCCGCTGTAACGCTTCCATCTTTCTTAGCGCGCCAAATGCCAGCAGCCAATCAGAATCATCCGCAGGCACTATTTGCCGCTCGCCCAGCAATTTCCCCTGCAATGCCCCATCTTCTGCAATTTCCTGCAAAACTGCCAGGAAATTCACCTTGCCCCGCGGTTGTATATGGACCGATCCCATGGCTGTTTTGAGCAAAAGCAGCTCAGAAGTGCTCCATTCCCCTTTTGTGATTTCGTAAAAGTCCCGCACGAGGCAGACAATTTTTCCCGTCTCGTCCAAATCACAGTATTCGATTCCCTCAAAGGCTTGATATTCAATGGAATTCTGCCATGTGAGCAGATTTACATTGCGCTCCACCTTCTCCAAGCGCGTTTCCAGGCGCACGAGTTCACTTTTATTATGGCGCAGGAATTTTGCCAAGCCTTCATAAATGTTTTCAATCTCTTCGCCCACCCGATGCAGCGAAGCATTGAGCTTATTGTTTACCGCCGTGATGAGGTCGAACGTCATCAGGTTTTGTTCTGCCAGCTTCTGCAGTGTTTGCTGCGCTGCATACTGCGCCGCAGCACGGCTGCTGTTGATCTTGTCCTGCAATTTTGCGTTACTGCCTGTAATTCCACCCAAGAAACGCCTAAAAAAGTCTTTGCTGGAAAGCTCCTGCGCAGCATCATCCGCTTTCGTCATTGCCTCAATGCTTGCAAAAACAAGGCGGTTGATTGCCTGCCGATTGTCTTTATGTCCCTCAATCAGATGCTCGATCTCTGCCTCCAAAGCTATTTTCTCTTCCCTCGTCAAGACATCGGTTTCTATGAGGCACAACTCACTTGCCATTTTCATTTTCCTCCCCAAATTTCTTCAATTCTGCTTGATACGCTGCGATTTTTTCATCATGCAGATGCTGTTTTGCCGCAAATTCTTTTTCTTCCGCAGCCATCTGGGCAAGGCTTTCTCCTTGCTGTGCCGAGATGATATTCATCTGATTCCCCACGTACCTTGCTTTTTTCGCTGCACGCTCGGACACTTCTCTGCTCAAAAGGCGCTGTCCCATCTCAACAGGCTTCCATTCTTTTTGTGCGCAGGAATTCTGCCCCCTCTGTCCACCTGCAGCCAATGTCAGGACGCGGCCCATTCCTTCCATAAACTTCTCCGGCTTCGGCAAACGAACGTGTACACGCCAACGGACAATATTTTCTATATGCTCGGTCAAGAGGGTATCAGCAAATTGCACACGATCTGGACTCGCATACATCTCCAAAAGTTTTTCTCCGCCTATGCCCTTTTTCTTGCCTCCGCCCAATGCGACATTCAGATCCTCGACCACCAAATCCAGCTCCTCCTGAGACAGCAAATATTGCTGCGCCAAAGGAATCAAGCGTTCATCAAGAATCCGCACCATTTCCCAAGCATCTTCCTCAACGAAGTGATTTGTCGCCGTACTCGTCGCCATAGTGCCAAGTGTGCCGCCGACAAGACCAGCGCCCAGAACGATTGCCGTCGATGCGCCTCCACTTGCTGCCGAAGCCACCCCTTGGACGAGAAAAGTTCCTAAGTAGCCGCCGCCTATACCGCCCGCAAGATTTGTCATATTTTTAAAGAGCTGTTTTGCGGAAATCCTACCGCGGAAACAATTCGTAATATCACCTGCCGACATGGCCAACATCATCGCACCGGCGGCAATCGCGTTACTGCGCAAAAGCTTCGCCAAATCTTTCGTGGCTGCACCGCCATAGACAGCGGCTCCCTTGTGCATAGAGTCGAGCAGCGATTTACGGACGCTGCTCGGCAGAAGGCGCACCACTCCTATCGATGGATTCAGCAAAGCGCGGTTCAGTCCCGTACGGGTCAATTGCGATGTCAGCATAGAGGCTGCAAATGCCATCCCTCCCATCTGCAAACCATTGTACATGGCAATATCGACAGCTTTTTCTACATCCTCGCCTGCCCATATAGCTTTAGCAAAGGAAAGGATCGCCGATATGCCCATGCTGCTCCTGGCGACGACCATGCCATGCGCCGCATCAAAGGAGAGCGATTCCACCGTACCTGCCCGCGCTATATTGCAGGCTGTCTTGTAGTCCACATTTCCTTTGCGCACAAACTGCCGTGCTGCCCTCGGGTCATCCACCCCGGCTACTTGTCCTTCAGCAATTTTCTCTTCCATACAGCGAATCGAAGCTTGATATTGGTCGCTCGGCACTTCGAGCTGCATCGGCTTTCCCTGTGCATCCAAATAGCGATACTTCCCGTTGCGAAAAGCCGCATCTACTGTCGCTTGGGCATTTGCACAATACTTCGTCTGGATGAGTTGTCCGTCCACCATGCGATCCGGTCCATTCTTGGCATTATCATCCCCAAGAATCCACGCGTCTTTCCCAGACAGTTTGTCGATAAGGTCATTCACCTGTTCTGCAGCATAACCATGCCCTTGCCGCGCATTGAAACGGCCAAGACGGTCGCCATGCGCAGCGCTTTCCATAGCGGCATTGAATCCGGCAGCATTGCCGCCTTCTTTCTCTTCGCCCTGCAGCCTTTGTCGAATACTCGCCTCGCGCCGATTTTCATAATCGTTTCCCATATCCATCTCTCCCAAACTATTTAAGCAGCTTTTAGTTTTATTATACAACAATCGCCAAGAAGAGCATCCTCTCATTCATCATCGGTTCTCGCTTGAGTTTGTGCGTGCAGTTTTCCCATTGCCTAAAGTATGTGGCACCTTAGGACGCTTTTCCACATCAAAAGCAGGATACCTTTTCTCGCTCAAGTATAACACGATTATTCTCAACTGTAGAGGCAGGGAATCACTCCTGCCTCTTTTTGGTGGGTGGTTGCATCGGCATATCTTTGCCGACCTCGCCCAAATCCTCAAAATCGTATTTTTGGCGTTTCGCCTCATGAGCGGCGATATTCTCATCCATCTCTTTCGAGATTTGCTCGGCTTTCGCTCGATTCGCCGCAACACCTTCACGCACCATCTTGCTATGCTCTTCGATTCTTCGACCAGTATCTTCCCACTGACGTTCAAAGTCGTCATGAGATGTACGGGGCTTCGTATTCGCCCAATGCAGCCCCTTCGGGGTTTCGGGCTGCGATTTAGAAACGAACGGGACGCCCATGTTGTCAGCAAGCGTTAACACTGCCATCGCCAACAATCCCAGTCCCCCTGCGACTATTTTATTCATTTTCATTGTCTCCTTTCTTATTTGGAATAAACTGTCCGGACATATCAAGAAGGCCCCCTGTACATACGCCCTCTCACCTTACAGAAACCTAGTCATTCTAGACTTCGACTTGATGCTAAACTTTACCAGCACGCTGCAATAGTGTCGAAATCTGCGTCACTTCGGCATCTCCTAATATATGACGCGCTGCATAATTTGTGATGAAATCAAGAATCGTGTTCCCATTATCCGTAACCTCAGCAGAGCAATCGAGAAGAATCACATCGGGATTTGTAAAATAAACCATGCCGTCAACCCAAACACGAATTCCCTCTTGTTTGAGAAACTGAGCCATTGCATGAATCTGCCCTTTCAACTGTATGACAGGATTGCGCAAAGTCGACGCATAATCTGTTCCGCCTCGTCCAGTCTTCTCCTGCACCCAATCTTCCCCCCCGCTTGGTGCAATCCTTCCAGTATGATTCTTCACTTGAACGATAAAAACGCCATTTCTGCCAACAACAACAATAGAGCAGTAGCGTCCCATGACCACGACATTGCTAAACACCTCATAGTCATCCGACAGACGCCGCAAAACATCGAGCGCACGTTCCACGCCCTTGTCCCCCGATGCAGATTTTCGGTAGTTGTGCCAAAAGTGCCTGCCCAGCCACCCTGCACCACCAAAAAGCACGAAGATTGGCACTACTGTATTAAAAGACAATATACGATGCACGAAAAGAATATTATTTACCCACCAAAGCCACACGAGTCCTGCAATGCCATAAAAAAATGCAGCCAGAAAAAAATTCCTCTGCTTCGTCTTTGCTAAGGCAGATTCCTTCGTATGCAAAATCGCCACGTATTCCTCCTCCTACTCAAAAAAGCATCACAGATAAACTACAAGCACAAATGCCCACTTAGTGAACATTGTACACCGCCCTTACAGCAGTGTATCCCATCGATCTGATCCTCCAGCTTGATCTCTTGGACTTTCACGCTAATTTTCAAGAATCTCTCTATTGAAAAAACTGCCGCACGCGGATGCGTGCGGCAGTTCCATTCGTACAAGCTCAACCTACGATGACCAGGAAGCCCCCCCGCCAATAGAGGGCGGAGGTTCAACCTCGTTCCATTCGTACAGCTTAGCCGACGATGACCAACGGATCGCCGGCCTTGACGCTCTGACCGGCGGCGACGTTGATCGCCTTGACCGTGCCGGCCTGCGTTGCAGCGATTTCGTTCTGCATCTTCATGGCTTCGAGAATCAAGAGGACATCGCCCGAGTTGACCTTCTGACCCTCGGAAACGAGGACGTTGACGATCTTGCCCGGCATCGGGGCGTTGACGGAAGCTTCGCCGGCGCCAGCGGAAACAGCTGCCTTGGCAGGAGCGGCAGGAGCAGCCGGAGCAGCGGCCTTCGGAGCGGCGGGAGCGGCTGCCTTCGGTGCAGGCGCCGCGACGGCTGCCTTCTCTTCCTCGACCTCGACTTCGTAGCTCGTGCCATTGACCTTGATGTTGAACTTTTTCATTGTAAATTCCTCCAAGTCTTCAATTTGTTTTCGCTTACGTCTTTCTTAATGGATGCTCTGGCGACCCGCCATTGCCCATGCGTCGTTGCGCTTGATCTTGACGGCAACGACTTTATTGCCAACCATCATCTGGACGGCTGCAGCGATGACCGCAGCGACCTCAGGTTTGACGTCTTTTGCGTTTTGCATAAGTGAACCTCCCGATTACAACGGAATATTGCCGTGCTTCTTCGCCGGCCCGACTTCGCGCTTCGAGGCGAGAGCGTTCAATGCCGTGATGACATAAGGGCGCGTCTCCTTCGGCTCGATGACCATGTCGGCGTAGCCGCGCTCCGCCGCCTTGTACGGCGTAGCGAATTCCTCGACGTACTCCGCCGTCTTCTGATCCTTGTCGGGATCCTTGCGGAAGATGATGTTCGCAGCGCCCGCAGGGCCCATGACGGCAATTTCAGCCGAAGGCCATGCCATGACCTGGTCTGCGCCGAGTTCGCGGCAGCACATGGCGATGTAGGAACCGCCGTACGCCTTGCGCGTGATGACCGTGACCTTGGGCACCGTAGCCTCGCTGTAGGCGTAGAGCATCTTCGCGCCGTGGCGGATGATGCCCGTGTGCTCCTGACCGACGCCCGGCAGGAAGCCCGGAACATCGACGAGGTTGACGAGCGGGATGTTGAATGCATCACAGAAGCGGATGAAGCGTGCGGACTTGTCGGAAGCGTTGACGTCGAGGCAGCCCGCCATGACGTTCGGCTGGTTCGCAATGATGCCGACGGAGCGGCCGTCGAAGCGCGCGAAACAGGTGATGATGTTCGTCGCGAAATGCTGATGCACTTCGTAGAACTCGCCGTTGTCGACGATGCTGCGGATGACGTCCTTCATGTCGTACGGTGCATTCGGGTTGTCCGGAATGACCGAGTTCAGGGACTCGTCCATGCGCGACGGGTCGTCGCCCGTCTCGACGATCGGCGCGTCGTCCATGTTGTTGCTCGGCAGGAAGGAGAGCAGGTAGCGGATCTGCTGGATGCAGTCGTCCTCATTCTCCGCCGCGAAATGCGCGACGCCCGAGACCGAGTTGTGCGTCATGGCGCCGCCCAAGGCTTCCGCCGTGACTTCTTCCGCCGTGACGGACTTGATGACGGCAGGTCCCGTGATGAACATCTGGCTCGTGTTCTTGACCATGTAGATGAAGTCCGTGATGGCCGGGCTGTAGACAGCGCCGCCCGCGCACGGTCCCATGATGACGGAGATCTGCGGCACGACACCCGAAGCCGCCGTGTTGCGATAGAAGATGCCCGCATAGCCCGAAAGCGCGTCAACGGCTTCCTGGATGCGTGCGCCGCCCGAGTCGTTGATGCCGATGCACGGAGCGCCCATCTTCATCGAGAGATCCATGACCTTCCAGATCTTGTGCGCGTGCTTCTCACCCAAGGAGCCGCCCTCGACCGTGAAGTCCTGCGCGAACGCGTAGACAAGGCGGCCGTCAACCGTGCCATAGCCCGTGATGACGCCTTCGCCCGGCAGATCCTTCTGATCCTGACCGAAGTTCGTGCAGCGATGCTTCATGAACATGTCAAGCTCGACAAAGGTGTTCTCATCGAAAAGCTTCTCAATGCGCTCGCGAGCCGTCATCTTGCCCTGCGAATGCTGCTTGTCGATGCGCTTCTGCCCGCCGCCCTGCTGGATATGCTCCTTCTTGGCGTGCATGAGAGCGATTTTTTCCTGAACTGTAGCCATACTCTTCCTCCTCTATATCGAATCTTCTCTTATATCTTACCTTATGAAAGTCCGGGCGGTCAAGCCCGACCTTTTCCGTCCCGCTCTTCCCAGGCGCAGGCCGGAGGAAAGGGTTCAGCGGTCTTCGTGCTCACAGATTTCGAGGAGGACGCCGTGCGTGGCTTTCGGATGAAGGAAGGCGATTCTAGCACCGCCCGCACCGTAGCGCGGCTTCTCGTCGATCATCTTCACGCCCTTTGCCATGAGGTCGGCAATCGCGTTCTCGATGTTGTCGACGCGAAGAGCGATGTGCTGGATGCCGCCGCGGCCGCCGTTCTTCTCGATGAACTTCGCAATCGGGCTCGTCGGGTCGGTCGCCGCGAGAAGCTCGATTTCCGAGCCGTTCGGCGTCGGGTTGAAGCTCGTCTCAACCTTCTGCTCAGCAACGACTTCCTTGCCCGTGCACGGGATGCCGATCTGCTCCGTCCAGAACTTGCCGACCTCGTCGAGATCGTTGACAGCAATACCGATGTGGTCTACACCCAAAACTTTGAACATGTGGATTACCTCCTAGATATAGAAAGATCTGCCGTCACTTGAGCATATTTTTCATGATGTTCTGCGTGACGGTGTAGGGATCTGTCCTGCCTGCCTTGATGTCGGCAACGAACGCGTCGAGCTTGCCCGAATCGACGACCTTGCTCTTGACGTACGAGCCGATATTGCTTTCGAGGATGTCGATCATCTCGTCCTTCGTGCGCTTCGTGCGCCGCTCGGCGAGAATCCCCTTCTCCTCGATGTAGGCGCGGTGCTTGTCGACGGATGCGACAAGTTCCTTGACGCCGATCTGTTGATTTGCTATGACCTTGTCGATGGGCGGCCGCCAGTCTTTCATCACGCCGTCCAAATCGAGCATCATGTTGATCTCGCGCACGAGCTTGTCCGCGCCGTCAAGATCTGCCTTGTTGATGGCGAACACGTCGCCGATCTCCAAGACGCCCGCCTTGATGGCCTGGATGTCATCGCCCATGCCGGGAATCAATACGACCATCGTCGTATCGGCTGCCCGAACGATGTCGACCTCGGATTGCCCGACGCCGACGGTCTCGACAAAGATAATGTCCTTGCCAAAAGCGTCCATCGCCTTGACGGCGTCCGCCGTCTTGTGCGAAAGGCCGCCCAAGCTGCCGCGTGTCCCCATGCTGCGGATGAATACGCCTTCGTCCATCGCCAGACTCGCCATGCGGATGCGGTCGCCCAAGATGGCGCCGCCCGAAAACGGGCTGGTCGGGTCGATGGCGATGACGCCGACGGTCTTGCCCTGCTTGCGGTATTCGTTCGCGAGCTTGTCCGTCAGCGTGCTCTTGCCGGCGCCCGGAGGCCCCGTGATGCCGAGCACATAGGCGTGACCCGTATGCGGGTAGAGCGCCTTCATGATGTCGATGGCATTTTCCGCCTCGTTCTCGATCGCCGTGATGGCTCTCGAAAGCGCGAGGCGATTTCCTTGCAGGAGTTCCTTGGCTATGTCCATGGAATGCACCACCTATGCCATTGTTCCGGAAAATCTCGAAAAACACAGAATTGCCCGTTGTTTCCCGAAATTTCGCGCATGATACGGATAAAAGCAAGGCTGGCGGCAGACGAACTGCTGCCAGCCCCACAGCGAACTTACTTCTTCACATGCTCGTTGATGAAATCGACGATGTCGCCCGTCGGCGTGCCCGGCGTGAAGACGGCGGCAATGCCCGCTTCTTTGAGTGCGGGGATGTCCGTCTCAGGAATGACGCCGCCGCCAATGATCAGCGTGTCCGTCATGCCCTTGCCGCGCACAAGCTCGACAACCTTGGGGAAGAGGTGCGGATGAGCGCCCGAGAGGATGCTCAGCGCGATGACATCGACGTCTTCCTGCAGAGCTGCTTCCGTAATCTGCTCCGGAGTCTGGCGAAGACCTGTGTAAATGACCTCGAATCCTGCATCGCGAAGAGCGCGCGCGACGACTTTCGCGCCGCGATCATGACCGTCCAAGCCCGGTTTTGCTACCAATACCCTGATTTTTGCCATTTGAAATTACCTCCAAGTTCAAGTAGAGAAAGGATTGCAGGGTGCGGCCGTCCGAAAAACGGACGGCTTCCCCTAAAAGTCCTGCGGATTACAGGGACGTATGAGCCTCGTATTCGCCGAAGACGCTGCGCATGACGCCGCAGATTTCGCCGAGCGTCGCATACGTCTTGACAGCCGTGAGGATGTGCGGCATGAGGTTTTCCTTCTCATCCTCGCACGCGTTCTTGAGGGCTTCGAGCGCGGACTTCACAGCTGCGTTGTCGCGCTTCGCCTTGACCTCGGCGAGCTGCTTCTTCTGCTTCTCGCCGACGGAGGCGTCGACCTTCAGGAGATCCTTCGGCGGCTCCTCGTTTTCCTTCTGATACTTGTTGACGCCGACGATGACGCGAGCGCCGGACTCGACATCCATCTGCCAGGCATAAGCACTGTCCTGGATTTCCTTCTGGATGTAGCCCTTCTCGATGGCAGCGACAGCGCCGCCCATCTCGTCGATCTTCTTGATGTACTCCATCGCTTCCTTCTCGATCCGGTTCGTCATGGCCTCTACATAGTAGGAGCCTGCCAGAGGATCGATGACGTCAGCGAGACCGCTCTCATGCGCAACGATGTGCTGCGTGTGCAGAGCGATGGAGACGGACTCTTCCGTCGGAAGCGCGAGCGCTTCGTCGCGGGAGTTCGTATGGAGGGACTGCGTGCCGCCCATGACGGCTGCCGCCGTCTGCAGCGCGACGCGGACGATGTTGTTGTCCGGCTGCTGCGCCGTGAGCATGGAGCCTGCAGTCTGGGTATGGAAGCGGAGTTTCATGGACTTGTCCTTCTTCGCACCGAAACGGTCGCGCATGATCTTCGCCCAGATGCGGCGGGATGCACGATACTTCGCGACTTCTTCGAGCACGTTGTTGTGCGCGTTCCAGAAGAAGGAGAGACGGCCCGCGAAATCGTCGACGTTGAGTCCCGCCTCAATGGCGGCATTGACGTAGGCGATACCATCAGAAATCGTAAAGGCGATTTCCTGGGCAGCCGTAGAGCCGGCTTCGCGGATATGGTAGCCCGAGATGGAAATGGTGTTCCACTTCGGTACGTTCTTCGAGCAGTAAGCGAAGATGTTGGTGATGAGGCGCATGGACGGGCGCGGCGGGAAGATGTAGGTGCCGCGAGCCGCATACTCCTTGAGGATATCGTTCTGAATCGTGCCCGTGAGCTGGTCTGCGGGCACGCCCTGCTTCTCAGCAACGGCGATATACATCGCAAGAAGCACGGAAGCCGGGGCGTTGATCGTCATGGACGTCGAGACCTTGCCGAGATCGATCTGGTCGAAGAGGGTCTCCATGTCGGCGAGCGAGTCAATCGCCACGCCGACCTTGCCGACCTCGCCTTCGGAAATCGAATCGTCGGAGTCGTAGCCGATCTGCGTCGGCAGATCGAAGGCGCACGAGAGGCCCGACGCGCCCGTCGCAATCAACATGCGGTAGCGCTTGTTGGACTCTTCGGCCGTGGAGAAGCCGGCGTACATACGCATCGTCCAGAAGCGGCCGCGATACATCGTAGGCTGCACGCCACGCGTGTAGGGGAACTGGCCCGGAATGCCGAGATCTTCGGCATAATCTCCGCCTTCGACGTCGAGCGGCGTGTAGAGGCCCTGCTCGGGAACGTTCGGGCGAAGCGGGAATTTCGCGGTGGTCTTTTTCAGGTCAGCCTCGTACTTTTCCAACTCGGCCTGGATTTTCTCATTGCTCATATTGTTTTCCTCCTGTCAGGGAATGCGAAAAGGGGCGCACCCGCTCGTCTCCTGCGTGTCTTTGCCGCAGAAGTCCGAGCGGTCTATAGCCGCTTCCTTTTCCCCAATTGATTTCCGATCCGTTCAAAAGATGTTTTCTGCGCCTTATTTCATGGATTTCGTTTCGATGAACTTCTCATGGAAGGAAAGCGCTTCCTTGATGATGTGCGGCGTATGCGCATGCTTGGTGGCCTCTACGGCTCTGTTGTAATAGTCAAGCAGCACCGGCTTGTAGTCGGGATGCACGCAGTTGTTGATGATTTCCAGCGCGCGCTTCCTCGGTGCAAGACCGCGCAGATCCGCGATGCCCTGCTCCGTGATGATGACGTCGACGTCGTGCTCCGTGTGATCGATGTGCGAGCACATGGGAACGATGGACGAGATCGCGCCGTCCTTCGCAATCGAAGGCGTGTAGAAGATCGTCAGGAAGGCGTTTCTCGCGAAGTCGCCCGAGCCGCCGATGCCGTTCATCATCTTCGTGCCCGTGACGTGCGTGGAGTTCACGTTGCCGTAGATGTCGACTTCGAGCGCCGTGTTCATAGCGATGACGCCGAGGCGATGGACGACTTCCGGGCTGTTGGAGATTTCCTGCGGACGCAGCAGCAGGTACTTCTTGTACTTCGCGACATCCTTGTAGAAGCGCTCCATGCCTGCCGGCGAGGGCGAGAACGCCGTGCCCGAGGCAAAGTTCAGCTTGCCCGCATCGATGAGGTCGAGCATGCCGTCCTGGATGACCTCGGTGTAGACCGTGAGGTCTTCGAGGTCGGAGTCAACGAAGCCCGCCATGACGGCGTTCGCGACGTTGCCGACGCCCGACTGCAGCGGCAGCAGGTTCTTCGGCATGCGGCCCGCCTTGATCTCGGCGTTGAGGAATTCGAGCGTGAAGTGCGACATTTTCTTCGAATTCTCATCGATCGGCGCGAGGTTGCGCGTGCCATCCTTGATGTCGCACGGCACGATGAACTTGATCTTGTCCGGCGTGCACGGGATAAACGGCGTGCCGACGCGGTCATCTGCCTTCACGATGGGAATCGGCAGACGATGCGGCGGGTCGAGCGGCACGTAGACGTCGTGCATGCCTTCAAGCTCCAACGGCTGCGTCGTGTTGACCTCGACGATGACGATGTCGGCCTGCTGCACATAGGAAGCGGCGTTGCCGAGCGACGTCGAGGGGATGATGTTGCCCTCTTCCGTAATGGCGACGGCTTCGACGATGGCGAGGTCGAGCTTGCCGAGGTAGCCGACGCGTCCAAGCTGTGCGGACTCGCTCAGATGGAGGTCGAGATAGTCGACGGAGCCATTGTTGATCTCGCCCCTGAGAATGGCGTCCGTCTGGTACGGCAGGCGCTTCGCGATGCCGTGGACGGCTGCAAGCGTGTCGTCAAGCTCCGGGCCGGTCGAAGCGCCCGTCCAGAGGTCGATCTTGAAGGGCTCCTTCTTCATGCGCTCGGCCAGGGCAAGCGGAATGGCCTTCGGGTACGAGGAGGCCGTGAAGCCGCTCATGCCGATGCTCATGCCCGGCTTGATGTAGGCAGCCACTTCCTCCGCGCTCACGATCTTCGCCTGCAGGTCTTTGTTGCGTACGCGATCCGAGATGTCAATCATTCAATACATCCTCCCTCACAAGGCCGTCCGGCCCGTGTAGTCTAAGGAAACCGCCGCTCCTCCCGGGAAAGCAGGAGAGCCGGGCTTCCGGTGATGAACTGCCGCCGCAGCCAAGTCCGCCCCGACCTCCATTTTCACTCGATAGCTTTCCGCTATTGCGTGAAAATGAGATAACTGAGGCTTATCGTACTACTATGCGACAATTATATCCTAAGCTAAAGAATACCACTTCGACGCTTTAGCGTCAAGTCAATTTTCGGACTCTTCACCGCTATTTTTGGGCGATTCGCCGCCCTTCTTCGCTCTTTGGCGAAGCTCTCGAAGCTTCTGCCGCTTCCTCGCCGCCAGTTCGTCCATGACGATAGCTTCGTCCTCCTCGTTTCCCGCGAACTCCGTGACGGCGGCGAGCGCCGCGAGAAGCCACAGGAGCATCGACGACGGGATGTTGAAGAGCACGTCGTCCGTGAGGCCGTTCAGCGCGATGGAGAAGAACGCGAGGCTGATCGCGAGCATCAGCCCTTGGCGGAAGCCCTCGCTGTCGTGCACCTTCGAGAAGAATGCCAGCCCCATCGTGCCGAAGAAGAACCACAGGAAGGATACGGCGCCGACGACGCCGATCTCCGCCGCGTAGTTCAGATACATGTTGTGCGCGTGGACGATGAGCACGTCCGCGCCCTGCAGATAGAAGTCGTACTCGGGGTAGACCATCCAGTAAGCGCCCCAGCCGATGCCGAAGAACGGATGGTCGCCGATCATGGCGAGCGTGCTTTCCCACAGCGCAAGGCGCATTTCCGATGAGGTGTCGACGCGCGTGAAGACCGACGTCACGCGGTCGAGAAGCGCGGGGTCGAAGAGGAAGAGCGCGCCCGCGACGACGCCGACCGCAAGCAGCACGCGCCCATCGCGGAACATGCCGTAGAGGATGAAGATCAGGGCGATGACGAGGAACGCCATGCGTGCATACGTCATCGCGAGGCACGCCGCTAAGAGCACGAGCGCCGCGCCGAGCGCGATGCGCCGTCGTTGATCGCGCATCTTCACAAAAAAGGCGAAGGCAAAGCACATGGCGACATCGAGATAGCCCGCGAGGATGTTGGGGTTCTCCCACGTCGAGAAGACGCGCTTCTTGAGCTCGGGGAAGGCGTCGCCGTCGACCCACTTCATCGTGCTCGTGTCGATGCCGAAGGCGAACTGGTAGAAGCCGTAGAGCAGAACGAGCACGCACGAAAGGCCGAGCGCGTAGACGATCTTGCGGATGTCCTGCGACGCCTGGACGTTCTGTCCGATCAGAAGGTACGTCAGAAGGTAGACGCCGACGAGGTTGTAGTAGTTGTAGAAGCTGAAGCCGCGGTCGGGCGAGACGAAGATGGAAACCGCGCCCAAAAGCGCGAAGAGTGCGGCAGGCACGTCGTAGGGCAGTCGGCGAAAGCGGCGGCACTCCTTGTCGACGACGAGTCGCGCGAGCCAGAAGATGACGCCGAGGAGCAGCGCCGCCGTCGCCAATGGCGGCGAGAGCGCGATGAGGAAGGCTTCGAGCAAGATGGCGTAGTAGATGCCGCCCGCAAGATAATCCGACAGGCCGTCCTTAGCCGTCATGGTGCGCCCCCCTCTCCAAAAGCAGACGCCGCAAGTTCCCTATGAGATACAAGGAGCCTGCCGCGCAGAGGATGCGCCGCCCGGCCGCCCGGTCGAGCGCACGCGAGAGCGCCGCATCCGCAGCCGGGACGACTTCGACCTCCCGCGTGATTTCCCACGCGACGCGGGCAAGGTTCTCGGGGTCGCCCGCGCGCGCCGAATCCGGCGGCGTGATGACGACGCGATCGTCCGCACGCACGAGCGTCCGAAGCATTGCACGATAGTCCTTGTCCTCCAAGATGCCGAGGAGCAGCACGCGCTTCTCGCCCGCGAATGTCGCGTCAAGGCTCTCCTTGAGGGCCGCCGCCCCCGCCGGGTTGTGCGCGCCGTCAACGACGATGCGCACGCCTTCGAGCGTGAAACGCTCGAAGCGCCCCGGCCAGGCGACGGACTTCAAGGCGCGGGCGATCGTCTCGTGCGTGACGGCGCGATGCTTCTCAGCGAGAAGCATCGCCGTCCGAATGGCGAGCGCGGCGTTCTGATGCTGGTATGCGCCGCCAAGAGCGAGCGCGTAGTGCGCCGCGCCGCCGTTCTTCGACGAGAAGTCGATTCCATCAGCACCTGCGGCCGCGCGGAAATCTTCGCCATAGGCGAAGATTTCGCTTCCCTCCTCCTCCGCCTTCTGCCGCAGGACGTCGAGCGGCATTCCCTCCGCCGCCGTGACGACGGGCACGCCCGGCTTGATGATGCCTGCCTTGTGACGGGCGACACCTTCGAGCGTGCCGCCGCAGCGGTCGGCATGTTCCATGGCGACGTTCGTGATGACGGCGACCTCGGGCATGATGACGTTCGTCGAGTCGAGAAGGCCGCCCAGACCGACCTCGATGACGGCATAGTCGACGTGCTTTTCGGCGAAATAATAGAACGCCGCCGCCGTCAGCACCTCGAACTCCGTCGGCTGCTCCGCGCCTTCGGCGAGCATCGCGTCCGCCGCCCGCTTTGCCGCGCTGATCGCCGCCGCAAAGTCCGCCTCGCTTGCGCGCTCACCGTCGATGACGAAGCGTTCCGTGTAGGAATCGAGATGCGGCGAGGTGTAGAGTCCCGTCCTAAAGCCCGATTCCGTCAAAATCGCCGCCGTCATGGCGCTGACCGAGCCCTTGCCGTTCGTGCCCGTGACGTGCACCGTGCCGTATCGCCTTTCAGGATGCCCGAGCAGCTCGACGAGCCTTTCGATGCGCGAAAGCCCAAGCTTCGAGCCGAATACGTTGAGACTTTCGAGGTAAGAAAGACTTTCCTTGTAGTCCATTTCCCCACCTTCCTCAGAGCTTCGCCAGGTAGGCGAGACGCTCTTCGACCGCCTTCTTCTTCTCCCGCGCCGCTTCGAGCTTTTCGCGCTCCTTCTCGACGACGGCGGGCGGCGCCTTCTTGACGAATCCCTCGTTCGCGAGCTTGCCGCCGAGGCGCTTCTCCTCGCCGACGAGGTTTGCCAATTCTTTTTCCAGACGCGCCTTTTCCTTCTCGACGTCGATGAGCCCCCTCAAAGGCAGGTAGATCTCGACGCCTGCGACGATCGCCGCCATGGCGTTCTCGGGCTTCGCCGCGCCGTCCTCCAAGACGGTCAGAGGCTCCGCCCACGAGAGCGCGGCGAAGTACGCGGCGTGCGCGGCGAATACGGGCGCGAGCGCCTTGTCCGCGAAGTGCAAAATGACCTCGCTCCTCTTTCCCGGCGCGGCCTCGACCTCGGCGCGCATGTTGCGGATGCGCACGATCACTTCCATGATGCTCGCCATCTCGCGCTCCGCCGTCTCGTCGACGAGACTCTCGTCCGCCTCGGGCCACGGCGCGACCATGATGCTCCTGCCCTCATGCGGCACGCGCTGCCAGATTTCCTCCGTGAGGAACGGCATGAAGGGGTGCAGCAGGCGAAGCGTGCGCTCCAAGACGTACGAGAGGACATACTGTGCCGTCTTCTTCGAGCGCTCACCCGCCGCGTCCTTGTCATAGAGCCGCGCTTTCGCCAGCTCGATATACCAGTCGCAAAACTCGCTCCAAATAAACTCGTAGATCATGCGTCCCGCTTCGCCCAGCTCGAACTTCTCAAGGTTCTGGGTCACCCCCGCCGCCGTCTTCTGGCAGCGCGACAAGATCCAGCGGTCGGCAAGCGTATAGTCCTCCGCCGTCGGAGTGAAGCCCGCATCGAAATCCTCCAAATTCATGAGCATGAAGCGCGAGGCGTTCCACAGCTTGTTCGCGAAATTTCGCGCCGCCTCGACGCGCTCCCAGTAGAAGCGCATGTCGTTGCCCGGCGTGTTGCCCGTAATGAGCATGAAGCGCAAGGTGTCCGCGCCGTACTTGTCGATGACCTCGACGGGATCGATGCCGTTGCCGAGCGACTTCGACATCTTGCGCCCCTCGCTGTCGCGCACGAGACCGTGGATGAACACATGGTGGAAAGGGATGTCCTTGCCGAACTCCAAGCCCATCATGACCATGCGTGCGACCCAGAAGAAGATGATGTCATAGCCCGTCACGAGAACGCTCGTCGGGTAGAACTGCTTGAGCTCGGGCGTCTCCTCGGGCCAGCCCATCGTCTCGAACGGCCAGAGTCCCGAGCTGAACCATGTGTCGAGCACGTCCTCATCTTGGTGCAGATGGTGGCCGCCGCACTTCGGGCAAGTCTCGACGTCCTCGCGTGAGACGATCGTCTCCTTGCAGTCCGTGCAGTACCATGCAGGGATGCGATGGCCCCACCAAAGCTGGCGCGAGATGCACCAGTCGCGGATGTTTTCGAGCCAGTTCACATAGATCTTCGTGAAGCGCTCGGGCACGAACTTGATCCTTCCATCCTGCACCGCCTCAATCGCGGGCTTCGCCAGGCTCTCCATCTTCACGAACCACTGCTTGGAGACGAGCGGCTCGACCGTCGTATGGCAGCGCGAACAATGGCCGACGGCGTGCTCATGCTCTTCCGTAGAGACAAGCACGCCCGCCTCTTCGAGGTCTTTGACGAGCATCTTGCGGCACTCGTAGCGATCGAGTCCCGCGTACTTGCCGAGACCTTTCGACATCGTGCCGTCGTTCTCTATGACGCGCACCTGCGGCAGATCATGACGCAGCCCCATCTCGAAGTCGTTCGGGTCGTGCGCCGGCGTGACCTTGACCGCGCCCGTGCCGAACGAGGGATCGACGTATTCATCGGCAAAGATGGGAATGGGACGGTTGACGATGGGCAGGATGACGTTCTTGCCGATGAGATCCTTGTAGCGTGCATCATCGGGATGCACGGCGATACCCGTATCGCCGAACATCGTCTCGGGGCGCGTCGTCGCGATCTCGACATAGCCCGAGCCGTCCTCGAATGCGTAGCGCAGATGCCAGAGATGGCCCGCCTCCGTCTCGTGCTCGACCTCGATGTCCGAAAGCGCCGTGTTGCACGACGGGCACCAATTCGTGATGCGCGTCCCCTGATAAATCAGCCCTTTCTCATAGAGGCTCACAAAGACCTCGCGCACGGCATGCGAGCAGCCCTCGTCCATCGTGAAGCGCTCGCGCGCCCAGTCGCACGAAGAGCCGAGCGTTCGGAGCTGATACATGATGCGGCTGCCGTACTCCTCCTTCCACTGCCAGACGCGCTCCGTGAACTTCTCGCGCCCGAGTTCGTAGCGATTCGTACCCTCTGCGCGAAGCGCCGCCTCCACCTTCGCCTGCGTCGCGATGCCCGCATGGTCGCAGCCCGGCATCCAAAGAGTATTATAGCCCTGCATGCGCCGCCAGCGGATCAAAATGTCCTGCAAGGTATTGTCGAGCGCATGCCCCATGTGCAGCTGCCCCGTCACATTGGGCGGCGGAATCACGATGGAAAACGGCTTCTTTCCCTCCTCGGGTTCGGCATGAAAGAGATCGTTCTTCTCCCAGAACTCGTACCATCTCTTCTCAAACGACTGCGGCTCATAAACCTTCGGGATATTATCCTTTGCCATGAAAAAACCTCCATACATGTCGCATTGACGCAAAAGTCCCCTGCAGGAAGCACGGACTGCCGCAAGACAAATCCCCGCAGCCCGCATAAACCTCCCGCAAACAAAAAATAAAGCTCTCCCGTCCGAAAGGACGGAAGAGCCTGCTTCCGTGGTACCACCTAACTTCCCGCAAGGCGAAACGCCCTGCAGCTCCAAGGCATAACGCCGCCGCCGCGCCCGCGCCTACGCACCGAACAGCAAAATGCGCCATGCGGCTTCAGCCCGAAAGCTCCGAAGCGACCTTCCACCGCCCGCCGCAGGGATTCTCACCGGCCATCCCCTCTCTGAAGCGGCGCTTGCAGCGTACTCCTCTTCCTCATCGCCTTTACCGTCAAAAGGATACCATAAGAATGGCATTTTTGCAAGATGCGGCAGTGCGCGCTCTCAAAGCCGGAACTTCGAGACGCCGTCCTGCAGCTTCTGTGCAAGCTCCGCGAGCGTATGGCTCGCGGCGGCGATTTCCTCGGTCGATGCCGCCTGCTCCTCGGAGACGGCGGAAACGTCCGTCGCCTTCTGCTGCACCGTATGCGACACCGCGCCGACCTGATTCACGATGTCCGTCATGCTCGCCGCATCCTTCGTCAGCTGCCCCGTAATCTTCGTGAGCGTCTCGATCTCCTCGATCAGCGCCTTGACGGCTTCCGCGATGCTCGCGAACTTCTCGTCGGCCGCCTGCACCTCGCACACATTCTCCTTGACTGCGCCTTCCTGCTCCTTCGTCAGCGAGAATGCGCTCTCAATCTGCGCGGAGTTCTTGCCGATGACATCATTGATTTGCTGCGCTGCCTGCTCGCTCTGCTCGGCGAGCTTTCTCACCTCGTCGGCGACGACGGCGAAGCCCTTGCCCTGCTCGCCCGCACGTGCCGCCTCGATGGCAGCGTTCAAGGCGAGAAGTTTCGTCTGACCCGCGATGCTCGTAATGAGCTCGTTCATTTCCGCGATGTTCTTCGAGCCGTCGTAGAGGTGCTGGACGGCGGCACCGACCTTCACGGCGCCTTCCGCGAGGTTCTCGACGCCTGCAACCGCCTTTTGGAGTGCCTCGCGGCCTTCTCTCGTCGCCTGACCCGATGCGTCGGCGACGCGCTCGGACGCCGCAACGACCTTGGCAAGATCCTTCGTCTGGCCGTCCATGCTCGTCGCGATCTCTTTAGCATTTTCCACGATGTCGTTCTGATGCGCCGCCTGTTCGGCAATGGCGATGACGTCTTCCGCCGCCGACTGCGAGGCATTCGCCGTCTGATTGGCGCTCGCCGTCAATTCTTCCGACGAAGCGGACACCTGCTCGGCGGCCTTCGACGTATCCTCGACCATCTTACGAAGCGTCGTCATCATCTTGCTGCAGCTCGTCTGCAGATCGCCGATCTCATCGGCACGGTCGCTCGCGGGCAATTTATGCGTGAGATCGCCGTTCGCGATGAAGCCGACCGAAGCGGAGAGGAATTCGAGCGGCGTGATCGCTGCCGTCAGGAAATAATAGGTGATGCCCCCGAGGAGCGCGAGCGCGACGAGGCAAATCGCCAAGATCACATACGCCATGCGCGTCGCGGCGGCAAACGCTTCCTTCTGCGGCACTTCGATGACGACGTGCCAGCCGGTAGAGCCGACGGGCATCTCCTGATAGAACTTCGCCACGCCGTCGAACTCCGCCTCGAACATCTCGGGCTCCTTCGACGTGAAGCGTGCGGCGAGATCCTTGTACTTGCCGCCCTCCATCTCATTGAGCGGCGCGTCGGAAAGCGTGAACTTCTTGTGATAGATGAATTCGCTGTTCGGTCCCAAGACGAAGATTGAGCCCGTCTGACCGACCTTCACATCCTTGAGGATTTCCGTCATATCATCGACGGAAATATCAATGCCGAGAACGCCGATGAGCTCGCCATTCTTACGAATCGCCTGACTTAACGTCATGACTTTGGCGCCGTCCGAAGGCGCTTGATAAACATCGGAAATATACAGTCCATCGGAAGAGACTGCCGCCTTGTACCAGGAACGCGTGCGCGGATCCCAGTCGGCTCCAAACGCCTTGCTCGCCGTATAGCTGCCATCGGGCCGCCCAAGAAATGCCGAGGTCACGCCGTGCCTCGATGCGATGTGATCGATCGCCTTCTGCAGGACGTCTCCCTCAGGCATGATTTCCGACCAGTCCATCATGACGGTCTCCATCATGGAGATTTCCTCGCGTACATTGCCGTCGAGCTTCGCCGCATAGTGGTTCGCGCGCTGATTCATGGCGACCTGCACCGTGTCGCGCAAGGCGGCGCTCGCCATCATATAGATGGTGAATCCCATGATGATGAATACGACGATCAACGGTATGCCGATGCCCATGAGCATCTTCGGTTTCAGTTTCATCTCTTTTCCCCCTGTATTTCTCTTTGGATGGCTTTTCTTCCAGCGACAGTTGAAGGGAGCACTCTTCATGCTCCCTTCGACTGTCGTTCTCCATATGCTTTATCGGAGTTTTTAACCATACCATAACAGGAGAATACACCCATATCCTATGGGCATCACAACCTGAATTTTGCTACTCCCTGCTGCAGTTGCTGCGCGAGGTCGGCGAGCGCGTGACTTGATGCCGCGATCTCCTCGGCGGACGCCGCCTGCTCCTCGGAGACGGCGGACACGTCCGTCGCCTTCTGCTGCACGGCATGGGACAGGTCGCTGACCTTCTGCACCGTATCGACCGTGCTCTTGCAGTCCGTTTCGAGTGCGCCCGTGATCTTCGTGAGCTTCTCGACCTGCTCGGTCAAGGCCTCGACGGAGCCGGCGATGCTCGCGAACTTCTCGTCGGCGGCACGAACTTGACCGACATTTCCCTTGACTTCGTCCTCCTGCGATTTCGTGAGTGCAAATGCGCTCTCGATCTGCGCGGAATTCTTGCCAATGACCGCGTTGATTTGCTGCGCTGCCTCCTCGCTCTGCTCGGCGAGCTTTCTCACCTCATCGGCGACGACGGCGAAGCCCTTGCCCTGCTCGCCCGCGCGCGCCGCCTCAATGGCGGCATTCAAGGCGAGGAGCTTCGTCTGGCCTGAGATGCTCGTAATGAGCTCGTTCATTTCCGCGATGTTCTTCGAGCCATCGTAGAGATTCTGCACGGCTGCGCCAACCTTCGCAGCTCCCGTCGCAAGACTCTCGACGCCCGCAACTGCCTTTTGAAGCGCTTCCCTGCCCTCTCTCGTCGCCTGTTCCGTCTCGTCCGCAACCTTCGTCGAAGCATCGACGACCTTAGCGATGTCTGCGGTCTGCGCTCCCATATTGTGTGCAACTTCGTTCGCCATCTCCGCGATGTCACTCTGCTCCGCCGCGCGCTCGGCGATGTCGACGACGGCTTCTGCCGCAGACTGCGACGCATTCGCCGTCTGCGTCGAACTTGCCGTCAGCTCCTCAGAGGATGCGAGCACCTGCTCGCTGGCCTTCGAGGTGTCCTCGACCATCTTCCGGAGCGTCGTGACCATCTGACTTGAGCTCGTCTGCAGCACTCCGATCTCGTCGACGCGATCACTCGCGGGCAATTTGTGCGTAAGATCCCCCTTGGCGATGAAGCTCATCGTCTCGGACAGGATCTCGATCGGCGAAATCATGCCCGAGAGGAAGTAGTAGGTGATGCCACCCAAGAGCGCGAGCGCTGCGAGGCTGATGACGAGAATCGCATACGACATCTGCGTCGCCGATGCGAACGCCTCCGACTGCGGCACTTCCACGACGACGTGCCAGCCCGTCGAGCCGATCGGCATCGATTCGTAGAACTTCTGCACGCCGTTGAACTCCGCATCAAACATCTTCGGATCCTTCGATGTGAAGCGTGCTGCCAGATCCTTGTACTTGCCGCCCTCCATCTCGTTGAGCCGCGGGTCGTCGACCGTGAATTTCTTGTGATAGATGAATTCGCTGTCCGGCCCTAAGACGCAGAGCGAGCCTGTCTCGCCGACCTTGACGTCCTTGACGATCTCCGTCAGGGAAGCGACCGAAACGTCCGTAGCGATGACGGCGATGAGCTCGCCGTTCTTGCCGCGCACTGCCTTGCTCAGCGTGACGATCTCCTGATTGTCCGCGATGCTCGTATAGACAGGGCAGATCTGCACATCATCCGAAGCGGCGGCATTCTTGTACCAGGCACGCCCACGCGCATCGAAATCCGCCGGCAGCGGCTCGCTGCCCAAAAATGCGCCATTGGGATAGACGACCGTAAAGAATTGGACACCTTCACGTCGACTGAACGCCGCGACCTCCTCCTGCAAGACTTCCCCTGTCGGCATGGCCGTGCTCCAGGTCATGCTGATGGCGTCGAGCAGCGCTTCCTGTGCCTGCATTTTGCCGTCGATCGCTTCGGCGTAGCGGCTGGCGCGCTGCTCCATGGCCACCTCCGTCGCCGTCTTAAGCCCCGAGCTCGCCATCCTGTAGATGATGAAGCCCATGGCGATGAAGACAATGAGCAGCGGCACACCAATGCTCAGGAGCATCTTAGGTTTAAGTTTCATGTTCATCTCCTCCGAACAGACAGTGGATATTTCTCCGATAGAAAAAGGGACGCTTCTGCATCCCCTTTTCTCATACGTTCTTATTCTTTTATCGTATTTTTAAAGAAATTTACCAGAGGAGGAAATATCCATCTTACCGGGGAATAAACACCTATAGTCCCTTATGCTGCCGAAAATCGTCGCATGTTCCGTCTCAAAGCCTGAACTTCGAGACGCCTGCCTGCAGCTGCTGCGCGAGATCTGCGAGCGTGTGGCTCGCGGCCGCGATCTCCTCGGCGGACGCCGCCTGCTCCTCGGAGACGGCGGACACGTCCGTCGCCTTCTGCTGCACGGCATGGGACAGGTCGCTGACCTTCTGCACCGTATCGACCGTGCTCTTGCAGTCCTTTTCGAGTGCGCCCGTGATCTTCGTGAGCTTCTCGACCTGCTCGGTCAAGGCCTCGACGGAGCCGGCGATGCTCGCGAACTTCTCGTCGGCGGCACGAACTTGCCCGACATTTCCCTTGACTTCGTCCTCCTGCGATTTCGTGAGTGCAAATGCACTCTCGATCTGCGCGGAATTCTTGCCAATGACCGCGTTAATTTGCTGCGCTGCCTCCTCGCTCTGCTCGGCGAGCTTTCTCACCTCGTCAGCGACGACGGCGAATCCCTTGCCCTGCTCGCCCGCGCGCGCTGCCTCGATGGCAGCATTCAAAGCGAGGAGTTTCGTCTGGCCTGAGATGCTCGTAATGAGCTCGTTCATTTCCGCGATGTTCTTCGAGCCGTCGTAGAGGTTCTGCACGGCGGCGCCGACCTTCGCAGCTCCCGTCGCAAGACTCTCGACGCCCGCAACCGCCTTACCGAGCGCCTCCCTGCCTTCTCTCGTCGCTGCTTCCGTCTCGTCGGCAACCTTCGTCGAAGCATCGACGACCTTTGCGATGTCTGCGGTCTGCGCTCCCATATTGTGCGCGACTTCGTTCGCCATCTCCGCAATATCGCTCTGCTCCGCCGCACGCTCGGCGATGTCGACAACGGCTTCTGCCGCCGACTGCGACGCATTCGCCGTCTGCGTCGAGCTTGCTGTCAACTCCTCAGAGGACGCGAGCACCTGCTCGCTGGCCTTCGAGGTGTCCTCGACCATCTTTCGGAGCGTCGTGACCATCTGATTCGAGCTCGTCTGCAGCACTCCGATCTCGTCGACGCGATCGCTCGCGGGCAATTTGTGCGTAAGATCCCCCTTGGCGATGAAACTCATCGTCTCGGACAGGATCTCGATTGGCGAAATCATGCCCGAGAGAAAGTAGTAGGTGATGCCGCCCAAAAGCGCGAGAGCAACGAGGCTGATGACAAGAATCGCATAGAGCATCTGCGTCGCCGATGCAAACGCCTCCGCCTGCGGCACCTCGATGATGATGTGCCAGCCCGTCGTGCCGATCGGCATCGATTCATAGAACTTGTGCACGCCGTTGAACTCCGCATCAAACATCTGCGGATCCTTCGATGTGAAGCGCGCTGCCAGATCCTTGTACTTGCCGCCATCCATCTCGTTGAGCCGCGGGTCGTCGAGCGTGAATTTCTTGTGGTAGATGAATTCGCTGTCCGGTCCCAGGACGAAGAGCGAGCCATGCTCGCCGACCTTCACATCCTTCAAAATCTCCGTCATACTATCGACAGAAGCATCCATGCCGATGACAGCGACAAGCTCGCCGTTCTTATTATAGATCGCCTTGCTCAGCGTCATGACCTGCGTCTTGTCAGGGTCGCTCTGATAGACCTCGGAAAGCTCCACATCTTTCGAGTTTACTGCATTCTTGTACCACGGGCGCGTGCGCGGATCGAAACCTTCCGACACCTGATCCTTCACCACGGACGAACCGTCGGGGAATCCGACGTAGAAGTCAAAGACGCCGGGACGTGCCGAGATGTCGCGGACCGCCTGCTGCAGATCGTCCCCCTGCGGCAAACCGACGCTCCAATCCTGGGCGATGGTCTCCACCATCGCGCGCTTTTCCTGCACACTGCCGTCAAGCTCCGCCGCATAGCGGCCCGCGCGCTGCTCCATGCCGACTTCCACCGCGCTTTTCAACCCCGAGCTTGCCATCAGATAGATGATCGTTCCCATGAGGATGAAGATGACGATGAGCGGAATGCCGATGCTCAAAAGCATCTTCGGTTTGAGTTTCATTTCGTGCTCCTCCCTGTGTTCTTCCAAAACTTGTAACCTACATGCTTCTTTTCTACTCCATTTTCAAATATCCTGCAAAGATTCCTGATATTTAAGGAACCGCTGATAAAAGGAAGTCGCCCAGATTTGCGCAGATGCGCTGTATCTATCGAGGAGACAAACCGGAGGCGTAGCGGTGCTACGTCGAGGATTTGTCGACGACGAGAGGACAGCGCAGATGCGTGAAGATGGGTGGCTGAATTTATCAGTGGTTCCTTAACCCCAAGAGGTCTAGCCGAAGGTGCAGACCCATCGGCTAGACCTCTGTAAATCATGCGGATGTATGTACCGCGTCTTTTTTCAAAGGCGGAACTTCGAAACTCCCTGCTTCAGTTCCTGAGCAAGATCCTCGAGCGCGTGGCTCGCGGCCGCAATCTCCTCGGCAGACGCCGCCTGCTCCTCGGAGACGGCGGACACGTCCGTCGCCTTCTGCTGCACAGCGTGCGAGATGCCGCTGACTTTTTCCACCGTATCAACCGTGCTCTTGCAGTCCTTTTCGAGCACTCCCGTAATCTTCGTGAGCTTTTCTACCTGCTCGGTCAAGGCTTCAACAGAACCGGCGATGCTCGCGAACTTCTCGTCGGCAGCGCGAACTTGGCCGACATTTCCCTTGACCTCGTCTTCCTGCGATTTCGTCAGTGCGAATGTGCTCTCGATCTGCGCGGAGTTCTTGCCGATGACCGTGCTGATCTCCTGCGCCGCCTGCTCGCTCTGCTCGGCGAGCTTTCGCACCTCGTCGGCGACAACGGCGAAGCCCTTGCCCTGCTCGCCTGCTCGCGCTGCCTCGATCGCGGCATTCAGCGCGAGGAGTTTCGTCTGTCCCGAAATGTTCGTGATGACCTCGTTGATCTCCGCGATGTTCTTCGAGCCATCGTAGAGGTGCTGCACGGCTGTGCCGACCTTCACGGCACCTTCCGCAAGATTCTCGACGCCTGCAACTGCTTTTTGGAGCGCCTCGCGGCCTTCTCTCGTCGCCTTTCCCGTCTCGTCTGCGACCTTTGTCGAGGCATCGACGACTTTGGCGATGTCCCGCGTCTGCTCGCCCATGTTGTGCGCGACCTCGTTCGCCATCTCCACGATATCGTTCTGCTCTGCCGCGCGCTCGGCGATATCGACGACGGCTTCCGCCGCAGCCTGCGACGCATTTGCCGTCTGCGTCGAACTTGCCGTCAACGTCTCGGAGGATACAAGCACTTGGTCTGCCGCCTTCGTTGTATCTTCGACCATCTTGCGCAGCGTCGCGAGCATCGCGCTTGAGCTGTTCTGCAGCACGCCGATCTCGTCGACGCGTTCGCTCGTGGGAAGCTTGTGCGTGAGATCTCCCTTGGAGATGAAGCCCATCGACTCAGACAAAATCTCGATGGGCGAAATCATGCCCGTGAGGAAGTAATACGTGATGCCGCCGAGAAGTGCAAGCGCCGCGAGGCTGATGCCGAGGATCGCATACGACATGCGCGTCGCCGCCGCAAATGCTTCAGAGAACGGCATCTCGATGACAATGTGCCAACCCGTTGCACCGATCGGCTCAGAACGATAGAACTTCTTGACGCCTTGGAATTCCGCTTCGAAGGACTGCGCTTCATCGGATGTGAAGCGTGCCGCAAGATCCTTGTACTTGCCGCCGTCGAGCTCATTGAGCGGCGGATCTTCAAGCGTGAATTTCTTGTGATAAATATACTCGCTGTTCGGCCCCAAGACGAAGAGCGATCCCGTTTCGCCGACCTTGACGCCTTTAAGGAACTCCGTAATCTGATCGACCGCGAGATTCATGCCGATGACCCCGATGAGTTCGCCGTTTCTTCGCACGGCGCGGCTCAGCGTCACGACATTCGTATGATCCGACGCCGTCGGATAGACAGGGGAAATCTCCACCTTGTCGGAGGCCGCCGCATTCTTGTACCAGTCGCGCGTGCGCGGATCGTAACCCGCAGGAAGCGACTGACTCGTTGCGTAGGAGCCATCGGGTTTGCCAATATAGAACGACTTGACGCCCTCTCTGCCGCCCAGATGTGACACAGCGTCCTGCAGCGCCTCGCCTTCGGGCATATTGTCCGCCCAGCTCATGGCGATTGCTTCCAGCGTCTCGCTTTTTCCCAACAAATTTCCATCGATGATTGCCGCATTGTGGCCGGAGCGCTCGGTCATGGCAATGAGCCGGCTCGTCCTGAGACCGTCACTTGCCAACAGATAGATGATGACGCCCATGACGGCAAACACGATGATCAAGGGCACGCCGATGCTCAAGAGCATCTTCGGTTTCAACTTCATTTCATTACCCTCCGTATAAAGATTCTCATTCGCACTGGTTTCGGCAACAGGAAAAGGGAGGATTCATCCCTCCCTTTTCCTGCGCTCCCGTATTCTTTTTATCGGGCATTTTGCAAAAATCTTTAGCCCAAAAGCATATTTTCACGCGAGCCTTTCAGAAAATATGTTCAGCCGGCACGCGAAGCGATATAAATTACTTTTCCGTCCCGTTCCTACAGACGGAACTGCGCCACGCCCTGCTGCAGCTGCTGCGCGAGATCTGCGAGCGTGTGGCTCGCGGCTGCGATCTCCTCGGCAGACGCCGCCTGCTCCTCGGAGACAGCGGACACGTCCGTCGCCTTCTGCTGCACAGCGTGCGACAGATCGCTGACCTTCTGCACCGTATCGACCGTGCTCTTGCAGTCCTTTTCGAGCGCTCCCGTGATCGTCCCGACCTTCGTGACCTGCCCAATCAGGGCACGGATGGATTCAGCGATCTTCGCAAACTTCTCGTCAGCTGCGCGGACTTCTTCCACGCTCTCTTTGACCTCTTCGTCCTGCGATTTCGTCAGCGTGAATGCGTTCTCGATCTGCGCGGAGTTCTTGCCGATGACCGCGCTGATCTCCTGCGCCGCCTGCTCGCTCTGCTCGGCGAGCTTTCGCACCTCGTCAGCGACGACGGCGAAGCCCTTGCCCTGCTCGCCCGCACGCGCCGCCTCGATCGCGGCGTTCAAGGCGAGAAGTTTCGTCTGTCCCGCGATGCTCGTGATGAGCTCATTGATCTCCGCGATATTCTTCGAGCCGTCGTAGAGGTTCTGCACAGCCTCGCCGACCTTTACGGAGTTCGCCGCGAGGCTGTCGACGCCCGCGACCGCCTTTTCCAGCACAGCGCGGCCTTCGCGCGTCGCCTCAGCCGTCATCTCAGCAACCTTCGTCGATTCACCGACCACCTTGGCGATGTCCTCGGTCTGCGCGCCCATGTTGTGCGCGACCTCGTTCGCCATCTCCGCGATGTCGCTCTGCTCCGCCGCGCGCTCGGCAATATCGACAACAGCTTCCGCCGCCGACTGCGACGCGTTCGCCGTCTGCGTAGAGCTTGCCGTCAATTCCTCGGACGATGCTAACACCTGCTCTGCGGCTTTCGATGTACCTTCGACCATCTTCCGAAGCGTCGCGACCATCTCGCTCGAACTCGTCTGCAGCACGCCGATCTCGTCGGCGCGATCGCTTGCGGGCAACTTGTGCGTGAGGTCGCCCTTGGCGATAAAGCTCATCGTCTCGGACAAGGCTTTGATCGGCGAAATCATGCCCGTGAGAAAATAGTAGACGATGCCGCCCAAAAGCGCGAGCGCCGCGAGGCTGATGACAAAGATCGCATACGACATCTTCGTCGCTGCGGCGAACGCCTCGGACTGCGGCACCTCGATGACGACATGCCAGCCTGTCGAGGGAATGGGAACCATCTGATAGAACTTCTGCACGCCCTCGAACTCTTCTTCGAGCATCTGCGGCTTGTCGGCCAGGAACTTCGCGGCAAGAGCCTTATATTTGCCGCCGTCCAGTTCGTTGAGCGTCGTATCGTCAAACTGAAATTTCTTGTGATAAATGAACTCGCTCTTGTCTCCCAAGACAAAGATGGAGCCGTGCTCGCCGACCTTGACGTCCCTGAGCATTCCTGTCAGGGATTCGACCGAAACATCCGTGCCGATGACGGCGACAAGCTCGCCGTCGTGGCCGCGCACCGCCTTGCTCAGTGTCACGATGATCGCGCCGTCTGCCGCGTTCTTGTAGACGTCGGAAAACACTACGCCATCGGAAGACGCCGCGTTCTTGTACCAATCGCGCGTGCGCGGATCCCATGTGGGCGGATACTCCTGGCTCGTCACATGCGAGCCGTCAGGACGCCCGACGAGGAAGCCATAGACGCCATTGCAGCGCCCCAGCTCGTCAACCGTTCCCTGCAGCGCCTCATTCGCTGGCATGCCGTCCGCCCAACTCGTACCGAGAGCCGTCAAGAGAGCCGCCTGCTCACGAATGTTGCCGTCGATCTCTTCGGCGTAACGATTGGCGCGCTGCTCCATGCCGACCTCCGTCGCAGTCTTGAGCCCCGCGCTCGCCATCAAGTAAATGATGACCCCCATGACGATGAACACGACGAGCAGCGGCACGCCAACGCCCGAAAGCATCTTCGGTTTGAGTTTCATAATCCTTCCCCTCCATAGAAATTGTAGAAATTTTCCGTACATATCGCACGATAAAAAATGGGATGCCCGCGAACACGCATCCCATTTCCTCATACGTTTCTATTCTTCTATCGTCTTTTCCACATTTTTTCTAAAGGAAAAACCAAGATTTCTTCAAAATTAAATATCCATCGGCTCGATTTTCTCGTCCTGCATGAACTTCGCGAGCTTCTTGACACCGCGCATGACCTCGTAGTAACTCTCGGGCGTCAGCGACTGCGGGCCGTCGGAAAGTGCCTTCGCCGGATTCGGGTGCATCTCCATGATGAGCCCGTCTGCGCCTGCGGCGATCGAGGCGAACGCCATGGGGCGCACGAAGCGCCACTTGCCCGTGCCGTGGCTCGGATCGGCGATGATGGGAAGGTGCGACAGGTGCTTGATGGCGGCGACGGCGCTGAGATCGAGCGTGTTGCGCGTGTACGTCTCGTAGGTGCGGATGCCGCGCTCGCAGAAGATCACGTTCGGATTGCCCTCGTTCATGATGTACTCGGCGGCATTGAGCCATTCGTCGATCGTCGCCGCGAGGCCGCGCTTGAGCATGACGGGCTTCGTGCCGCGTCCGACCTCCTTCAAGAGGCGGAAGTTCTGCATGTTGCGCGCGCCGATCTGCAGGACGTCAGCATACTCGGAAACGAGTCCGACGTTCTCGACCTCCGTGACCTCGGTGACGACCTTGAGTCCCGTCTTCTCGCGCGCCTCGGCGAGGAGCTTCAAGCCTTCCTCTTCAAGACCTTGGAAGGAGTACGGCGATGTGCGCGGCTTGTAGGCGCCGCCGCGCAGGAACTCGGCGCCGCCCTTCTTGACGATCTCGGCAGCCTCCATGAGCTGCTCGCGCGACTCGACGGCGCACGGCCCCGCCATGACGACGGGCGTTCCCGCGCCGATCTTGACGCCGCCGACATCGACGACCGTCGGCATCGGATGGAACTCACGGCTCGCGAGCTTGTAGCTCTTGGAGATGGCAACGCTCTGCTCGACGCCCGCCATCGCGTCGATTGCCAAAGAGCCCATGCGGCGCTTGTCGCCGATGACGCCGACGATCTTCTGCTGTGCGCCCTCCATGATCTTCGCCTCAAGCCCCACGCCGTTGATTGCATGGATGACTTCCTTGATATTTTCCGCCGTTGCGTCCGGATTCATAATGATGACCATAAAGATGCTCCTTTCAAATTTGCAGCCGTCAGCACGGGAAACGCGCCGAGGGTGCGCAGCCAGATGCTCTTTTGGCGCACCGCTTCAACTGAAGCGGCAAGCCCAGCGGCATCCGCCTCCAACTCAAAGAAAAAGATATAAGCTCCAAGCTCCGTGCGCGCGGGGCGCGACTCAATGCGCAGCATGTTCACACCGCGCACGGCGAACTCCTGCAAAACCTCGCACAAGCTGCCCGCGCGCTTGCCGTCAATCTGGCAGATTACCAGGAGCTTCTCAGGCACAGGCTCATTCGAGAAACGAAGCGCCGGCGACTTTTTCCCCGCACGCTCAACGAGGAAGAAGCGCGTGCAGTTCGCCATCGTGTCCTGGATGTCCTCGGCCACGGGATAAAGGCCGTACAGTTCGCCCGCACGCGCCGTGCAGATGGCGGCACAGCCGTCCTCAGGACGGCTCAGCGCGACGAGGCGAGCCGCCTCCGCCGTCGAGGAGACTGCGACGAGGCGAGCCGCCGCATGGTGCTCCTTCAAGTAGGCGCGACACTGCGAGAGCGGCTGCGCATGAGAGATGATGCTTCGCACCTCGGTTTTCGGGTACTTCATCATCAGCTCGTTGCGCACGCCCCAGATGAGTTCCAAATTCAAGGCGAAGGCTTCGCTCGAACTCAAGGTGTCGAGCGTGATGTTCACCGAACCTTCGAGCGAATTTTCCACCGGCACGAGCGCCCCCTGCACCTGCCCCTCCTCCACCGCCGAAAGCGCCTGAAAGATGGCAGGAAAGGGCAGAAGCTCGCGCGGCTCATCGAGAAGCCCGTTCAAATGAAGCGCCGCCGCCTCACTGTGCGTACCCAGAGGGCCGAGAAAGCCCAACGTGTCCATTACCCGCCTCCTTCTCCACTCAGAAAGCACGGATAAATCCCGTGCCGCCTTACGAAAAAGCCCCCTTGAGCAAGGACGCCAAGGGGGCAGATTGCTGAAAACGCTTCTATATTATCACAGAAACGACAGCTTTGCAAGTTTACAGTTCACGAGTTTACAGTTTGTCTGTCGTGATTGTTCAGATGAGATTTCAAAGCAAATCCTCACGCCTTGCCGAAGTCTGACGATCGGCCCGCGCATTCGACCCGATGACTGTTCGAAGATTCATAGTGAATCCCGACGCATAATCTTCTCATAGGATTTACAGGGAGCAATGTTTCCTTACGATTTTATCCCGTACTGCGGCACATAGCGGATATAGATGCGCCCGTCCTCCCCTTCTTCCACTTTCGCGCATACTTCGTAGAGATCGCGGATGAACGCCTCCGTCAAAAGCTCGCGCGGCGTGCCAGCTCCAACGATGCGCCCCTTCTGTATGGCGATGAGACGATCGCAATAAAGCGCGGCGATGTTGAGGTCATGGATCGCCGCGACGACGGTGAGGTCGAGCCGCTTTACAATATCCATGATCTGCAACTGATACTTGATGTCCAGATGATTGGTCGGCTCGTCGAGGATCATGCACTCGGATTCCTGCGTCAGAGCACGCGCAAGAATCACGCGCTGCTGCTCTCCGCCCGAGAGACTTGAGAAGCTACGTTCTGCACAATCGTCCATGCCGACGGTACGAAGCGAGCGATGCGCGATCGCATAATCGTTCGCATTGTCACGGTCGAAAAGACGCTTGTGCGGCGAGCGCCCCATGAGCACGACGTCGAGCACGCTGAAGTCGAAGCTGTAGAAATTATGCTGCGCCACGACAGAGATCTGCTGTGCGGACTCTCGATAAGACATCTCATCGAGTGTGTGTCCGTTCAGTGTGATCGTCCCTGCGGTCGGCTTCTGTACGCGATAGAGGCATTTCAAAAACATACTCTTGCCGCTGCCGTTGGGGCCGATGATGCCGAGAAATTCCTTCGGCTTCAGATGAAAATCTAACCCCTTGAGGATCTCCTTGTTTCCGATGAAGAGTTTTACCGCCTCCGCGAGTATCTCCATATCACTGCCCTCCGAATCCATAGGTGCGCTTCACCATGAGGTAGATGAATGCGGGTGCGCCCACAAGTGCGATCAGGATGCCGATCGGCAGCTCCGTATGTGGAATGAGAACGCGGCAAAGCCCGTCGGCGACGACGAGGAAGATCGCGCCCACGAGAGCGCTCACGGGGATGAGGCGCCTATGATCGGTACCGACGAGCATCCGCACGACATGGGGAACAACCAGACCGACGAAGCCGATCATGCCCGCAGCAAAGACGGCGAAGCCGACGACGAGCGCACTGACGATCAGATAGCCTTGCCGATAGGCATGAAGATCGGTGCCGAGCGTGATCGCGGACGCATCGCCGAGCAGCATGAGGTTGAGAATACGGCTCTGCGACCAGAAGAAGAGAACCGCGAGCAGGGAAATGCCGCCGAGCAGCGCGATATGCTCCCACTTTGCTCCCGCGAGACTGCCCATCATCCAGTAGGTGATCGTCTGAATGCCCTCCTTGTCGTTGGCAAAATAGACAATGAAGCTCGAAAAGGCGCTGCACACAGCGCTGAGCGCCATGCCGCCGAGCAGCAGCTTCATCGCATTCGCACGTCCGCCGATGTTCGCGATGAATAAAACCGCGAGAGAAATGGAAAATGCGCCCAAAAATGCGGCGATGCCGACGGCATTTTCGCCGAGCGCCGCGCCGACGCCAAGCAGGATGGCGAAGGTCGCGCCAAGAGACGCGCCCGCCGAGATGCCGAGGATGTAAGGATCGGCGAGAGGATTCTTCACAATCGCCTGCATGATGACGCCGCAGGTGGCAAGGCCCGCGCCGATGATGGCGGCGAGCAAAAGGCGCGGCAGGCGAAGCAGCCAGACGATGTCATGGACAGGACCCTTGCCCGCCATGTCGATGGGCGTGCCGCTCTGTATTTGATCGAGAAGCGCAGCGGCGATCGCATCGGGCGGCAGATCGACCGTTCCGATGGAGAGCGCCCAGAAGAGTGCGCCAATGAGAAGCGCTGTGAGCAGGGCTAAGAGGGCAAGAAGCCCCGCGCGAGAAAAAAATGCTTGCATAGATTATTCTCCATATATCTCGGGATACAGCCCATGAGCAAAGATCGTGATGCCGTCGTAAGTGCGAATCCCCGCACTGTAGACCGCATAGAGCGGCGCCGTATAGATGCGTCTCTCTTTTACACAGACGAGCGAGCTAAGCGCCGGATTCTCATAGAGGCGTGCGAGGATCGCATCCTCGTTGCCATAGTCGTTTTCGATGACAACGAGAAAGATCGCGTCGGGGTTCAGCTCAATCATCTCTTCCATGCTGAGACTCGTGCCGTCCGCCGCCAGATGCTCGGCGCCGAGCGCCCGAAGCATATCGCCTGCGAGCGTATCTTTGCCATAGGTACGAATCTCCTTGCCCATAAGCTCGATGACGAGAGCGCGCGGACGTTTTTCTCGGTGGGCGGTCTTTTCAGCGACAAATGAGATTTCATGCTGCATCTCGCCGATGAGAGTCTCGGCACGATCTTCCCGTCCGAAGATGCGGCCGAGATTTCGGATGTCCTCGCACTCCTGCGCGATGGTTTTCATCTTTGTCATGCGTGCAGACGCCGGTGCGATGTAAGTGTGCACGCCGCGCCCCGCCCAAAACGTCGTAGAGCGCAGTACCTTCGGAGAGAAGGTGGACGCCCAGCCGACGATCAGATCAGGCTGCATCATGAGGATCGTCTCCACGTCGAGATGTTCGAGACTCGTGTAGGGGATCGCCTCGTATGCCGCTCGGTACTCCGGTCGGATGTATTTCGCGTCCGGCACCCCCATGCCTGCAACGATGCGATCGCCCACGCCGAGCGCGAGCAGCGTCTCGATCGAGTTCTGCCAGACGGCGACCACGCGCTCCGGCGGACGCTCGTAGACCTGCGCGATGGGGTCGCCCTTTTCGTTGATGTTCTCAATCGTGACGGGCGTATACGCTGCATCCGCCTGCTCCGCTGTGCCAAGACGCTGTGCATTTTCATCCTGCACCTTCACGATGGGACTGCAAGCCGTGAGCAGGAAAACGAGGCAGATGAGCAACAGATAGAAAACTTTCATCCTTCCTCCTATAAGAAAGGGACGCAGGACATTCCGCGAAAGAATAGCCTGCGTCTTTTCCTTTTCATGACCGAACGATCAGAACGTATAGCGTGCGCCGACCATGATGCTGCGGCCGGGCATGGCTGAACTGCCGATGCCGTTCCATGAGTTGTACGAGGTCTGATACGCCTCATTCGTCAGATTGTTTATAGTAAGGTACCCTGTGAGATCGGGGGTGAAGCTGTAGTTGAAATTCCAGTCAAGGACGAGGAACTGACTGTCCGTGAACGCTGTCGGACTGCATCCCGTATACCAGTTCATCAAGAGTCCCGTATAGATCTTCCCCTTCTCATAGGAGAGATTGAGCGCATAGTGATTTTGCGGACGCAGACGATTGATCTGCGTATTGATGTCGCTGCCGCTTTGGTAGCCCCAGTTCGGGTCGAGCACCCAGCCGGGCTTCGCCATCCACTTGTCCTCCATGTGGGTGTAGGATGCGCTCATCGAGAAATGCTTGTCAAAAGCATGGTCGAACGTGATGTTGAACGACTTCTTGTCCTCGCGTGCATTGACCGCCGTACTGGAAAAATCGGCATCATCATTATTCCAAATCGGCAGCGTCGCAATCGCATTGCTCATGCGCGTCCAGTCATAGTGAACGGCAAGTGCGGTATGCTGAGAGAACTCCTTGCGCACGCCGAGTGTCCACGCATCGCCGCGCTCATCTTTCAACGGGGTCTCAAATACGCCGTCTACTTTTGTGTAGTCGCCCTGGCGCAGCGGACGGAGAATCTTCGTCCAGCCGAAATATGTGCTGAGGGTATCGTCAAATACGTATTCTGTGTTGAGTGCATAGGTGAAGATGTTCGTCTTTCCTTTTCCCTGCACATCGTCCCCTGCAGTAGACGACTCATAGCCTGAGTAGTAGCTGTAGCGGAGTGCGGGAGTAAGATCCCAGTTCGGGGTGATGTGAATCTTGTCCTGCACATAGGCAAGGACAGAGTCGCGAGCCGTATGCGATTCCGTGACTCTTCCATTGTTCCGAATGCTTTTCGCATAGTTCTTCGCCTTGTCATAAGTAACGCTCGCGATGACATCGTTCTTGCCTATGGCTCTTGCGTACTGCACTTGAAGACCGTGGTTTTCTTCCTCGTACCAGCTGGTCGGCTCAGGCGCTTTGCCGCCCGTTTTTTCGAGCCATTCCTGCACCTTTGCCGGATCGCCGCCCGGGAAAGGCGCGAGATGATCGCTGATCCACTGCTTGAGCTGCTCTTTCGTTGCACCTGTCGGGAATTGTGTGCGATAGTCTTGAACAAGATCTTTGCGTTTCTTATCGCCCCAGACATACTTATCGCGGTTGGAGTAACGGTGGTTTTGATGATAGAGCCGAACGAAGCTCTCCATACGATTGTCCTTGTCGAACGTCCACTTCAACTCCCAATCGTTGTGCCTAAAGCGGCTGAACGAATTGTACACCTTGCCATCAAGTGCGTAGAGGTTCGCATAGCCGGGGTTGCGCGCATCGCCGGCAAGCGTGCGTGCCGGTTCCCAGTTTCCCGTATTTGGGTTGATGCCCCCTTTGAGGGCGTTATTCGAGTCCAGCTGACCGACGGCAGCGCCAAAAATGATGCGTTCCCAGTCGTCCTGATTCCAATACTTGAGACGCGGCGTTGAGATCGGATAGCCGTCTTTGCCGCTCTTGTGGTTGTACCAGAACTTGATACTCTGCTCATCGGTCAGATCCTTGTCGATGCGGATATTGACCGCATCTTCCGCCCAGTGCGAGCCGCCGAGCGTGCCGATCTTGCCCGTTTCGCCATCGACGTATTCCGTATCGCCGCTCAACGTGCGCGTCACCGTGCCGAAATAGCGGAAGGTAGGATTCTCATCGATGGTACCCGATAGCGTCAGCGAATAATTATGTTTGCTCCACGAGCCGGTCGAAAGATCGAGTGTTCCCTTACGTTCGACCGTTCCCTTGCGCGTGATGATGTTGATGACGCCGCCCGTCGCATCCGGTCCATACGCCGATGCGCCGGGACCTTTGATGACCTCGATCTTATCGACGCTCTCGATGCCGAGCAGCTGGTCGAGATTGACGCCTGTGGACTTACTGCCCTTGGTGCTATTGTAACCGATGCGCGTACTCGTAAGGTTGTCCACGCGCCGCCCATCGATGAGGATGACGACACGCGAGTCTCCGTTGATGAGCACGCCGTTGTTGTAGAACTGATATCCATACTCACCGCCGCGGTAGCCTGGGTTCTGGAACGTCACGCCCGGGATGCGCTTGATCGCCTCCGTGAGATCCGCGTAGTGACGCTTCTCGATCTCCTCGCGCGTGATGACCTTGACATCACCGCCCGTACGGTAGTAGGATTGCTCCGTCACCGTGTCGCCGAACTGGTTGATCGTCTGTTCCGCCGTGACTTCGATGCTGTCCAGCGTATAGAATTGCAGATTTTCGTCATGCCCTGCGTGAGCGGGATTTTGCCCCCCCCATGTGGACAATAATCCGGCAAGAATCGCGCATGTGAGGTGTCGCTTTTTCATTTCTTTCATTTCCTCCTTGATGAGCGTACGCCCTTCCTTTTTCCTGCAACGCCTATCCGGCATTGCTGAAAAACTGCATAAAATGCACGCACAAACGTCCAATTTATGAACATTGTGCGCCGCCCTTCATGAAAGTTCGCCAATCCGTCTGCGCCCTTTAGGCTTGACTTCTTGGATTTTCATAATAAAAAAAGCTTTCTCCACGAAGAAAGCCGCTATATCATCCCGATATCGTAGTCGGCTCCCCTTCCCATCTCTCGTGGATCTGCGGGGCGCACAAAACAGGCAGTTCTCCTGGCTCGGAATCCTCGCGCGGCTGCGCCTTCCCAGAGATGGCTCCCCAGTGACCGGATGTTCATCCATGCAGCTTTGCTCTTCCTTACAGTGGCGGGACCGCTCCGGCATTTGACCGGATTCTCTTTTAGAAAACATAGAGAAAAGCACCGTGTTTTCGGTACAGCGTTTTCTATGCGTCCTAAAGCGTTGTTCAGCACCTGTTTTTTTATGCAATTTTTATTCGCATCTCATTCTATAAGAACTTTCATCTTTTGTCAACGATAGAATAGAGTAATAATTTAAATGAGATTTAATCCCATCGACAGTGTGCCGATGGGATTAAATCTCGTTTGAAAAGGAACGATTTGCTTTTCACGAAAAATTCTAAAGGATGACTTCCATCTCAGTCCTTAAAGAGCTCTGTCGAAAGATAGCGGTCGCCCGTGTCGGGCAGGAGAGCTACGATCGTCTTGCCCTTCGCCTCGGGACGGCGCGCAATCTCGACGGCGGCGGCAAGAGCAGCGCCCGACGAGATGCCGACGAGCGCCCCTTCCGTGCGCGCGAACTCCCTGCCGTAGCGGAAAGAGTCGTCGTTCGACACCGTGATGACCTCATCGTACACGCTCGTATTGAGCGTCTCGGGCACGAAGCCTGCACCGATGCCCTGAATCTTGTGCGGACCGGCCTTGCCTTCACTGAGAACAGGCGAATTCTCCGGCTCGATGGCGATGACCTTCACGTTCGGATTCTTGCTCTTCAAGTATTCTCCGACGCCCGTCACCGTGCCGCCCGTGCCGACGCCCGCAAGAAAATAGTCGACCTTGCCTTCCGTCGCCTCCCAGATTTCAGGCCCCGTCGTCCTCTTGTGCACGGCGGGGTTAGCAGGATTCGTGAATTGCGACGGAATGTAGGCGTTCGGCGTTTCCTTCGCAAGTTCCTCTGCCTTCTCGATCGCGCCCTTCATGCCTTTCGCGCCGTCCGTCAGGACGATCTCTGCGCCGTACGCCTTCAAGAGGTTGCGCCGCTCGACGCTCATCGTCTCGGGCATCGTGAGAATGGCACGGTAGCCGCGCGCCGCTGCGACGCTCGCGAGGCCGATCCCCGTGTTGCCGCTCGTCGGCTCAATGATGACAGAGCCGGGCTTCAAATCGCCGTTTTTCTCCGCCTCCTCGACCATCGCCTGCGCGATGCGATCCTTGACGCTGCCCGCGGGATTGAAGTACTCAAGCTTCGCGAGGATCGTCGCCTCGATGCCATGCTTCGCGCTGAAATTCTTCGCGTGCAGGAGCGGCGTGCCGCCGATGAGTTCCGTAATGCTTTCGTATATTTTTGCCATGATATGTCCTCCTCAAAATTCAATATATGTAATTCATATCTGTTTGATATGTTATATACTACATCGTTTTTCCTAGCGTGTCAATAGGCTTTTTGAAAAATTGTTCGCAGCGGCGAATCTTTACACTCGCCAACCGCACAGTCACAATCCCGAAGCTCTGCAGGGCTGCCTCTTCTGATGCACCTTATGAAGGAAACACGAATAAATGCAGCGCTTCCCTAAGAAATCGCACGGCAGAAAACATATTTCATCGCTATGTAATTGACAAATTCGCGATTTCCCTATAGAATAAATACATAGATAAACTGTATGAAAAGAGGTATACCCTTATGAAAATTTCCGCCAAAGGGCGCTACGGACTGGCTGCCATGGCGTTCCTCGCGCGAATCGGCCAGGCGAACAGCCCGACGACGATCCTCACGATCTCCGAGAATCTAGGCATATCCAAAATCTACCTGGAGCAGGTATTCTCCCTTCTGAAGCACGCGCGTCTCGTGACCTCAAGCAAAGGGTCGCAGGGCGGCTACCATCTCGCTCGCGCGGCGCAGGAGATCACGGCATGGGACGTGCTCGCTGCCATCGAACTGCCGCTGACGGAAAAGGCAGGTCCTGCGACGGGAGATGCACAGGAGGATCTTGAGCAAGCGTTGGCGAGCTGCGTCTACGACCCTCTGGACGCCGCCATACGAAAATCGCTTCAAGGAGTGAACCTCTGCGCCATCCTCGAAGAGGCTGACCGACAAAAGTCCAAGGAAAATATCATGTATTTTATCTAGGCGCAAAGATTTCATTTTCCACTCAAGGATATTCGGTATTCCTCCGTCATTTCATTTCCTTTATCTTCCATTATTTTTGGGACTTTTCAGCGGGAAACAGAAAAACCTTGCAATTTTCGTCCGATGGTGTATAATGGGCAAGGAATTCGGAAGGATGATATTTCGTTCTTCCCGTCTTGTTTCGAGGAAGTCCTTCAAATGGATTTCCGGTACGGTTGCAACACCGCTGGAGGGATTTTTATGACGATTGACAATGTCACCGTCATCATCGAGAGCGGCGCTCTTTCTGCTAAGGAAGCGGAGCGCTACATCCGTAAAATCCAAAGGCACTCGAAAGGTCGCACGCTCAAGCGTGTTTCATTCAAGCTGGCTGACGGGCATTTGGATTTGCGCTATGCATTCGAGGGCATCCCCTTCGAGCGCATCCGCCGCATCTCGCATGAGACGCCAAAAGAGCGCAAGGCTGTCTGACCACCGCCGAATCGCACATAATGAAAAGCCGCTGTCGAGGAAACCCGACAGCGGCTTTTCATTATGTGCAGTTCCTGAACGCCAGGGGTCGCTCAGTCGTCCACGCCGACCATGACGGAAGTCGCCTTAATGACGGCATAGGCTTCCTTGCCGATCACAAGGCCAAGCCGCTCGACGGACCCCATACTGATGGTCGCCGTGACGACGTTGCCGCCTGCGATCTCGATGCCAACGATGGCATTGACCGCACCTTTCTCGATGGATACGACCTTGCCCTTGAACTGATTTCTTGCACTGAGCTTCATTTTCTCACTTCTCCTTCACAAATAGACAAAATCCTTCCCTCTGCTAAAAGAGCGCAGTCAATGCAGTGGTCAGACCGAAGACGATTCCTGGAGAGTTGGCAATGACGATCGGCCAATCGCGCTGCTGCTTGAAGAAGCCGTACGCCACCCAGATCGTGCAGTTGATGAACGCGACGAACGGCTGAATCCAATCGCCCGGATGTCCGGACAGATTGCCGATGATCTGCGGGATATAGGAGACATACATGCACACGGACAGAATGGATCCGATCGTTCCGACGACCTTCATCTTATCCTGCACGGCGCTCTTCCCGAGATTGGCAGCCTTCTTCTCCACATGCTCTGACTCGGATTCCATTTTTTTCAACGATGTTTCCATAGGATGAACTTCCTTCCTAAAATAATACAAGCATCACCACTTCGCTCATACTAAGAAAATTCCCGCCAAAAGTCAAGAGGCAATCTCAAAATCCTTCCTTTTGCATTTTATCTAAGCTAGCGTGGAAATCCAAGAACTCAAGCCGAAGGCGCAGACCGATTGGCAAACTTTCCTCAACCGAAAATGACCTGATGCACGCCAATCTCCTCGATCAGACCCACCTCATCCACCGTGAAACTCACGTTTCTCGCCTCATCAAACCAATATACATGCTTCGAACCGATCACCTCGCCCCTGCCGTACATCGCTTCGACCTCCTCAAAGGCGTCTCCGATGCAAAAGCCCGACGGTGTACGGAACTCCGTACTCCTGCATTCGATGAAAACGATGGGTGCCTCGTCCGGCGGGCGCTTGTCACTCTTCTGCATCTCGCCGCAGAACGTGATGCCAGGGTATTTGTAATATACAAGACGCAAGGATTCGATCGCTTTTTCCTCCTCGTCGAAGCCGCTGCCCAAAAAATCCTCGACATATTGAAGCGGCATTCCGACGCCAAACTCGATCACGCCCGCCCCGTCCCCGCCTACGGCGTCACAGAGCAGCCCCCATTCGGAATCAGGCATCGTATGTGCGCTCGCCGTACCACCGGCAAAGACAAGAGCAACGAGCAGCAGCGCACCACAGAAAATGGTCTGGAACAGATGTTTCATTTTTCAAAACCTCCTTGATGATGCCATCGCCAGAAACAGTGTCAAAAGCAGCTCCTGCCGCTCTGCTTCACGGCTGAACATATGTCCTGAAAGTTTATACATCGCCCGCTATAATAGTGATTTTCGTGATGCGATCCGCATCATCGACGCTGAAACTCACGCTTCGGTAGGACGGAAGCGTATAGATGCGCTCACCCGGGGCATATTCCGACACTTCGCCCTCGCCGTACATTGCCACGACGTCCGCATAGTTGCCGCCGACGCGAAAGCCCGACGGCGTATGGAAGTACGGGCTTTGGCACGCGATGCTTCTGACCGGGATCTCACCTGTCGGCCGCGAATCGTTCCTGCCGACAGTCGCACCGAATACGATGTTGCCATACGTATAGCGCACGATGCGAAACTCATAACGTTTATCCTGCAATTCAAAATCGCTGCCCAAGACAGCCTCGACCTCGTCGAGCGACATGCCGCATTGGAATTCGACCGTGATATCCATGCTCCCTTGCGCACGCGGATAGAGAAGCACCGCCTCGGAATCAGGCATCGTATGCGCACTCGCGACGCTGCCCGCAAGGACGCTGCCTGCGAGCATCAAAGCACAGGCGAAAAAGAACCGGAACACATTTTTCATTTTTCTAAGCTCCTCCTTGTTTCCCAAAAGGTTTCGAGCAACCTTCCTTCGCTCGCTTCATATTATATATTATACTATAGGAACGTCTCTTTGTGACCCGTATAAAATGACCTATCAGAGAAATTTCCTCAAAGAAAACAAACGCCCATTCCTCACGAATCCGTTCTTGACTAACTCTGTAACATCGCATATAATAGGGAAAGTTATCGTGCTGTGCACGTTTTCGAAGAATTTTGGAGGGGATTTTCATGATTTTCAGCAAGAAGAGCCTGCGGCTCGCCTGCGCCGTTCTCGGAGCGACGCTCTTGGGCAGCGTCTTTGCAGGCTGCGGCTCGAAGGAGTCGGGCGATACGATCAAGGTCGGCGCGAACTTCGAGCTTACGGGCAACGTCGCGAACTACGGCAACGCTACGATTGAGGGCCTGCAGCTCGCAATCGACGAGGCGAATGAGGCCGGCGGCATCAATGGCAAGAAGATCGAGCTTGTTTCCGTCGACGACAAGTCGGAAGCGGCGGAGTCGATCAATGCGGCGACGAAGCTCATCTCCGACGACGACGTCAAGGTCATCGTCGGCCCTGCGACAACGGGCCTCGTGCTCGCCGAAACGCAGACGGCGACGGACGCGAAGGTGCCGATCATCGCACCGTGCGCGACGAGTCCCGAGGCGACAGTGGAAAACGGCAAGGTCAAGCCCTACGTCTTCCGCAGCTGCTTCATCGACCCGCAGCAGGGCGAAGTGATGGCAACCTTCGCCGCGAAGGAGCTCAAGGCGAAGACGGCAGTCATCTACGTCGACAACAGCTCGGACTACTCGAAGAACCTCGCGAAGGTGTTCAAGGAGAAGTTCGAAGCGGCGGGCGGCAAGGTCGTCATGGAAGAAGCCTTCCTGCAGAAGGATCAGGACTTCAAGGCGACGCTCACGAAGCTCAAGACGGCGAACGCTGACGTCATGTTCGTGCCCGCTTACTACGAGGAAGTCGGCAAGATCGTCAAGCAGGCGCGTGAGATGGGCATCAATTCTGCGATCCTCGGCACGGACGGCTGGGACGACACGAAGGTCGTCGACATCGCCGGCGCGGACGCGCTGAACAACACCTTCTTCAGCACGCATTACTCGGAGAAGGACGCCGAGGTGCAGGGCTTCATCGAAGCGTACAAGAAGAAGTACAACCGTGCACCGAACGTCTTCGCGGCTCTCGGCTATGATGCGGGCAAGATGCTCGTCGATGCTCTGAAGCGTGCAGGCAGCGGCGATACGGAAAAGATTCGCGAGGCGCTTGAGGCGACGAAGGATCTCAAGGTCGGTACGGGAACCATCTCTATGGATAAGAACCACAACCCGATCAAGACGGCGGTCATCCTTGAGATGAAGAACGGCGAAAAGGAACTCAAGGCGAAGATTGCGCCGGAGGGGAACTGATTCCACTTCCATGCAAGGGAAAAGGCCGCAGAGATGCGGCCTTTTCTATACTTTGATGAAAATTTCGTTTCACAAAAGAAAGGAGAAATCATGGAGCTTTCGGAGCAAATCGCCCAGCAGCTCATCAACGGCGTGTCGCTCGGCAGCATCTACGCCTTGATCGCGCTCGGCTATACCATGGTCTATGGTATCATCAAGCTCATCAACTTCGCGCACGGCGACATCTACATGGTCGGCGCATATCTCGGCTTCTTCGCCGTGACGAACCTCGGGCTTCCCATCGTGCCCGCACTCATCCTCGCGATGATCATCACGGGACTCTTGGGCATCGTCATCGAGAAGCTCGCGTACAAGCCGCTGCGCCATGCGCCGCGCATCTCAGCGCTGATCTCGGCAATCGGCGTCTCGCTCTTTTTGGAGTACGCGATGATGTACTTCGTCTCGCCGACGCCGCGCACCTTCCCGCCGCTCTTTCAGGACGTGGCCTTCAGCGTCGGCTCTCTCGTCATCAACGGACAGCAGATGCTCATCTTGGGCATCACATGCTTCCTCATGGTCGTCCTGACCTACATCGTGCAGTACACGAAGATCGGCAAGGCGATGCGCGCCGCGTCCTATGATACCGAAACGGCGCAGCTCATGGGCATCAATGCCGACCGCGTGATCTCCTTCACGTTCTGGATCGGCTCATCGCTTGCGGCTGTCGCGGGCGTGCTCGTCGGCGTCTACTACAACTCGATCGACCCCCTCATGGGCATCATGCCCGGCATCAAGGCATTCGTCGCCGCGGTGCTCGGCGGCATCGGTATCCTGCCGGGTGCTGTCGCAGGCGGGCTCATCCTCGGCATCGTCGAGGCGTTCGTCTCGGGCTTCGTTTCCTCGACGTTCCGCGATGCGGCGGCCTTCGCCATCCTGATCCTCGTCCTCCTCTTCAAACCTGCGGGGCTTTTCGGCAAGAACACCCGCGAGAAAGTGTAGGTGCGGCATGAATTTACGCAAGCAGGATCTCATCTTCTTCCTCTTCGGGCTCATCCTCTTTGCCGTTCTTCAGGGACTGATCACAGGGCGCGTCATCGGCTCTTTCTGGCAGCTGAACCTCCTGTTCCTCGGCATCAACATCATCCTGACGGCGAGCCTCAACCTCATCAACGGCTATACGGGACAGTTCTCGCTCGGCCATGCGGGATTCATGGCGGTCGGCGCCTATGCCGCCGCCATTCTGACGACGAACTTTCATGTGCCGTTTCCCCTCGCGCTCCTCGCAGGCGCAATCGCTGCGGCCTTCCTCGGCGTGCTCATCGGCCTGCCGACGCTGCGCCTTCGCGGCGACTACCTCGCCATTGCCACCTTGGGCCTCGGTGAAATCATCCGCGTCGTGCTCATCAACATCGACTACGTCGGCGGTGCCGCGGGCTTCAAGGGCATCGCGCGCGACACCAACTTCGCATGGGTCTTCTTCGCCGTGTTCGTCACCTTGTTCTTCATCAAGAACTTCGTGAACTCCACGCACGGCCGCGCCTGCATCGCGATCCGAGAGGACGAGATCGCCGCCGAGGCCATGGGCATCCCAACGACGCGCTACAAGGTCATGGCGTTCGCCATCGGCGCAGGATTCGCAGGGCTCGGCGGCGGGCTCTTCGCGCATACGCTGACGTATCTGAACCCGACGTCTTTCACCTTCATGCAGTCCTTTTTCTTCCTCATCATGGTCGTCTTGGGCGGCATGGGCTCTCTGACCGGCTCTGTCGTCGGCGCGTTCTTCGTCACGATCCTGCAGGCGGCGCTCGCAAGCTGGCCCGAATTTCGCATGATCATCTTCGCCGTCGCCCTGATCCTCTTCATGCTCTACCGCCCCAAGGGAATCTTCGGCTATGTGGAACTCACGGCGTTCGGCCCGTTGAAGCGCATCTTCGGCAAAGGAGGTCAGGCGAATGGCTGAATTACTGAAAGCGGACGGACTCGCGCAAGTCTTCGGCGGCCTGCGCGCCGTGTCAAACTTCAACATGGTCATCGAAAAGGGCGAACTCATCGGTCTCATCGGGCCGAACGGCGCGGGCAAGACGACGGCGTTCAACATGATCACGGGCGTCTACCGTCCGACCGAAGGCGAGCTTACCTTCAACGGCAAGAGCATCGTCGGCAAGAAGCCCAGCGAGATCACGGCACGCGGCATCGCACGCACCTTCCAGAACATCCGCCTTTTCTCCGAGCTAAGCGTCCTTGAAAACGTCAAGATCGCCTACCACACGCGCACGAAGTACACGGTCGCCGAAGCCGTGCTTCGCCTTGGCAGGTATTTCAAAGAAGAGCGCGAAATAGAAGAGAAGGCGATGAAGCTTCTCGCCATCTTCCACCTCGAAAAGCAGGCGCACGAACTCGCGAAAAACCTGCCCTACGGCGCACAGCGGCGCCTTGAGATCGCGCGGGCTCTCGCCGCGAAGCCCAAGCTCCTCCTCTTGGATGAGCCGGCGGCCGGCATGAATCCGCAAGAGACGCAGGAACTCATGGAAATGATCCGTTGGATCAAGAAGGAATTCGGCTTGACGATCCTCCTCATCGAGCACGACATGAGCCTCGTCATGGGAATCTGCGAGCGCATCTACGTCCTCGAATACGGCGAAATCATCGCCGAGGGCACACCGAAAGAAATCAAGGAAAATCCCGAAGTCATTCGTGCCTATCTCGGCGGGGAGGCGTAAAGATGGCAGAAATCATGCTGAAAATCGACAACATCCACGTCTACTACGGCGCGATCCACGCGCTGAAGGGTGTGAGCCTCGAAGTCAAGGCGGGCGAGATCGTCACGCTCATCGGCGCGAACGGCGCGGGAAAGTCCACGACGCTGCGCACGGTGTCGGGACTGCTCGCGCCCAAGAGCGGCGGCATCTCCTTCCTCGGGGAAAACATCGCGGGCATGCCCGCGCACGAGATCGTCAAGCACGGCATCTCACAGGTGCCTGAAGGGCGGCGCATCTTCGCTGAGATGAGCGTGCAGGAAAACTTGGAGATGGGCGCTTTCACGCGCAAGGACAAGGCGGGGGTAGAAAAAGACTTCGAGATCGTCTACAACCGCTTCCCGCGCCTCAAGGAACGCCGCAAGCAGCAGGCGGGCACGCTCTCGGGCGGCGAGCAGCAAATGCTCGCGATGGGGCGCGCCCTCATGAGCCGCCCGAAGCTCCTCCTCTTGGACGAGCCGTCGATGGGCCTTGCGCCGCTCCTCATCAAGGAGATCTTCTCCATCATCGAGGACATCAACCGCGAGGGCACGACCGTCCTCCTCGTCGAGCAGAACGCCAACATGGCGCTTTCCATCGCGCACCGCGCCTACGTCATGGAAACGGGCAGGATCACGCTCCAAGGCGCGGCAAAGGAGCTCGCAGCGAGCGAAGATGTGCGAAAAGCCTATTTGGGCGGCTGAAACAGAGGAAAATCCGTTATCCGCGCTTCCTAAAGAAAGGATGCTGACAATGTTTGTAGCAAACCGCATGGCAAAAAATCCCTTCACCGTCACGCCGGACACGAAGGTCTCGGCCGCGAAGGATTTGATGAAGAAGCACCGCTTCCGCCGCCTGCCCGTCGTCGATGAAGACGGCAAGCTCGTCGGCTTCTTGAGCGACCGCGACATCATGCGCGTCTCGCCGTCGCCCGCGACGACGCTCTCGCGCTACGAGATCACCTCGCTCCTGGCGAAAATGTGCATCGGCGAAATCATGCAGAAGGAGGTCGTCTCCGTCAAGGATGACGCGACCATCGAGGAAGCCGCGCTCATCATGTACAACCACAAGATCGGCGGCCTGCCCGTCGTGTCGAGCGTCGGCGCCGTCGTCGGCGTCATCACGGAAACCGACATCTTCAAGACCTTCGTCGACGTCATGGGGCTGACGCACGGCAAGACGCGCTTCACCATCGCCGACGTCGGCGACAAGGTCGGCGTCGTGCGCGACCTCGGCGGCATCATCGCCGACTGCGGCTGCAACATCGACAGCCTCGTCACCTGCCAGCAGGACGACGGCAGCTACGAAATCGTCGTGCGCTTCGACACGACGGACAGCGAAGCCGTGAAGAAGAAGCTCGAAGAAAACGGCTTCCACGTATCGCATGTCGTGAAGATCGGCTGATTGGGCAACAGCTCGTATGCGAACCATCAGGGTCTTGATGCACGAAAACCCGCCTGCCTTTAGATTCGGCGGCGGGTTTTCTTATGCATACAATTCCCATTCCGGTTCACTTTCCCGCCGGCATCAGGATGATCTGCACGGGCAGGTTCGACGCGCCCGGCGGCGACAGCTCGAAGCTCGGCTGCACGGAGCTGTGGTAGCTGCCGAGGTCGGACAGCTCTGCGGCGACCTTCAGGCGATCCTTGCCTGTGAGGCGTGCGGCGCGGTCAGCATCGCTGTCAGGCGGTATGGCGTCACCGAAGAAGAGCCTGCCGCCCGGCGTTTCCAAGAGGCTTGAGCCGTGACCGAAGTCGACGCTCATCGCGCCCGCATAGACGCCGCCCAACGGCGTCAGATAGTACTGCGTCGCCTCGCGTCCCGTCGTCGGGATCTGGATGCGGTAGAGCACGCCGTAGTTGCCGACGTTCGTCACCGTGCTGCCGTCCGTCGCGTCGACGCCCGTGCGGAAGACGTCCTGACGATTGTCGCCGATCGGGATGTAGACGACGCCGTCCTTGTCGGGATTGTACGGCTTGCTGCTGATCACGCGGTTCATGCCCTGGAACGTGCCGCGCAGGCGCTGCTCATCCTTCGGCAGGACGCGTGCGCGGGAGATGAATTTCAGCGGATCGGCGGTCGCCGGATACATGAGAACGGAAACTTTGACAGGGCCGTCGGCGTGAAAATCGTAGACACCGTAGACGAGCTGCCCCGGCTCAAGCGCCGTATGATTCATCTCCGGCTCCAAAAGCCGCTTCGTGCCGCGCTGCACATAGAGCATATCATCGCGCTTCGTCTGGAAGTAGGCGAGCTGCGTACCCTTGCCCACCTCCAGGTAGTCGCTGCTCGGACGGCTCGCACCGCCGCGCGTGACGCGAACGACGACGGAGGAATCCCCCTCGTTCTGCAGCACGACGGCAACCTTCTTGCGCACGCTCGTGTTATTCAGATGATAGTAGAGGATGCGCGCATCGCCCGCAACGGTGTCCTCATAGAGGATGCCGTCTTCTGTCACGTATTCGGGGCTGTCGGAAAAGAGCAGTGTGCCGCCCGTGTCCTCGGTCTCGACGTTCCACTCGCGCATGGCACGCTGCGCCTCGTTGAAGCGCAGCGCACCCGGCAGGCCTGTGCCGAAGTTCAGACGCACGCTGTACGGCTCCGCTTCCTGCTGCACTCTCCGTCCCAAGAGGCGCGTTCCCTGCGGCTCATGCACGGCGCGCGCCTCGTCCGTCGTGACGCGCGTCGTGGAAGCCTCGTCCATTCCGTGACGCTCCGCTCCAGCCGGAGGATTCGTCACGCCCATGCTCGCGAGCGTCGCAAAAAAGCACGCCGCAATCCTTGCCTTCCATCGTTTCATCTTGTCGAAAACCCCTTTTTCCTCTACCCACATAAGATAATTCCTCAAAACTTCCACTTGGCGAAGCAGCACGAAGCATTCGCCGCACGCCTAGTGCTGCAAATGCTGGTTGATGCCGAAGATGCTGAAAAGCTCCGCCTTCAAGATGCGCAGGCGAAACTCCGTGAGGCCGAAGCGCGGTCGCGGGATGTTGACACGCTGCAGGAACATCGGATCGGTCTGGAACGTGTTGAACCCCGCATCGCCCGTGACTGCCGTCAGATAATTGCTGTCGCGCAGAAGCCTGGCGATCTCTTCATTGCAGCTGCCGTTCGGGTAGGAGAAGCTGAACACCGTCTTGATGCCGTTCCACTCCATGAGCAGCTTCGACAAGCGCACCTGATCCTCTTGCTCGGCGCGGGACATGCCGACGAGCGGCAGATGGTCGGCCGTGTGGCAGCCGATCTCAATGCCGCGCTGCTGCATGTCGCGCAGTTCGTCCCACGTCAGATAGCCCTTCTTGCCGATGAAATTCGTGACCACGTAGACCTCGCCCTTCATCCCGCGCTCTTCGAGGAGCGGCAGCGCCTGCGTGTAATTGTCCTCGTAGCCGTCATCGAAGGTGACGATCACAGGCTTTTCGGGAAGATTTCCCTTCCCCTTCGCCGCCTTGGAAAATTCCAGCATGGTGATCGTCTCGTAGCCCTCGGCCTTCAAATAGTCGAGCTGCGCGGCAAATTCCTCCGTCGGCACATAGTAGCGTTCCACCAATGCCCCCTCGGGATCGTCCACGCGGTCGGCGATATGGTGATACTCCAGGACGAGCACGCCCTGCGCCGGATGAAAATGCGCGTAAACGGCGAGCGAGAAAACGACGAGCAGAACGATTCCTGCCGCATACAAGATCATGCGCTTTGCCATCTCAGATTCCTCCTTCCTGCCCGTCCGCCAAGGAGACGAGCTTTCGCAGCCGGTGATTGACGCCCGATTTTCCTATGCCCAAAAGCCCCGCAAGCTCTGCGAGCGTCGCCGTCGGATGTTCCATGCGCACCTCTGCCGTCTTTCGGAGTCCCGCAGAAAGCCCCGCGACGGCATCCGCCGCCTCCAGTGCGCGAATCGCCGCGATCTGTCTGCCGGCGGCATCGACCGACTTCTGTACGTTCGCCGTCTCGCAGTTCACGAGGCGGTTGACCTGATTCTTGACTTCCTTCAAGTTGCGCGTGACCTCGAATGCCTCAGCTGCCTTCTCCGCACCGAGCAGAGAGAAAAAATCAATGATGGCGTCGCTTTCCTTCAGGTAGACGACGTAGCTTTCCTTGCGGTCGGTCAGCCCCGCCGGATACCCCATCGTGCGAAGGAGCGAGAGCAGAAGCTCCGCAAAGGAATAGCTCCCCGTCACCAATTCCAGATGATAGCCGGATTCCGGGCGGCTGACGCTGCCGCCGCCCAAGAAGGCGCCGCGCAAGTACGCCTGACGGCAGCACGCCCTCTTGAGGAGCGCGCTGTCCGTGCCCATGTTGAGCGCTGAGCCGCGCATGAGACCCATGCGCTCCATGAGGGCGGCGACCTCGCGCGACGGCAGGACATGCACGCGATAGCTGTTGTTCTTCTTCAGGCGGCGCGAGCGGCTGACCGTCAATTCCGTATGGACGCCCGCCGAACCTTTGAGGAGCATCAAGGCCTTGCGCGCGACCGCAGCGTTCTCCGTCGTAAACGCGAGTCCGACGGCGCGCTTCGCCCCGAGCGTCAGGACGGCGCCCATGCGCAGGAGCGCCGCCAGTTCTGCCGTGCGGCAGCACGCCTTGCGCCCGAGGGGACGCGCGAGATCGTTCTTCACCTCAGCTGAAAACGATGGCTGCGCCATAGGAGTCCCTCCTCACTTGCCGATGCCGGGATGCAGTTTGTACGCCATCTTCATCACGCTCTTCATGAGCTTTTCCGGATCGTGATGCGCGACATCGTCGTCATTCACGAGGTCGGCCTTGACGACGCCGATGCCGAGCGCGTTGACGGCATCCTCATCGATCGCCACGGGTTCGATGCCCTCCTTCTCCAAAAGCTGCGCCGTCCCGTACGGCAGCGGCGTCGCATTGACGAGCATGTAGTCGATCGCGCCCCTGCCCGCATGATCGAGAATCGCCCGGGCGTGCATAGAAGCCGTGTAGCCGTCCGTTTCGCCCGGCTGCGTCAGCACGTTGCATATATAAATCTTCAGGGCGCGGCTCTTTTTGAGCGCCTCCGCCACGCCGTCGACGAGGAGATTCGGCATGATGCTCGTGTAGAGACTGCCGGGGCCGAGGATCACGACGTCCGCCTCGCGGATCGCCGCAAGCGCCGACTCCACAGGCTCGACGCGCTCGGGAAAGAGCTTCACGCGCCGGATGTGCTTGTGCACCTCGGGGATATGCGACTCGCCCTCGACGAGGGTGCCGTCCTCCATGACCGCATCGAGCCGTACATGCGCCGTTGATGCCGGAAGCACGCGCCCCTTGACGGCGAGAACCTTCGACGACTTCTTCAGCGCCTCTTCCATGTCGCCCGTGACCTCCGCCATGGCGGCGATGAAGAGGTTGCCGAAGCTGTGTCCCTTGAGTTCCGTACCGCTCTGAAAGCGATACTGGAAGAGCTTTTCCATCAGAGGCTCCGTATCGGCGAGCGCGACGAGACAGTTCCTGAGATCGCCCGGCGGGATGATGCCGAGTTCCTCGCGCAGCCTTCCCGAAGAGCCGCCGTCGTCGGCGACCGTCACTACCGCCGTCACATTGCTCGTCGCCTGCTTGATGCCGCGAAGGAGCACGGAAAGCCCGTGTCCGCCGCCGATGACCGTGACCTGCGGCCCCTTGTCGAGGCGGCGCTTCTCGTAGATGATGTCGACGAGCTTTTCCGAGCTGTCGGGCAGGAGCACGCTGATGACGGAGCGTATGACGAAGCGCGTCGCAAAGAGCATCAGGGCGAGCCCTAAGACGACGATGACGAGACCGACGATCGTCGTGATCACATAATCGAAACTTCCGCGCCACAGGTAGACGGCACGGAAGATTGCCTCCTCGATGATGTCGAGATACTTGTAGTTGAAGACGAGGGCAAGACCCAGACTGACCATCATGACGCCCGCGCCGAACACGAGCATCCAACGCTTGAAATGCATGCCCGGATAAAGCCATTTCAATAAGTGCATTCTTTTGATCGACCCTTTCCTAAACAAGGCGGTGCAAAACGTCGCCCATCTATTCGGGCAGCTCCTTCGGATGCTCGGCGACCTCGTTCTTCATGAGATCGCGATGCTCAAGCTCCACTTGGAAGCCGCGCGCCGTCAAGAAACGATAGATATGGCAGGCGATGTAGACGCTCCGATGCATGCCGCCCGTGCAGCCGATGGCGATGACGAACTGCGGCTTTCCCTCCTTGATGTACTGCGGCATGAGGAAATCGAGCATGGCGTCGAGCTTTTCCTCGAACTCCTGCGTCACGGGCCACTTGCCGATGTATTCGGCGACCTCCGGGACGGCGCCGCTCTTTCTGCGCAGTTCCTCGATGTAGAAGGGATTCGGCAGGAAGCGCACGTCGAGCACCATGTCCGCGTCCAGGGGCATGCCAAACTTGAAGCCGAAGGACAGGACATTGATGCTCATCTTGTGCCCGTCCTCGCTGCCGAAGAGCCGCCAGATCTTCTCTTTGAGATCGACCTTCTTGAGCTGCGACGTGTCGATGATGTACGTCGCCTTGTTGCGCACGGATTCCAAGCGGCGGCGCTCCTTCTGGATGCCGTCGGAAATGCGCGCGTTCGCCGCCATCGGATGGCGGCGGCGCGTCTCCTTGTAGCGGCGGATGATCGTCTCGTCAGAGGCTTCCATGAAAAGCATCTCGTAGGGCGTACCCGCCTGATCCATCTCTTCGAGCACATGCACGAAGGTGTCGAAGAACTCGCGCCCGCGCGTGTCCACGACGAGCACGACGCGGCTCACATGTCCGGCCGAATGGCGGCAAAGCTCGGCAAACTTCGGGATGAACACCGGCGGCAGATTGTCCACCACGAAATAGCCGAGGTCTTCCAAAAAGCGGCACGCCTGCGTCTTGCCGCTGCCCGAAAGCCCCGTCACGATGATAAATTTGAAATCCTTCTCTTTCGTCATGCTCTCCACTCCTGCAAACTGATAAGAATCCCTTGAAAAACCCAGATCCTAGAGAACAAGCTCCTCGATCGCCCTTGCCACGCCGTCCTCGTCGCAGCCTGGCGCAAGATATGTCGCGAGCGCCTTCGCTTCCTCCTGTCCGTTCGCCGTGACGACGCTCGTACCCGCGAGGCGCAGCATGGATAGGTCATTGTCCGAGTCGCCGCACGCCATGACCTCGTCTGCTCGGATGCCCGTCGCACGCAGGATCGCCTCGATGCCCGTCGCCTTCGATACGCCCGTCGGCACGAGGTCGAGCGTGTAGCCCTTCGACTGCTGCGGATCGACGCGTCCCGCAAATCGCTCGCGGATCGACGCGGCGATAGCGCCGACGCCGCCCGCGAGGTCGCGCACGACGACCTGCGCGACGCCCTCGACGTACGGCGAAAAATCCTCGCCGACCTCGTGCACGGCGAAGCCCTGCACCGTGCGGTAGGCGGTAAAATACTCGGGTCGGAAATCCTCAGCGTAGATGTCGTCGCCGATGTACCACTGCGCGTACCAGCCGTTCTCCCGCGCAAATGTCAGAAGCTCCGCCACCGTCTCGGGCGAAAAGGCGCGCAAAAAGAGCGGCTCTGTCGCATCGAGCGCCTGCACCAGAGCGCCGTTGCACGAGATGATCGGCGCGTTTGCTCCGATGATCCTGCCGAAGTAGCTCGCCGAGAGCAGCATGCGCCCCGTCGCCAGCGTCACGGCAACGCCCTTTTCCATCGCCCGCCGCAAGACGTCCTTGCTGTAGTCCGACACCATCTTTTCCGAAGTCAAGAGCGTGCCGTCGAGATCCATCACGATCAGCCGAATTGCCATCCTCTATCCCTCATGCTTTCTTTCACTTTCCTTCAAGTACATAGGCGTGCACAGCCCGTGCCACGCCGTCCGCCGCTCCGTTTTCTGCGAGGAAGTCCGCCGCCTCCCGCGCCGCAGGCGTGCCTGTCGCCATGGCGACGCCGATGCCCGCGGCAGCGAGCATCTCGCAGTCATTATCCGAGTCGCCGAGCGCCAGCACCTCCGACATGTTGATGCCGAGGCTTGCCGCAAGGCGCTCGATGCTCGCCGCCTTCGACACGCCCTCCGCCATGATGTCGACGTACTTCTCCTTCGAGCGCACGGCTCGAACCTTTCCCTCGAACATGCGCGAGATTTCTGCCGCACGCACCGCCGTCTCCTCGGCACGGTCACTGATCGACAACAGCTTGAAGACGCGCGTCCCCAATGCAAGGAGGCCATCCCAGCCGACGGCCTTTCCCTCGATGCCCGCGAGCTTTTCGTAAGCGCAGGCACGGCAGTCCCGCTCGCAGAAGAAAAGTCCCTCGTCCGTATAGGGCTGCACGTACCAGCCGTGCTCCTTCATGCAGTCGAGGATTTCTCGCACCACGTCGGGCGCGATGGGCGAAGCGAAAAGCTCCTCGCCCGCCGTCGTCTTGACGAGTGCGCCGTTGCACGAGACGATCGGCACCGTGACTCCGATCTCCTTCGCGTAAGGCAGAGCCGAGAGGTGCATGCGTCCCGTAGCGATCGCCACATGGACGCCCTTTGCCGCCGCCTCCTTGAGCGCCGCCCGATTCTTTTCTGAGATGCCGTTCTTCGCATCGAGCAGCGTGCCGTCCATATCCGTCACAATCATGCGTATTGCCATCCGTCCGATTCCTTCCCTTGCCTTCTTGAAGCCTTTCCTCTACTCCCTGTCCTGCCACGCGCCGTCCAAGGCGTCGGGCGCGGCGATGTAGGAGAGATGCCCGCCGACAATCGTCGCGGCGATGTTGAGCTCATCATCAAAGAGCGTGAGATCGGCCCGCTTCTCCTCCTCCAAAGAACCCGTCTCCTCATAGATGCCGAGTTCCTCCGCGGGCGTGCGCGTGACCATCTCAACGACGCGCTCGATGGGTGCGCGCGTCGTCCGCGCGAAGTTCCGAACCGCCTCGTTCATCGCGAGCACGCTGCCCGCGAGCGTGCCGTCCGCCAGCTCTGCGCGCGTTCCCTTGACCGTGACCTCCTGCCCGCCCAGCTCGAATACGCCGTTGCCCATGCCGGCGGCACGCATCGAATCCGTCACGAGGATGATATTCCTGCCCTCCTTCGCATGGTAGAGGATGCGCTGCGCCGCAGGATCGACGTGGATATTGTCAGCGATGAGTTCGCAGTTGACCTTGGTATCGAGCGCCGCGCCGACGATGCCCGGATGACGCTGGTGCAGTCCGCTCATGGCGTTGAAGCAGTGCGTGATGTGCGTGACGCCGTGCTTCTCTATGACTTCGAGCGCCGTCCCGTAGTCCGCGCTCGAATGGCCGATAGAAACGAGGATGCCCGCATCGCGGCAGCGGTCGATGAACGTATACTTGCCGTCCAGCTCCTCGGGCGCCAAGGTCACGATGCGCACGACATCTTCGAAGGACTCGATCCAATCGTAGTCGGCGCGTACGATCGCCTCCTCCGCCTGCGCTCCCTTGTACGCCTTGCTGATGAAAGGTCCTTCCATGTGCACGCCGAGGATGCGCGCGCCCTCGGGCGTCATGCGCATGGCGCTGCGCGCGCGCTCGAAGGCAGCGTGCACCGCGTCCTCGCCCGCCGTCATCGTCGTCGCGAGCCACGAGACGACGCCCGTGCGCGCGAGGTAGCGGCCGATGGCCGGCAGCGCCTCTTCCGCCGCATCCATCACGTCCCAGCCGCACGCGCCGTGCACATGCACGTTGATGAAGCCCGGCGAGACGAACAGCCCATGCGCATCATGCACCTCGTCGATGCCCGCTTCCGCCTCCACCTCATCCATGTCGATGATCCTCTCGATGCGCTCGTCGTAGAGAAGCGCCATATCTTCCATGACGCGGAAATCTCCCTCCATGTTCGGCAGCAAGAGCCGTCCATTGATGATCGCCTTCATCTGACCTTTCCCGCCTCCCCCGTTTCTCGATTCTGTGCTCTCTCCTGCGCGTCCCTGCGGCGCTGAAGGAAGTGATAGAGCGCTCCCATGAGTCCTGCATCGTTGCCCAGCTCGGCGAAAGCGAGCTGCGTCGCGGAGCGGAACGGGCGCGGCACCGCCTCCTCCAAGTCCGCGAGGATGCGCGGCGCCAGATACTGGCGCTCCGCCATCACCGCTCCGCCGAGGACGATGCGCTCGGGATTGAGCATGTAGCAGATATTCGCGATCCCCTCGGCGAGCGGCGCGATGAGCCTCGCGATGGCGTTCACCGCATCGGCGTCGCCTGCACGCGCCCACGCAAACACCGTCTCACCGTCAAGCTCCTCGGCGATGCCGTGCGCCTTCGCCGCGCTCTGTACCATGCGGCGCACGGAAGCGAGGTCGCCGAACCTGCCGCCCGCGAGCCTCATGCTGCCGGCCTCGCCCGCGCTGTAGTTCGCGCCGCGCCAAAGTCTGCCGTTGAAAAGGATGGAAGCCCCGACATCCGTGCCGACCGTCAGACAGACGAGCGAACGCACGCCGCGGCCTGCACCGAGCCAGTACTCGCCAAGCCCCGCGCAGTTCACATCGTTCTCGACCGTACAGGAAAGTCCCGTCGCTTCCTCGACGAGAGCCTTGAGGGCAAATCCCGTGTAGTCCTTGATGCTAGGACCTGCGTAGATGACCTTGCCCGCGACCGGATCGACGATGCCGAGCGTCGAGATCGCGACGCCCGCGACGCCTCTTCCCCGAAAAGCATCGACGATGGCGAGCACCTTCTCGGCTACGCCCTGCGCCCCCGCCGTCCGTCCTTCCGTCGGCACAGAACCTTTCTCGCGCAGCCTGCCTCCTGCAGCAAGTGCATACTTGATCGAAGTGCCGCCAATATCCAAGCAAATGAAATTTTCTTCCATGGACTCCCATCCTCGAAAATATTGAACATCGTTCCTACCACTATAGCACAGGAGAAGCACGGGCGCAATGGTAGTGACAAGGCGCGGCGCATAAAGTATAATGGGAGGGAGAAAACATGCCCGCATCGCGAACAGCTCTCTCTGAAAGGCGTGCAGAAGCGACGCGGGCGGAACGGAGAACCCCTATGAAAATCTTCCTCTACTTCGGCCTCCTCCTCATCCTCTGCGGCGCCTTCGGCTTTGGCTACACCTACACCGCCGACCACCGCACGGCAAAGAGTCTCTCCGCCTACTGCAAGATCGACTTCCAAGGCTCCTACGACGAAAGCGGCCGCGTCGAAGGCGCGACGCTCACGATGTGGGACTACCGCTACAGCAGCGCGAAGCCAAAGCCGCTCGTGACCATCAGCGCCGACGGCGACGCCTGGGACATCGACGCCATCGTCAAGCAGGAGCCGCCGAGCTACGACCTCAAGGAATACAGCCCCGAGACCTCGCTGAAGAACACGAACAAATTCTTCCTCAACGTCTCGCCCCAGCTGCTGCCGCTCCTCAGAAAGGCCGACGAGGTTCGCGTCAAGATCCGCTACGACAACGGCTACAGCGTCGACCTGCCCTTGAACGAACCTGACCTCGCCTACTGGAAGGCACAGCTCTATTGAAAAACCGTGAATAAAGGCCGCCGCCCGCCTGTGCAAATTCGGGCAACTTCATTTTATCAGCGTTTTCTAAAAAAATCCGCCCGTCTCGCTGTCCGATACAGCGGGGCAGGCGGATTTTTTCCGCTCATTTGCGATTCTTCGCGCGCTCCTTGATGTACGCTTCCGCACGCGTCAGCTCCTCGTTCGAATGGAGAAGCTGCGGCGTGTACTTGATGAGGATCGAGCCTGTCGCCGTGCTCGTCTCCACCTCGCTCAGCTCCGAATACGAGCGAAGATACGCCAGAAGTTCCTTCTCCACCTTGGGGCTGCCGACGAGCATCTTGCTGTGCAGCCGTATGCGCCCGGGGATATAGGACGAAACCTCGACGGAACGCAGGAAGAGCTCGAACTTGTTCGTTGGTATGCCCAACGCCGAGAGAATGCCCATCTTACGCCTGCTGCGCCTCGATCAGAGCCTCGATCTCCGCCTTCTGCTGCAGAAGCTCTTCGAGCGATGCCTGCGGCAGTGCGGCAGCAGCCGCCTTCTTCGCCGCGCAGCGCTTCTGCACGCAACGATAGCCGAGCGCACCCGCCACGATGCCCGCAGCGAGACCCACCCAGAAAATCGGCTTGCCAAATCCAAGATCACCCATGATGTTACCTCCGTATATGTCTTTGATTTACTTGAGGAACGAAGCGGCAAACGCCTCCTCGCAGGAGGCGATCCGCCCCGTGAGCAGACCGCGTCCATATCCTCGCATTTCCGCTTATTATAAGCGCAGAATCCGTCCCTGTCAAGTGCCGCAAAGCCTTTATTTTCAAGGCTTTGAGCGATTTTCATCCTCATCACAGGCGGAACTTTTCTACGCCCGCCTGCAGACGTTCGGCGAGGTCGGCGAGCGTCTGGCTGGCGGCGGCGATTTCCTCGTTCGATGCCGCCTGCTCCTCCGATACGGCGGAGACGTCCGTCGCTTTCTGCTGCACCGTATGCGAGACATCGTTGATCTTCTGCACGGAAGCCGTCGTCTCGCTGCAGTCGGCCTGCACCTTCTCACTGATCTCGACGATACTCTCTATGCTCGTTTCCAGCTCCGCCACGAGATCCATGATGCGATGGAATTTCTCGCCCGCTTCCTTGACCTGCCCGACGTTCTCACGCACCTCGCCCTGCTGATTCCTCGTGAGTTCGAAGACATGCTCGATCTCTTCGGAGTTCTTCTGTATGACGCCGCTGATCTCCTTCGCCGCCGCTTCGGACTCTTCGGCAAGCTTTCGCACCTCTTCGGCGACGACGGCGAATCCCTTGCCCTGCTCGCCGGCGCGCGCCGCCTCAATGGCGGCATTGAGGGCGAGGAGCTTCGTCTGCCCTGCAATCGAGGTGATGACCTCGTTGATCTCCGCGATGTTCTTCGAACCGTCGTAAAGCTTCTCGACCGCCGCGCTCGCCGTCGCCGCGCTCTTGGCAAGGCCCTCGACGCCCTCGATGGCAAGGTCGAGCTTCTCGTCGCCTTCCTGCGTCGCCTCGCCCGTCAGGTTCACGGCGCGCTTCGCCGTGCTGACCGCCTCCGAAATCGTCTTCATCTGCCGGTTGACGCCCGTGACCTTCTGCGTCGCGGCGTCGACAATCCCGCTCTGGTTTGCGCTCTCTTCGGCGATGATGCAGACGGCTTCAGCGGCGGACTGTGCAGCCGTCGCCGTCTGTGCAGCGCTCGCCGTCAGTTCCTCGCTCGACGCGGCCACCTGCTCGGCAGCCGACTTCGTCGACTTGACCGTCGTCTGCAGGCCTTCGAGCATATCGCGGCAGCTGTTCTGCAGCGTGCCGATCTCGTCGCTGCGGTCGCTCTTCGTCAGATGTGCCGTGAGATCGCCGTCCGCAATCTTTTCCATCAGACCCGAAAGAGCGCCGATCGGCGTTGTCACCGACGTCAAAAGGACATAAGTGATGCCCAGCAAAAGTGCGAGCGCTATGGCGCAGATCGCAAGCAGCGCCCAGCTCATGTGCGCAGCCGCGGCGTTCGCCTCGGAGACCGGCAGAGCCACGAGGAGCGTCCAGCCCGTCTCCCCCACAGGTACGGCGGAATAGAACTTCTGCACGCCCTGATATTCCGTTTCGATCTGCTCGGGCTTTCCCGTCGTCAATCTGGCGGCAAAGTCCTTGTAAGCGCCGCCGTCAATCTCGTTGAACTTATCCTCGACCGTATACTTCGGATGATAGATGTACTCGGTATCGGGGCCGAGGACGACGATCGAGCCGGTCTCGCCGACCTTGACGTCCTTGAGCAGATTTCCCACCGGCTCAAGCGATATGCCGACGCAGAGAACGCCGCGCACTGCGCCGTTCTGCACGATCGCGCGGCTCAGACTGATGACCGGATCGCCCTTGACCGATTTGAACGGCTTCGAGACGATGAGTTTTCCCGGCTGCGCCGCCGCCTCCTTGTACCACGCGCGCGTCCTCGGGTCGTAGCCCGCGCCAAGCGAACTTGATGCCACATAGGAGCCGTCCGCATTCCCGAAGACGGCGCTGTCGACGCCGTCGAGTTTGGCGATCTCGCGCACGGCCTCCTGCATCGCGGCGCCTTCGGGCAGACTCTGTGCCCAATTCATGCAAGTCGTATTGACGGCGACGCGCGCCGACTCAACGATCGTGACGATAGCATTCGCATAGCGCGAGCCAAGCTCGCTCATGCTCCTCTGTTTGGATGTCGACAAGGCGTCCGTCGCCATCGTATTGATGACGAATCCCATGACGACGAATACGATGAGAAGCGGCACGCCGATCCCCGTGAGCATTTTTCCTTTCAACTTCATAATGAACCTCCCAGCCCAGCTTCTATGAACACATATACACTCCACGAGTACGCCCTTCCTCTATTGCTCCGACAGCAGCGGACAAACAAGGTAAAAGCGCATACTACAAAGAGATTTCCCCTCTATGTTTTGTCATTCGCCATCCATGCGACTTTTTCCTGCTTGCCCCTAGTAAAAAAGTCGTTTATTTTACGACTTATGGGGGGGGGGGGTACAATGAGCCTATAACAACTTATGCACATGATATGTATTTCTCTTATGTTTTCTGACTTTAGTATATCTGTCTCAAAAAAATTTTTCCGCTTAACTCTTTGAAAATTTTAGGTATTTATACCTAGTTTTGCCAAGCAAAAAAGAAGAGGAGGCTCGCAAGGATGCGTCCTCCCCCTCTTTTTCCCTTATTCTTGTTTTGTGCATATCCTGCAGATACAGACAAAATTCCCCTTCAGGAAGTTTATTGTGAACAAACATTAAAGGCGGAATGCCTGCACGCTGTTCTGCAGCTCTATGGCAAGGCCCGCGAGAGTCTGGCTGGCGGCGGCAATCTCCTCCGTCGAGGCTGCCTGCTCCTGCGAGGCAGCGGATACGTCGGACGCCTTCTTGTGAATCTTGTGCGAGACATCGTTGATGCGCTGCGCCGATGCCGTCGTTGCATCGCAGTCCGCCTGCACCTTGCGGCTGATGTCGACGATGCGCACGATGGCCGCCTCCAGATCGCCGACAAGATCCATGATGCGATGGAACTTCTCGCCCGCCGCCTTGACCTGCCCGACGTTCTCGCGCACCTCTTCCTGCTGCGCCTTCGTCAGCGCGAAGACCTGCTCGATCTCTTCGGCGTTCTGCGTGATGACGCCGCTGATCTCCTGCGCCGCCGCCGCCGACTCCTCGGCGAGCTTTCGGACTTCCTGAGCAACGATGGCGAAGCCCTTGCCCTGCTCACCTGCGCGCGCCGCCTCGATGGCGGCATTGAGGGCGAGGAGTTTCGTCTGCCCCGCGATATTCGTGATGAGTTCGTTGATCTCCGCGATGTTCTTCGAGCCGGCATAGAGCTTCTCGACGGCCGCGCCCGTCTTCACCGAGCCGTCCGCGAGTCCCTCGACGCCCGCGATGGCCTGATCGAGCATCGCGTCGCCTTCCTTCGTCGCCTCTCCCGTCGATGCGACCGCCTGCCCGGCTTCCGCAATCGCCTGCGAGATCGTCTTCATCTGCTCGTCGACGTTCACGAGCTTCTCCGCCGTCTCCTCAACAATCTGACTCTGTGCAGCGCTTTGGTTGGCGATGTCCGTAACAGCCTCAGCAGAGATTTGTGAGACCTGCGCCGTCTGTCCGGCGTTCAGCGAAAGCTCCTCGCTCGCCTGCGACACCTGCCCCGCCGCCTTGCGCGTCGAACTGACCGTGCGCTTCAGTCCTTCGAGCATCGTACGGCAGCTCGTCTGCAGGGCGCCGATTTCATCGCGGCGCACATCGGAGGAAAGCTGCATCGTCAAGTCGCCTGCCGCGACCTTCTCCATCAGAGAGGACAGCAGCCCGAGCGGAGTGATCGCCGAAGTCAGCAGGACGTAGGTGACGCCCAAGATGAGCGCGAGCGCGACGATGCAGATGACGAACAGCGCCAGTTCCATCTGTGTGACGGCAGCGTTCGCCTCGGAAACCGGCAGCGCCACAAGAGCCGTCCAGCCCGTCTCGCCGATCGGCACGCCCGCGTAAAACTTCGCCTCGCCCTGATACTCCGCCTCAAGCTGCACAGGAGTCCCCGACGTAAGTTTCTCCGCAATCTCCTTGTAAGCGCCGCCATCAATCTCCTTGAACTTGTCCGCGAGCGTGTACGTCGAATGATGAATGTATTCCGTGTCAGGGCCAAGGATGATCAATGCGCCCGTCTTGCCGACCTTCACATCCTTGACTGCCTCGCGCGCGGCGTCAAGCTCGATGTTGATGGAGAGCACGCCGATGAGCGCGCCGTTTCGCACGATGGCGCGGCTGAGCGTCACGACGGTCTTGCCGTCGGAAGCTGCCGTCGTCGGCTTCGACATCACCGCCTTGTCCGGGTTCGCCGCCGAAGCCTTGTACCACTGGCGCGTGCGCGGATCGTAGCCCGCCGGGAAGTGCTTGCTCGTCTCATAGCTGCCGTCCGGCCTGCCGATATAGGCAGAGGCAACGCCCGGCAAATCCGCGATGTGGGTGAGTGTCGCCTTCAGCGCCTCGCCCTCGGGCATCGACTCGCCCCAGGCGGCCGCCGTCGCATTGACCACGGCAGTATCAGCGGCGACGATCTTGTCAATCTCGTTCGCATAGTGCTCGCCAAGCTCGTACATGCTCTTCTGCTTGGACGCCGTCAGCGCCGAGCTCGCCATCATGTTGATGGCGACGCCCATGATGATGAAAATCACGACGAGCGGCACACCGATCCCCAAAAGCATCTTGGGTTTTAATTTCATACAATTCATCCCTGTCCTTTCTTGTCCATTCCCTGGATATTCCTTTAATCAAACCCTAACTTTCTAGGAATACCCCTTAAGCTGTGCTTTAGTCCTCCATATTCGTAAAATCGGCTCTTTTTCCTGCCTCGTTTTCCTGAGAATTTTCTCAATAAACATGAAATAGAAAATATATCCCATTTCTTCTCATACTTTTGTCGAGAGAAAATCGTTCATTCAGGAGAGTATCGCCTATTTTACTCCAATTTTCAACCAGTATCTTCCATTTCATCCTTTTAACTTCATATTTCTCCTCTTTTCCCCTTCATCACGCATAGCGATGCAGACGATGCTCAAGAAGCCCTCCCGCACCATCATAGACGAGCTTCAATGTGAAAAATGGCACATCTTGCGCCAGAAGGCGCAGAAAGATGCGGTCGCCCTCCCAAAGCTCCAGACTCTCTATGCGCCCCTTCTCCACCCAGGCAAGCTCCCCCTCGTCGCAAGAGATCGGCGCTCCCGTGAAGCGATCCGCCGTGAAGAGATGCATGTACTCCGTCACCCCGTCGCCCGAAACGAACGTGACGAGCGCACGGAACTGCCAGCAAAGGAGCCGATATCCCGTCTCCTCCTCCACCTCGCGCAGCAGGCATTCCTCGGGCGACTCGTCCGCCTCGAAGTGACCGCCGACGCCGATCCACTTGCCGTGATTGACGTCGTTCTCCTTGATTGTGCGATGCAGCATCAGATACTTGCCCTCACGCTCGATATAGCAAAGCGTGCTCATTCTTTCCATCTTCCAGCTCCTTCCTTTCCCTTCGGAAAAAGAACAAGGGGCAAGATGCGCTTCACCGCTCTCGTCCCTTGCCTTATCCCCTTTTGTCTTGCGCCCGCATGCCGCAGGCTCCATCTTAGAGGCGGAACTTCTGCACGCCTTGCTGCAGCTGCTCCGCCAGATGCGCGAGCGTCTGGCTGGCGGCGGCGATCTCCTCGGTCGAGGCTGCCTGCTCCTCCGATACGGCGGAGACGTCGGTCGCCTTCTGCTGCACCGTATGCGAGACCTCATTGATCTCCTGCACGGCGGCCGCCGTCTCGGCGCAGCTCTTCTGCACCTTCTCGCTGATCTTGACGACGGATTCGATCTCGCCCTCAAGCTCCTCGACAAGCCCCATGATGCGGCGGAACTTCTCGCCTGCTTCTTTGACCTCTCGCACATTCTCGCGCACATCGTCCTGCTGGCTCTTCGTCAGCGAGAATACATGCTCGATCTCTTCCGAGTTCTTGCCGATGACTGTGCCGATCTCCTGCGCCGCCTGCTCGCTCTGCTCGGCGAGCTTTCGCACCTCGTCGGCGACGACGGCGAATCCCTTGCCCTGCTCGCCCGCGCGCGCCGCCTCGATCGCCGCGTTGAGCGCGAGGAGTTTCGTCTGCCCTGCGATGCTCGTGATCAGCTCGTTGATCTCCGCGATGTTCTTCGAGCCCTCGTAGAGTTTTTCGACCGCCGCGCTCGTCTTCGCCGAGCCATCGGCCAGCCCTTCGACGCCTCGGATCGCACCCCTGAGCTTTTCCGCGCCTTCCTCGGTAGCCTCGCCCGTCGAGGCAACCGCCTGCTGCGCCTTATCGACCGCCGAGCGAATCGTCTTCATCTCGTCGTTGACGCCCATGACCTTTCCTGTTGCATCCTCAACGATCGTACTCTGACGCGCACTTTCCTCGGCGATGACGACGACGGCTTCCGCCGCCGACTGCGCCGCGTCCGCCGACTGCGAGGAGCTTGCCGTCAATTCCTCGCTCGACTCCGACACATGGTCGGCGGCTTCCTTCGTCGTCTTGACCATCGTCTGCAGGCTCGTCATCATGTCGCGGCAGCTGTTCTGCAGGGCGCCGATCTCATCGGAGCGGCTGCTCGCGGGAAGATGCGTCGTGAGGTCGCCGCCCGCGATCTTCTCCATCAGCGAGCACAGGACGCCGATCGGCGTCGTCACCGCATGGAGCAATACATAGGTGATGCCGAGAAGCAGGACGAGAGCCGCGAGGCAGATCGCGACAACGAGCATGCTCATGTGCGTGACGGCGGCATTCGCCTCGTCGCGCGGCAGGGCGATGAGCACCGTCCAGCCCGTCTCCCCGACGGGAACGCCCGCATAGAATTTCTTGCTGCCCTGATAGTCAGCTTCGATCTGCTCAGGCTTTCCCGTCGTAAGCTTCGCTGCCAGATCCTTATAAGCGCCGCCGTCAATCTCGTTGAATCGGTCGTCCACCGTATACTTCGTGTGGTAGATGTACTCCGTCTCCGGCCCTAGGATGACGAGCGCTCCCGTCTCGCCGACCTTGACGTCCCGCACGATGTCCCCGACGGATTCGAGCGAAATATCGATGGCGGCGACGCCCTTGACCTCCCCGTTCTTCTCAATGGCGCGGCTGATCGTCAAGACGGGCTTGCCCGTGGACGCCGCCTTGTACGGCTTGGATATGATCGTCTTGTCGGGAGCAGCGGCCGCCTCCTTGTACCACGGGCGCTCCCTCGGGTCGTAGCCCGCGCGGAACGATGCGCTCGTCGCCGCGCTGCCGTCCGCCCTGCCGATATAGGCGGAGACGACGCCCGGGCGATCCGCCATGTGCAGCAGCGCCTCGTGCAGCGCCTCGCCCTCGGGCATCGCCTCCTCCCAATTCACCGTCGCCGTTTCGACAGCGACGCGGTTCATCTCCACGATCTTGTCGATGGCGTTGGCATAATGCTCGCCCATCTCGTACATACTTCTCTGCTTCGATGCCGTCAGCGCCGAGCTCGCCATCGAGCTGATGACGAATCCCACGATGAGGAATGCCGCAACGAGCGGAATCCCGATACCCAAGAGCATCTTCGGTTTCAGTTTCATAAGAACCTCCTCTTTTTCTCCCAACTTTTCTTTTATTATAGAACAAAAACCCCTCTTTGCGGGAAGAAAGTTTTTTCTGCGAATTCGGGCAAAACGAGGAAACTTCCTGACAGTTGATTCCAATATACATGAATTGCGATGAATCTGCATAGAAGGAACCGACTTTCTGCTGTAAAAGAAAGAAATAAGAGCAATCAAAACTCCGCAGACGAATTTCATGAGCAATTTCTAACAATGTTTAAAGGACGTTTGCCCCATGTCGCTTGCGTGCAAAATATGCACGCAGCACCCGCCTATCGGGCATCGTGCGCCGCCCCTCCGGCAAAAAAAGGCTGCGCACGAGTCGAACCGACTCATGCACAGCCTTCCACTTTTCTGTTACGACGACTTCACTTCCTGCCGACAAGCAGTTTGGACGCGCTGCAGCACATGAAGCGCGCCTCGCCTTGACTCATGAACATGCCCTTGGCCGTGTCGAGAAGTTTGACCTCCTCGTAGCCCTCATCTCGCAGCTTGGCGGCGAACGCTTCCATATCACCGTACTTGCCGCGCTCCATGATGTCATGAATCGCGAAGACGCCGCCCTTCTTCAGGACACGAAGCGTCTCCTCGAGCATCGTCTGCCCCGAGATCTTCGGGATGTTGTGATAGACATAGTTGCTCGTCACCGCATCGAAACTCTCGTCGGGAAAATCGAGCTTGAGGGCGTCGCCCGGGCGGAACTCCGTATTCGTCACGCCCTCAGCCGCCGCATTCTCCTCGCAGATCCGCTGGCTGAACGAGGCGTAGACGCCGCGCCAGAGATCGACGCCGATCGCCTGGCACGCGGGATTTCCCTTCGCGCAGGCGATCGTCAGAGCGCCGCTGCCGCAGCCGACGTCGAGGATGCGCCCGCCTGCGGGAAGCTTGACAAATGCCGCCGTTCCCTCGACGATCTGCCGTGCCAACTGCCGCTTGCCGTCGTAAGAAAACATGCGGTAGAGAGCGCAGAACCAAAATGTGAGGAGCATCGAAGCGAGAGCCGCGAGCACAAGGAAGGCATCGAGGGCGAGCCACGCGCCCGCACGCGGCAAAAGGGCGAGCGCGAGCGCGAAGAACGCCCAGAAGAGTACAGCGGCCAGGAGCGCTGCCGCAATCATGCGGCGCGGCAGCCAGTTCTTGTAGTTCGGCTTTCTGCCCGTGCCGTCCTCGGGCGATTTCCCCGCGCCCGCTTCCGGTACGGCCGGACTCTTGCCGACGTCCGTCACTTAGACCATCTCCTCGGGATGGAAGACCTCGTCGAACTTCTCAGGCGTGAGGAAGCCGAGCGCGACGCACGCCTCCTTGAGCGAGATGTTCTCCTCGTACGCCTTGTGCGCCGTCTTCGCCGCCTTCTCGTAGCCGATGACGGGATTCAGCGCCGTCACGAGCATCAGCGAGCGATGCAGGTTCTCGTGCATCTTCTCCTTGTTTGCCTTGATGCCCACGACGCAGCGCTCATCGAAGGAGCGCAGGGAATCCGCCAGGAGGCGCACCGACTGCAGGAAGTTGTAGATCGTCACGGGCATGTAGACGTTCAGCTCGAAATTGCCCTGCGAAGCCGCGATGGCGACAGCCGCATCGTTCGCCATGACCTGCACCGCCACCATCGTCGCCGACTCGCACTGCGTCGGATTGACCTTGCCCGGCATGATCGAGCTTCCCGGCTCATTCGACGGGATCGTGATCTCGCCGAGACCGCAGCGCGGGCCGCTCGCGAGCCAGCGCACATCGTTGGCGATCTTCATGAGGTTCGCCGCCAGCCCCTTCAAGGCGCCGTGCGCGAAGACCATCTCATCCTTCGCCGAGAGCGCGTGGAACTTGTTCGGTGCTGTACGGAAATCGAGTCCCGTGATGTCGCTGACGACGCGCGCGACCTCCTCGGCAAAGCCCTCGGGCGCATTGAGTCCCGTGCCGACCGCAGTGCCGCCCAAGGCCAGCTCCTTCAAGAACGGCAGCGTCGCCTCGATCTGTGCGCGCGAAGCCTTGAGCATGGCGAGCCAGCCGCTGATCTCCTGCGTGAAGGAAATCGGCACGGCATCCTGCAAATGCGTCCTGCCCGTCTTGACGATTCCTTCATTCTCCTTCATCAAACGCTCGAAGGTCGAGGCAAGCTTGTCGATCGACGGCAAGAGCTTGTCCTCGATGGCGACGACGGCGGCGATGTGCATCGCCGTCGGGAACGTGTCGTTCGAGCTTTGCGACATATTGCAATGGTCGTTCGGATGCAGCAGCTTCTCGCCCGCAATCTCGTTGCCGCGATTCGCCAGCACCTCGTTGACGTTCATGTTCGACTGCGTGCCGCTGCCCGTCTGCCATACGGCGAGCGGGAAATGCCCGTCCAGATCGCCCGCGAGAATTTCATCCGCCGCCTTCGCGATGGCGTCGCGGCGCTTCTCGTCGAGCCTGCCGAGCGTCGCGTTGGCAAACGCCGCCGACTTCTTCAAGATGGCAAAGGCGCGAATGATCTCCTTCGGCATCTTCTCCGTGCCGATGGGGAAATTCTCGAAGCTCCTCTGCGTCTGCGCCCCCCAATAGCGATCCTTCGGCACGCGAACCTCTCCGAGAGAATCATGCTCGATCTTGTACTCCATAAACGTCTCCTCCTTCATCTGTAAGCGGAAAGAAAAGCGTCGGACAAATTCCGACGCTTTCAGTGTAACATATATGAGAATATTTTTCAATAAAGTTTTCGTAAAGGAACGCGGCCTTTTGACACGAAAAGCCGCATCATGCCTCATGCTCTCACATGCACCGCATCAGCTCCGACATCATGCAGCAGCCCGCCGCGCCGGCTTCGATGCAGGCGTCGAGCTTGTCCATGCCGATGCCGCCGAGCGCGAATATAGGGATCGGCGACTCCTTGCAGACGGCGGCGAGGGCGGCGATGCCGAGCGGGACAGCACCCGGCTTGCACGCCGTGACGAAGATGGGACTGAGCGTCGCGTAGTCTGCGCCAAGGGCGACGGCTTCGGCGATTTCGGCGGCGGAATGCGCCGATGCGCCGACGAGCTGCACAGCGCCCGCTTGCGGCGCTGACCGCCGCCCGCTCGCCGCTCGCCATTCGCGCAGGACGTCAAGCGGCAGATGGATGCCGTCCGCGCCGAGTTCCGACATCATGCCGAGCGCAATCCGACCGTGCGCGAGACACTTCTTGCCGCCCTTATGCACGATGCGTGCGACCTTTGCGAAAAGCATCCGATACTCCTCCACACTCAAATCCTTTTCGCGCACGATGATCCAGTCTGCCATCTCCATCGCGGCGACGCGCTCGATCTGCGCGAGGAAATCGCCTTTTACGAGACGGCGATTCGTGATGCACGCAATGATTCTTCCCCTATACATAGACGTAATCGTTCAGTACGGGCTGCAAACCGCCGCGCGAAAGCCCTGCGTACATCTCGGCGAGCGAACGCGCGTCGGCGATTTCAAACTGCTCGTCACCCGCCGCCTGCGCTTCCTTTCCCTCGTACTTCTCCTCGTGGTCGCCGATGCCCGTCGAGACGCCCGCCGATACCTTCGTCGCCGCGATCTTCACGATGCCGTCGCGAAAGCTCGCCGACTCGCGCGAGGAGACCGTGATGCCGACGTAGGGCAGGAAGATGCGGTAGGCGCATAGCACCTGGCAAAGCTCCCTTTCATGCACGTCGCGCGGGTTGATTCCCGCGTTGTTGACGATGGGACGAAGCCTTGGACAGGAGAGCGAGTATTCGACGTGCGGATACTTGCGCTGCAGGAAGTAGACGTGCAGCGCCGTCGCCAGGGCGTCGCGCCGAAAGTCGGCGAGCCCCAGAAGAGCCGAGAAGCCGACGCCCCTCATGCCGCCCAAGATGGCGCGTTCCTGCGCCTCGAAGCGGTAGGGAAAGACGCGCTTCCTGCCCGCGAGGTGAAGCTCCTCGTAGCGCACGGCGTCATACGTCTCCTGAAACACCGTCACATAGTCCGCGCCGCACTCGTGCAGATAGCGATAGTCCGACGTATTCACCGGATAGATTTCGAGTCCGACGTTGCGGAAATGCCGCCGCGCTAGACGGCACGCCTCGCCGATGTAGGCGATGTCGCTCTTGGCGGGGCTTTCGCCTGTCAACAGCAGGATCTCCTCGATGCCCGACGCCGCGATGACCTCCATCTCGCGTGCGATCTCCGCTTCCGTGAGCCTGCGCCGCACGATGTCGTTGTAGCGGTTGAAGCCGCAGTAAATACAGTAATTATCGCAGTAATTCGCGATGTAAAGCGGTGTGAAGACGTAAACCGTGTTGCCGAAATGACGCCCCGTCTCCCGCTGGGCACGCCTCGCCATGCGCTCCAAAAACGGCGCGGCGGCAGGCGAGAGTAGCGCCGCAAAATCCTCGATACTGCACCGTTCGTACGCGAGAGCGCGTTCCACGTCGGCGGCGCTGTAGGCGGCAGGATCGTACTCCGCTGTCGCAGAAAGCACCTTTTCGCGCACATCGGAATCAATCCGCTCCATATCGCTCGCATACGCCATGACATCCGTGCGGCTCGCCGGATCGTTTTCGAGCCGATGCTTCCTTTCAAGCGCCGCGCCGCTCAAACGCGCCGAATCTATGAAGTAGCTTGCATCTTCTCTCATCTCGTCGCCTCTCCTTCGTGCAGAAAGCCCGTCAGCGGATCGGACGCAGACGCGCCGCGCTCCAAGACGCGGCCAAGCCCCGCAAGATACGCCGCGCGTCCCGCCTCGATCGCCGCCTTGAACGCCCCCGCCATCCGCGCCACGTCGCCCGCCGTCGCGATCGCCGTGTTCGCCATGACGGCGGCGGCGCCGAGCTCCATCGCCTCGCACGCTTCCGACGGCCTGCCGATGCCCGCATCGACGATGATCGGCACGTCGATCTCCTCGACGAGAATCTTGATGAACGCTTTCGCCTGCAGCCCTTGATTCGAGCCGATGGGAGCGGCGAGCGGCATGACCGCCGCCGCTCCCGCCGCCTCAAGGGCGCGCGCCGCATAGAGGTCGGGAAACATATACGGCAGGACGGTAAAACCCTCGGCGGCGAGCAATTTCGTCGCGCGAACCGTCTCCTCGTTGTCCGGCAGAAGATACTTCGCGTCGCGCATGATCTCCACCTTGATGAAGTCGCCGCAGCCAAGCTCGCGCGCCATGCGTGCGATGCGCACGGCTTCCTCTGCCGTGCGTGCGCCCGACGTGTTCGGCAAGAGCGTCACATGCTCAGGAATGTAATCGAGGATGCTCTGCCCTTCGCGCGTATTCGTGCGCCGCACGGCGAGCGTCACCATTTCCGCGCCCGCATTTTCCACGGCAGCGCGGATGAGTTCGAGCGAATACTTGCCCGAGCCGAGGATGAAGCGCGAGCGGAACATTTTGCCGCCAAGCTTCAACATGTCTTCCCCTTGCTTCTTTTCCATACGATTTCCCCCTTCGCCCTCCCTTTGGGAGAAGCCTTTGCCATCGACAGCACGCTCCTCATCGTCTCAGCCGCCGCCGACGAAGCTCACGATCTCCACGACGTCGCCCGCCGCAAACCGCACCGAGTCATACGTCGCCCGCGGCACGATCTCGCCGTTTCGCTCGACAGCGATGCGTGCGGGTACATATCCCGCTTCCTGCAGATAATCCAAGAGCATCCTGCCGTCCGCCGCAACGTCCTCGCCGTTGATCTTCACCATCTTCATCCCTCCCCAAAAAGAAAAACCGCATACGCCAAAGCGGTGTATGCGGTCAAAGTCGCCCTCTATTCCCTACGTTGGCATGATCCAAATCAGGTTTCGGGTCGGAGCGAAAAGCCCCCTCTCAGCCCATTCGTGGACTCCCCTTTTTCAGTATTCATTATAGCGCAGTTGTGGAAAAATGCAAGGAAAATTCGCCGACGCCGATCTGCTTTTCTACACGCCGCTGTGCGCGTTCTGCGGTACGAACATCACGCGAAGCTGCATACCCAACCCCTCGGCCAGCCTCTTCATCGTCTGCATTGAAGGGTTGGCCTCTCCTGTTTCAATGCGACTGATATCCGCCTGCGAAATGCCCGTTCTTGCAGACAATTCTTTTTGCGTGAGCTTTGTAACCTTCCTTGCCTCCAATAGTGAGCGAATAAGCTGAAACTCAGGCTCTAGTGCCTCATACTCTGCCTTGAACTCAGAATCCTTCAATCGCTCATGCAAAGTCGTATGAAAACTTCTCATCGCTGCATCCCCCTCTGCCTATAATAATCGGAATCCTGTGCAAGAATGAATTCTTCAGCGGGCGCTATCCCTTTTTCCATCTCATAATACACGACACAAAAACTCATCATACCGCTCCTTGTAATTCATTATATGTTATTTATCACATATAATCAACAACAAATACGGTGCAGCTAAGAGTCCTAAGACTGCACTGTATCTCTTCTCAAATTTATGCTATACTGATATCGTAAGACAGGTCGACAGTTTCAACGATTCCTGTAGCTTTATTCCATATTTCCGTCTCAAAAAGGAGGTTGAAAACATGCCTTCGACCATGATACGAGTCCGCATGGATTCAGCGTTAAAAGCCCAAACGGATGCCGCACTCGCCAGCATGGGACTCAACATGTCCGTCGCGGTCAACGCGATGGCGCGTCAGATCCTGCGCCAAGGAAGGCTTCCTTTTGAGCTTTATGCAACAAATCCCGAAACGATGGCCGCTCTGCAGGAGGCCGAAGAGATACGCAGAAATCCCGAGAATTTCAAATCCTATGCTTCAGCACATGAAATGATGGAGGATATTCTTTGAAATACAAGATCATCCCCACAGCACGTTTCCGCAAAGACGTAAAAACTGCTGCCAAACGCGGTCTGCCTCTTTGCCGTCTGGAAGAAATCGTCGACCAGCTTGCCGCTGGAACGCCATTGCCCGAAAGGAATCGCGACCATGCACTTACAGGTACATTCGCAGGATATCGGGAATGTCATATATTGCCAGATTGGTTGCTAGTCTATCGTATTGATAACGAAATTCTCACTTTACTCCTTCATCGAACGGGTACACACAGCGATTTATTTTGATGCTCTTTCTCTTTATGAAGGAGCAAGACCTAACGCTAAAGGAGCTGTCGCAAACACACGCGACAGCTCCTTTTCCGTATTTTGCAGATTGCACCGCCTTCTACGCGCCATGCATAAATATACATTCCTTCCCCCTCAAAAGCGAAAGTCCCTCATGCCGTCGCCGAGTTCCTTGAGGTAGAGCGCCGCCTTCTTCTTGACGGCGGGGTTCGGGATGTCCTGCCACTGCTCCTGTATGACGCGTTCGCCCTTTTCCTGCGTCGTTTTTTGCGCGTAGTCCTCCAGGTATTCCTTCAAAGTCATGAGCGCATTCGGCAGACAGCAGTTCTTGATCTGCCCGCTCTTACACAGGCTCATGAAGCGGTCGCCCGTGCGTCCCGCGCGGTAGCACGCGGTACAGAAGCTCGGCACATAGCCGAGGTCTAAGAGCCATTCGATGACTTCGTCCAGCGTGCGCGTGTCGTTGACGTCGAACTGCGCCGAATTTTCCTCGGGGCTCTCCCTCTTCTCATAGCCGCCGACGCTCGTCGAGGATGCGCCCGAAATCTGCGAGATGCCGAGGTCGAGGACGCGGCGGCGGCTCTCCTCGGATTCTCTCGTCGAGATGATCATGCCCGTATAGGGCACGGCGATGCGGATGACGGCAACGATCTTCGCGAAAGTATCGTCGTCGATGGCGTTGGAGAACGCGCCCGGGTCGATGTCGTCCGCCGGCCGAATGCGCGGCACGCTGATCGTATGCGGGCCGACGCCGAAACGCGCTTCCAAGTGCTCGGCGTGCATTAAGAGGCCGACGAAGTCATAGCGGTACATGTTGAGACCGAAGAGCACGCCGCAGCCCACGTCGTCGATGCCGCCCTCCATCGCGCGGTCCATCGCCTCCGTGTGCCACGCGTAGTCATGCTTCGGGCCTGTCGGATGGAGTTTTTCGTAGTTTTCCTTGTGGTACGTCTCCTGAAAGAGGATATAAGTGCCGATGCCCGCTTCCTTGAGCTTTCGGTAGTCCTCGACCGTCGTCGCCGCGATGTTGACATTCACGCGGCGGATCGCGCCGTTTTTATGCTTGATGGAATATATCGTCTTGATGCTTTCTAGCACATATTCGAGCGGATTATGCACGGGGTCTTCTCCCGTCTCCAGCGCGAGGCGCTTGTGCCCCATATCCTGCAGAGCGATGACCTCGCGGCGGATCTCGTCCTGCGTGAGCTTCCTGCGATGGATATGCTTGTTCTTCGCATGGTAGGGACAGTAGACGCAGCCGTTCACGCAATAATTCGACAAATAGAGCGGTGCAAAGAGCACGATGCGCTTGCCGTAAAGCTCCTCCTTGATCTCCTTGGCGAGCGCGAGCATCCGCTCGACGAGATCGGGCGCATCGACGGCGAGCAGCAGCGCCGCCTCGCGGTGCGTGAGTCCCCTGCAGTCACGTGCACGCGAAAGAAGCTGCTCCACGAGCGCGCGATCGTCCTTGTTCTCTTCCGCCCACGCGAGCGAGGCGAGAATTTCCTCATGGTTGATGAACTCCTCGGCACGCGCGGACTTCGGATCGTACGTTGTCATGCTTATGCCCCCTTGCATCCTCAAGATCTTTCCTGCTTCCCGCCCTCTGCCAAGGCGCTAAAGCCGTAGTCGAGGAGCGCGGCGGCCTCCGATGCCCGCGTATCCTCGTCGTCCGAGTGCATGACGACGGCGATCAGCTCCGTATCGCCGCGCACGGCGGATGCTGCGAGGCAGCCCCCTGCCGCACGCGTCCAGCCCGTCTTGAGTCCCGTGCAGCCCGGGTAGGAGTAGAGCAGCGCGTTCGTGTTCTCGCAGTACGTCTTGTAGCCTGCAGGCTGCAGGTAGTAGATCGTGCTCGCCTTCGTGCCGACGATCTTGCGGAACTCGGGATTTCGGAGGCCATAGGCGGCAATGAGGGCGATGTCATGCGCCGTCGAATAGTGGTTCGCATCAGGCATGCCGTTTGGGTTGACGAAATGCGTATGAAAAGCGCCTATCTCCCGCGCCTTCCGATTCATCATCGCCGCGAACTGCGCCTCCGAGCCGCCGAGTGTCTCGGCGATGGCGAGCGCCGCGCCGTTGTCGGAGATCAGCATCATCTGGCGCGTGAGATCTCGAAGCCGCGCCTGCTCGCCGGGGCGCACGCGCGTCGTCTCGACGTCGGCGGCAAACGGCGTAATCGTCACGGCAAGGTCGGCTCTGCCGCTCTCGACCGAGAGGATGCACGTCATCATCTTCGTCATGCTCGCAGGATACTCGCGCTTGTCGCCGTTCTTCTCGTAGAGCACCTCGCCCGTACGCGCGTTCATGAGAATCGCCGCGTCCGCTGTCATCGAGCGCACGGAAGCGGGCGGCGCGGCGAGTGCTGTGGGCGGCACAGGCGGAGTAGGGGAAGCGGCAGGGGCAGCGCCGGGCAGAGCGGCTTCAGGTATCGCAGGCGCAGCGTTCGGCGCGTTCTTCCGCGACGGCTTTCCGAAGGCGATCGTGCGCCGCGCTGAGCCAGCATGCTGCGGCTCGGTGTGCACCTCGGTCTGTCCGACGTCGTGCGCACGCTCGCCGACCGCGACGGGCGCGTGCGCGGCGAGCGCGGGCACGCCCCCCGTCAGCGCATACGAAAGCGCGAGCGCCGCCGCAGTTCTGCGCAAAGCGCGATGTCCCAAAAGGCGCACGCCGCTCGGCCTGAAACCACAAAAAGAGAAGAAATCCTTACATCCCAGCAAAAGAACTGCCCCCTTACGAAACCGCCGATAAATCCGGCGCTCCCCTCACATCTCCTTGACCGGCACGGGGCCGCGCGACAGCGCGATGGCGCCCGTGCGTGCGATCTCGATGATGCCGTACTCCGAAAGCACTTCGGACAGGGCGTCGATCTTGTCGCCCTCGCCCGTCAGCTCAATGACGACATTCTCCTTGCTCACGTCGACGATGCGCGCGCGGAAGATGTTGACGACGTTGATGATGTCGGCGCGCGTCTCCTTCGTCGCCCGCACCTTGATCAAGACGAGTTCGCGCTTGATCGAGTCCACCTCGCTGAGGTTGACAATCTTGATGACGTCGATGAGCTTCGCGAGCTGCGTCGTAACCTGCGCGAGTTCGCGCTCGTCCTCAACCGACACGACGATGTTGATGCGCGTCACGTCCGGCTCTTCCGTATAGCCTGCCGAAATGCTCTCGATGTTGAACGCGCGGCGGCTGATCAGCCCCGATATATGCGTGAGGACGCCCGGCTTATTGTCGAGAAGCGCCGCGAGGAAAAATTTCTGCATCATGCTTGATTCAACCGCCTTCCTTACCGCCTTGAGAAGTCTCAGGCGGCACTCTCATCATATCACACATGGGCGAACGACGCCACATGCTGCCACGCGATCGCGAGGAACTTGTCGCGCAAGGCGTCGCTCCAGATCTCCCGATGCCCCTCTCGCTCATACAGATGCCATGTATAAGCGCTCATGTCGATCGTACCGTCCATGCGCGTAAACTCCTTCGTTTCCAAACGAAACTCATGTTCCTTCGTGCGGATTGCGAGCTTGTACGTCTGCCCCGGGAAGATGGAATTCGAGATCACATACTCGCGTGCCCTGCCGCCGAACACGGCGGGCAGGTTCGCATCGAGCGTTTCATCCATGGGCAGCCCCGCCTCGTGCATGACGACGGCATGGAGATCGAGAAGGCTCACGAGCTCATCCGTCATGCCGATGGCGGGAATGCCCGCACCGCGCATCATGAATGCCGTGCCGCAGCGCTCGTCGCTGAAGAAGAACGGATCTTTGCTGTGAACGGAAACCCCGTGGTCGGAATAGGCATTGATGATGTACTCATCGTCCTTGTAGTGATCCTCGATATAGCGGAAAAGCTCGCCAAGCGCCCTATCCATGCGCTCGATGGCAGCCACGTTGTCGTACACGTTGCGCCGTTTTCCATTGAGATCGAATGCCCTCTCTCTCGGCACTCCTTCATAGACACGTTCCTGCCAAGGAAGCTTCGCCTGCGTTTTCGGCTGGGGCGGAATGGCATAGGAAACGACCGGATGCGAGTCCGATACATGCAGGAATACATAATTGTCGCACTCCGCAAAAGCATCGAGATGATCGATCGTCCGCTTGACGCCCTCGTACGTCGGAAGCGTGATGTACGGAGCTGCGACGATACGGTCATAACCGCGTTTGAGACCATTGTCTATACCTGTGGCGTCTCCCATGGTCTGCACGCAATGGTAGCCAAGCTCCTTCATGCGCTCGGAAAGCACCTTGTTTTCGGCAGGAATTTCCATCCACACATCCCCATGGAAAACCTGGCTTCTGTGCATATGCATTCCCGTTTCCATCGTACTGAGAGAAGCAAACGTGTACTCGGCGACAGAAAACGCTTGATCAAAGATCACACCCTTGGAAAAAAAGCGCATGAGATTCGGCATGGCACGGAATCCATCGCGGCGCATCGCCGCCCAGGACAAGCCGTCGAGCAGAAGATTCAAAATCAGGCGCTTGCGCTTGGGACTGTGCACGAGCTGCACAGGTTCCGTCACAACGAAAACCCCTTCCGAAAAGGTAAGGCGCGTGTCTCTCTCCATGCGCAAAAGACCGAATTCCCCGATCCCCGTATAGAAATCTCCGCGCGTCTGTCCATCATCGAGCGTGATGGCAGCCTTCATCTGGGATTCGAACGGTGCAATGGTGGCGGCGACAAGAACGGGCACATCAGGCGATACATGAACGTTCAAAGAAGTCGCAGTCATCGCCCTGCGCAGGTCGAAGGTGATATTCGAATAAAGCTCCATATCTTCTTCGCCCGAATACTCCAGATGAGCCAAGCGCACAGCACGCATATTGAAAAAGATATCGGTATTGTAGATGCCGCACCACAGCCTTCTCCCTCTCTTTTCCGGTGAAAGGAGAAACCTGCCGAACAACGTGTGCCGATGCGCCTGCACCCCTCCCTGCGAAAGCAGCTCGACTTCCTCGTAAAAGGGCGTCTGAAAGACCGTCAGCCTTCCCATCAGAAAAGCACGCCGCACAGCCATGTCCTCAAGGCGAATAGGCATCCCCAACAATTCCCCTGTATGCTTGTGACAAAGTCCCTTGAAGCGCGCAGCAAGCTCCTCTTCGCCCTGTGCATCATAAATATCGACAAGCAGCCGCCACAATCCCACATGAACGGAGCGAAGCGCATACGCACGCTCTGCCAAGACACGTGCTCCGGGCAAATCGCCTGTGACAAATCGAAAAACCGCCTCGATGAAAAGAGGTTCCGCTTCATCATGGCTCAAAGCAGCAAATTCTGTCAATGCAGCTTTCGTCGAAGGAGGAAAGGAGCGCTGTTCAAGCCACAGAAAAAGCTGCTTTCTAAGGACATTCGTGCGCTGCTCGCGCAGAGCGTCCGCCATGAGCGGAAGAAGTTCGGACTCCGGCGCGTCAAGCAGCATTTTCTGCACGGCATCCAAAAGACGTGTGCCGCCTTTATGCAGCAAGAAGCGGTTCTCATCATTCCAGAAGAACACGGAAGCATCCGCATCGAGGGGGAACAAGCGGTACGACAGTTCCTCATACGAGGGAAACTCCTGCGGAGATGACGCCACTTCCGACAATCTCACCGCCCTGTCGAAAAGCGCTGCGCGTGCCCTTTCATAGTTCGCGCGCATAGCATCGGCATTCGGCACATAGAGCAAATCACGCAGCAGAGAAAAAAGCTCCTCATCGGGCGCACAGTTATACGCTTCCATCAACGCAAGAACCACAGTTCGCCAAGCTGCCGCGTCTCCCGCAGCAGCCGCCTCCTGCAGCTGCCCGATCAGCTGCACCTCTTTCTCATTCATCCCACTGTCTCCCTTACTCGCTCTCCAAGACCATTTCGTCGAGACTCTTGCCGCCCGGCACCATCGGCAGGACGTCGACGTTGCCCGGCACGATGACGTCGATGAGCATCGGCTCCTCGCTTGTCAAGGCCGCTGCCAGATCCGCCTTGAGACTTGCCGGATCTTGGAGGCGGCAAGCCCCCACGCCCATCGCCTCGGCGAGCTTCACGAAGTCCGTGCTGCCCGGCAGGAGCGTCTGGGAATAATGCTTGTCGTAGAACATGCGCTGCCACTGCGTGACCATGCCGAGCACGCGGTTGTGCACGACGATGATCTTCACGGCAACGCCGTTCGCCGCCGCTGTCGCCATCTCCTGACAGTTCATCATGATGCTTCCGTCGCCCGTGAAGAGGATGACCTGCTGGCCGGGCCGCGCGACCTTCGCGCCGATGGCGGCGGGCAGGCCGTAGCCCATCGTGCCGAGACCGCCCGACGTCAGGAAGCGGCGCGGCTCCTTCGCATCGTAGTACTGCGCCGCCCACATCTGATGCTGGCCGACGTCGGTCACGATGATCGCATCGTCAGCGGCAAGCTCGCTGACCGTCTCGATGAGCTGCTGCGGCATGACGCATCCTTCCTTCTTCTTGTAGGAAAGCGGCTGCTCATTGTTCATCTCGACCGTGTAGCGGCTCCACCCGGAAAAGCGTGCGCGCAGATCGCCGAGCGCGGCCAGCTTTTCCTTGAGGAGCGGCAGCGACCAGCGCAGGTCGCCGAGCACGCGGCAGTCAGCGACGACGTTCTTGTTCACCTCGACGGGATCGACCTCGAAGTGCACGATCTTCGCGCGCGGCGCGAAGCCCTGAATTTTGCTCGTCACGCGGTCGTCGAAACGCATGCCGACGGCGATGAGCAAATCGCACTCCTGGATCGCCATGTTCGCCGCGTATGTGCCGTGCATGCCCGCCATGCCGAGGAAGTTCTCGCGTGCGGCCGGCACGCAGCCGATGCCCATGAGCGTCGTCACCGAGGGAATCCCCGTGAGATCGAGAATCTCGCGCACAGTCTTTGCCGTATCCGAGAGCGTCACGCCGCCGCCGAGGATGAGGAGCGGCCGCTTCGCCTCGGCGATTGCCGCCGCCGCCGCCTCGACCTCTGCCGCCTCGCCCGTGAAATCTGCCGTATAGCCCTTCAAGTGCACCTTCTCGGGATAGACATAATCCAGCTCCTGCGTGAAGACGTCCTTGGCGATGTCGACCGTGACCGGCCCCGGACGCCCCGTGCGCGCGATGAAGAACGCTTCCTTCAAGACCTGCGGCAAATCCTTCGCCGCCTTCACGAGGTAGTTGTGCTTCGTGATCGGCGTCGTGATGCCGCAGATGTCCGCCTCCTGGAAGGAATCCTTGCCGATGTAGGGATTGCCGACCTGCCCCGTAATGCAGACGAGCGGGACAGAATCCATGTACGCCGTCGCGATGCCCGTCACGAGGTTCGTGCCGCCGGGGCCGGACGTCGCCAGGCACACGCCGACCTCGCCCGTCGCACGCGCATAGCCGTCCGCCGCATGAGCCGCTCCCTGCTCGTGGCGCACGAGGATATGGGGAAACTTCTCCGTGTAAATCGCATCGTAGAGGTCGAGCACAGCGCCGCCCGGATAGCCGAAAACAACGCGCACGCCCTCCTTGCGCAGGCTTTCCAAAACCGCCTGCGCCCCATTCATCTTCAAAGCAAACACCTCACAAATCTATACTTCTCCTGCGCCGAAAACCCGCGTCCTCGGCGACGAAACGGCCGATGGCCGAAAGCTGTGCGCCCAGGCACGCGCGGCAATGCTCGGGCGTATCCTTGACGCACGCCTTGCCCGGATAGAGCGCGTACTTGCGGCGAAAGTCGCCCTCCGTCACATTCGGCATGATGACGTTCGCGCCCGAGCGCAGGATGAGCGAACGCGCACCGCGCTCCAAGGTCTCCATCGCCGTCGTCGCCGGAATATTCGCCTCGGGCAGGAGCAGCCGCAAGAGCGAAACCATGCGCCGCGTCAAGTGAATGTCACCCGCCGCCGCCTCGCCGAGCGGCGTATCGCCGTTCGGGATGAAGGGGCCGATGCCCACCATGTCCGCATCAATCTCCTGAAAAAAGAGAATATCGCGAGCCAGAGACTCGACCGACTGCCCGGGCAGCCCCACGAGCGACCCCGTGCCGACCTCGTAGCCGAGCGCGCGCAGGGACGCGAGACATGCGCGGCGCGCCTCCCAGCTCATGCCCGGGTCGAGTCTTTCGTAGAGTTCGCGATCCGTCGTCTCAATACGAAGCAAAAAACGGCTTGCCCCCGCTTCCTTGAGCGCACGATACTCCTCTTCTGTGCGCTCGCCGATGGAAAGCGTGATGACAAGCCCCAAAGCCCGTATTTCGCGCAGGATCGGGGCGAGCCGCTCGACATGCCAATAGCCGTCCTCGCCCCCCTGCAGCACGACCGTCCGATAGCCGTAACCGCGTGCATTTTGCGCCAGGCGCACGATCTCCTGCGAGCGCAGGCGATAGCGCTCCGCCCTTTCATTTTCACGCCGCAGACCGCAGTAAAAGCAGCTGCGCCGGCAGATATTCGTGAACTCGATGAGTCCTCGAAGATGCACGCCGTCGCCCACATACTTTCGCCGCACGCGGTCGGCGGCAGCGGCGAGAGGCTCTTCTGCAGCGGAAGATGTCAAAAGCTCGGCGAGCTCCTCCTCGCACAAGCTATGCTCATTCTCCGCCTTTTCGATCAGCCTTTGCCCCATGATCCTTTTGCGCCTTTTCTTCAGATGCCTGAGCGGAACCTCCCAGCAAGGATGCCGTCAGATCTTCACGCTCATGCTCTTCCATCCGCTTCAGATCATCCGTCGTCAGCGTCTTCTTCGTCTGTGCGGCAATCTCCATGCGATGCCCGCGCTCGTAGGCGAGCACCGCTTCAAGGAACTTGCGCTCCAAGCTCTTCTCGGGCAGATCCTTGATGACCGTCACATTCTTCGGGAACGTCGTCGTGATGGACGACCATGTGCTGTCGAGATCATCGGCACGCTCCAAGGTCGAAGTCCCCGCCGCAAGATCGATGCGCAGATATTCCGCCTCGCCCACAAGGTCATCGTAGCCCGCGAGCGATTCGCCGCGCCAGCGCCTCTTGGCGACGACGTCGGCAATCGCCACATCATCGTACGTCTGCAAGGTCGGCACGATGAGCACGCGCGGGTTCAGCACGCCGCCCGCAAGAAGCTCATAGTGCATGACGTTCTTGTTGAAGAAGTAATTGGCACGCGCCGAGGACTGCACCCATTCGTAGATATTCGGCGGCACATGAGGCGCCGCATCTGCCGTCGCCGCAAGAAAAATGAGCGGAAGGGCGGCCGCCAGCCATCGTTTCATCTTCATCTTTTTTCTTTCACTCCTTTTCTTCCAGCCATTCGAAAAATCTCAATCGTCCGCCGCACGGTAAAGCCCGTCAAGCTCATACGGCGTCTCCTGATACACATAATAGTTGAGCCAGTTCGCGAACAAGAGGTTCGCCACCGAGCGCCAGCGCACGACAGGCGTTTGCGTCGGATCGTCCGCCGGGTAGTAATTCTGCGGGATCTCAATCGGAAGCCCCGCCGCCACATCGCGGTCGTACTCCTGCTTCAAGGAAAGCGGATCGTACTCGGCATGACCCGTGATGAAGAACTGCCTCTTTTCGATATTGGCAATCGCATAGACGCCCGCGCGGCTCTCTGACTCCGCGAGGATCGTCAGCTCGGGCATGCGCTCGATGTCCGCCTTCTTTATCTCCGTATGGCGTGAATGCGGCACATAGAACTCATCGTCGAAACCGCGAAAAAGTCGCTCGTGCTCGACGCAAAGGTGATGCTTGTAGACGCCGAAGACCTTCTGCCCCGTAGCCTGCTTGTCGATGCCGTAGTGGTAGTATAGCCCCGCCTGTGCGCCCCAGCAGATATGGAACGACGAATAGCAGTGCTTCTTGCTCCACTCCATGATCTCGGCGACCTCTTCCCAGTAGGCGACCTCCTCGAAGGCCATCTGCTCGACGGGTGCGCCCGTGATGATGAAGCCGTCATACTTTTTGTGGCGCACCTCGGCGAACGTGCCGTAGAACTCCGCAAGATAGTCCTGCGACGTATGCTGCGGCACATACGACTCCGTATAGATGAAGTCGACCTCGACCTGCAGCGGCGTATTGCCCAAAAGGCGCAGAAGCTGCGTCTCCGTCACCGACTTGTTCGGCATGAGGTTCAGGATCAGAAGCCTAAGCGGGCGGATATCCTGGCTGTAGGCACGCTCCGCATCCATGAAAAAGATATTCTCGCTCTCCAGAACCTGCGCCGCCGGCAAACTGTTCGGTATTTTGATCGGCACGAAACCGCCTCGCTTTCCCCAGAGCGGCCGAGCCGCCTCAATCGTGATTCAGTTTAGCATAGAACAGGGAAAGGTGTCAAATGAGAAGGGTGCAGGAAAAAGGAAAACCGCCTTGCGGCGGCTTAAATATTCGAGGAGTCGAATGTCATATTTTTGTGCTTCCTTTATGCTGCACTTTCTGAAATCATAGCTGCAATATCCTCATGCTGTATCGTATCGGTCTCGATTCTGCCATCCGAACGGTCTATATCGGCTTCATAGGCAACGCCAGCTTCATAAATCTCCACAATGCTGGCTGTCTCACCGCTCTTGAGACGTACTCTGTCATACAATTTGATTTCCATAATATCACCTCGTCACATAAATCGAAATCAATCGAACGACCTCTGCATCTTGTATCTGATACCCGAGGGTGGAATAGAACGCCTCCGCTTTATGCTTGTCTTTCGCCGGATTCAAAGCATACTGCGTGAGCTTCTCTTTTGGAAAGACCGCTATCCCATAACCCCGTATCTCTAAGGTCATTATACCACCTTCGAACATATTTTTCGACAGCATACAAAATTTTTTACTGCCCGTCCCGCATATCTCCTCCCATCCACCGACGCCATACTTCCTCATACGCCGCCTCGACTTCCTGCACATATTGGCGAAAGTTCATCAGCGGTGAGGCGAGGAGCATGTCGCGCTCTTTTTCTCGGAGCATTTGGAGCGTTTCGGGCGAGCCGGCAAGGAGCTTTGCGATTTCCACGTACTGCGCTGCATCCTCGGCGATCAGCTCGGGAAGGCCTGCATTCTGCAGCAAGCTCGCGCCGAACCTCGCGCCGTGCGTCCCGCCCTTGAGTGTCACGACGGGTACGCCCATATAGAGCGCCTCGCACGTCGTCAGCCCGCCCGTATAGGGGGCGGTATCAAGCGCGATGTCCATGTCGGCATACTCGGCGAGGTAATCCGAGGAAAAGCCGCGCAGCTCGATGCGCGACGCATCGAGACCGAGCCGCCCGAAGCGCTCGACGGCGATCGAGCGCCCCTCTTCGCTCCCAAAGAGCCGGCTCTTCAAGAGCAGCCGCGCGCCCGGCACATCCGCCAAAATCTGCCGCCATAGGAGCAGCATCGCGTCCGTGACCTTGCTGTAGTTGTTGAAGCAGCCGAAGGTGATATGCCCGCGCGAAAGGCACGGCGGCGGCGCGACATCCGGCATCACGACGAACGGCAGGTAGCAGAAGTGGCTGTGCGGCAGGGAGAGCGGACGCTCGCTCCGCTTCTCCCGAGCGCCCTGCGACGCGCCGTCCTCCGCCGCGCCTCGGCAGTTCCCTCCTGCCGTGCGCTCTGCCGCCATTTTCGCATCTTCCGCCACGTCCTCCGCCGCATCGAGCACCCGATCCCCAAGCACATAGTCGATCGCCGAAAGCCCCGTCGATCCCATGTAGCCTAGCCCTGTAATCTGCACGGGCGCGGGCTTTCGCGCGAGGACGGCGAGGCAGTTGTCCTTCGTGTGCCCCGAGAGGTCGCAAAGGATGTCGATCTCGTCCGCCGCGACGAGCCGCGCCGCCTCCTCGGGCAAAAGCCCGAGGATATTCGTCCAGTGAACGCCCGGCTGCTGCGCCATCGTGCGCGACACAGCGTCCTCGCTATTGTTCGCATAGCAGAAGACCTCGAAGCGCTCGCGGTCGAAAGCACGGAGGAGCGGCAGCAGGAAGAAGGCGACCGCGTGACGACGGAGATCGGGCGAGATATAGCCGATGCGAAGCCGCGCATGCGCGTGCCGCACCCTCGTGTGCGCCATGCGCTCCACATCGGAAAAGAAGCCGTCGAAGCCCTCGGCCAGCCCCGCAAAAGGCGCACGCTCCTCCACGGCGACATAGTTGAGCGCGAAGAGCGCGTTGCTGTATTCCGCCACGGCCTGCGCTTCATCTGCCTCCATGCGGCTCGCGGCGAGAAAGGCACGGACGCCCTCTGCCGCGCTTCCCGCGAGCGTCAGCGCAGAACCCCTGAGGCTATAGCCTTCCGCGAGGAACTTTCGATAGTAGGCGGCAAGCGGCGCGGGCGGCTCCTCGGCAAGCCGCTCCTCCAAATACGAGATGAGCGCCGCGAGATGCTTAAGCTCCGTGCGCGTCCTGCCCTCGGCCTTCTCGATGTAGATCTCCTGCAGCGCCGCGCCCGGGTGCGCGGCAGCGCTCTCGCGGATACGTGCGATCTCCGCACGCGCCGCCCCATAGTCGCCAAGCTGCACGAGAGACGCCGCCAACACATAGCGAAGCTCCACGAGATCATGAAAAGCCGCCGCCTCGCCGGCAGAAGCCCCCGTCCAAGAGGCAAACGCAGCCGTGAGCAGCGCACGCACATCCGTGTACCGCGCGGCGGCAAAAAGGCGGCTCGCCTCGCCGAGCAACTCGGCAGGCGAGCCGCCTGCAAACGCCGCGAGCGGCTTCTTCGCCGAGCCGCCCAGCCCCTTCTTCTGACGCTTGCCGCGCTTAGCCATGCGCTTCCTCCCCGTTCACGAAGAGCACCTTGCAGTACATCTCCTGCTTGTCGTGCAGCAAGGCGAACGCCTCCTCGTATTTTTCAAACGGAAAGGTATGCGTCACGAGCGCCTCAGCATCGACTGCATGGCTGCGCATCGCGTTCATCGCGTCGAGCCATTCGGCAGGGCGCGTGTTGAGGCTGCTCTTCCATGCGCCGTGCAGCTCGACCTCCTTCTGCAGCAAGAGATCGTACATGAGACCCGTCATCTCAAGGCTCTTCTCCGGCCTTCCCATGACGACGACGCGCCCGCCGCGCTTCACGGACAGCAGCGCCGTCTCCAGTGCACCACCCTCGCCGAGCCCCTCGATGCACGCATCGGCGCCGCGCCCGCCCGTCAGGCGCATGACGTAGTTGTAGACATCCGAGCCCTCGATGTCGACCGACTGCAAAAAGCCCAGCGAGCGAGCGAAAGCCGCCTTTTCCATCGTTCGCGCCACGAGCACGATGTTTCGGACGTCGGCCTCGCGCGCCCAGCTTGCCAGCGCCAGACCGATCGAGCCGAGTCCGAAGACCACGAGCGTCGAGCCGGGGCCTACGCCCGTCTTGCGGAAAGCATGCAGAGCCACCGCCGCCGCTCCCGTCAGCGCCGCTGCACGGAAGCTCACGTCGGGCGGCAAAAATACGAGGTTCTGCTTCTTCACCGCCACGAACTCCGCCATGCCGCCCGCGCGCCCCGCGCCGTAGAGCTGCATCTCGCCGCAGTCGCGCGGCCTGCCGTCAAGACACGCCATGCAGCGCCCGCAAAAAAGCATCGGGTACGCCGCCGCCGCGCGGCCGACGAGAGCGACATCCTCCGCCTCGACGATGCGCCCCGCGAACTCATGCCCGAGGATCTGCGGCGCATTGTCCCCCGCCGCACCCGTCTCATAGACGCTCTTGACGTCGGACATACTGATGCCCGACGCCTTGACCTCAAGCAGCACCTCGTCCTTCGTGCGCTCGGGGCGCTCCACTTCCTCCAGACGCAGATCACGCGCCCCGTACAGCCGCAATGCCTTCATCCATGCCACATCCCTTCCATCTCCCGACGCCGCACCTTCTCGCCCAGCCATACGGCCAGCTCATCGGACGCCATATTGCCCGCTGCCACGTCGATGATGACCTCTTCGAGCACAGCGTCCTCTTCCTCCAAGGCACAGCCATTGACCGCGAGGAACACCAGCATCGAATGAAGCGCCGTGCGCTTGTTGCCGTCAAAAAACGGGTGGTTCTTCGCAATGCCGTAGCACAGCCGCGCCGCCTTTTCCGTCAATGTCGGATAAAGCTCCACGCCGCCGAAACTCTGGAAGGGCGCATTGACCGCCGAGGCCAGCAGCCCCATGTCGCGCACGCCCTTCTCCATGCGGGACGTGCGCTCCATCTCCTCGTGGAAATAAAGCACATCCTCCACCACCAACTGAATCTTGCTCATCGGTTCTCCAACTCCTTGTAGAGCTTCGCGTTCTTCTTCATCAGCTCTATGGAAGTCTGCCGAATCAGCTTTGCCGCTTCAAGGCTCGTCCGGCTCGTCTTTCTTTCCATCTTTTCCTCATTTCTTGCACTCGTCATTGGCTTGCCCATGGCACACCCCTCCTCGCGCCTCGGAAATGCGTTCTTTTCCTTGCCCTATAGTATAGTATACCACACTTTGCCGCCTGCGCCTACTTTTGCTTTTCCATGGGAATACTGCTGCATCATCAACGATTTTCTAGATAAAAAGTCTTGCTTTTCTTCTTTTTTTCTTTTATAATACAGATGTACAATAATCTGTCGTCACCAACGAAAGGATGTGCTGCCTCATGGCGATCACACTCGGAAACAACCTCATCCAGCACTCGACCTTGAACCGCATCAACCATACATCGAACAACCTCGCGCGTCAGATTTCGAGCGGCACGAAGCACCCGTCCGCCGTATTCGGACCTTCCGCCTACGCCATCGACATGCGCATGAATGCGAACATCGCCGCCGTCAGCCAGTCGGATGTCAATTCGCAGCGCACGAACGCCATGCTCAAGACGGCAGAAGGTGGCGTAAGCTCCTCCGTCGAAGCGCTCGGCCAGCTGCAGCAGACGCTCCTCAATGCCGCCAACGGCACGAACAGCGACTCCGACCGCCGCGATCTCGGCAAGATGGTCGATCAGACGATCGCCACGCTCAATGACAACGCCGGCATCCAGTACAACGGCATGAACCTCCTCGACGGCTCGAAGTCCGCGAACGTCGCCTCGCTCGACGGCTCGACGAGCATCACGAACCTCGGCGACATGCGCTCTTCCGCGCTCGGCCTGACGGACGCGAACGGCAAATCCACGCTGAACCTCGGCACGGACGCAGGCATCGCCGACGCGCTCGACAAGGTCACGACGGCGCTCAACAAGACACTCGACCAGGCGACGACCATCGGTGCAGCGCAGCAGCGTCTCAACTACCAGTCGGCGAACTTCGTCACGCAGGAAGAAAACCTCATGGCCGCCTCGACGACGAGCAACGGCACCGACATGGCAAAGGCCGCGAGCGAATTCAAGAACAGCGATACGCAGCAGAAACTCTTCCTCTTCGCACAGAAAGCGCAGATGAGCACGATGGCATCCCACTACTCCGCCTTGGCTCTGCTTCGCTGACATAACACAAAAAAATCCGGCCTAGCGGTCGGATTTTTTATTGCCTGTTTCCCTCATGATTCAAAGGCCTTCTCATCCGCCAAATTTCTCTACGAACTGTTCTGGCGACAAGATTGGTACATCACTCAGAGCATAATCTTTGGCATTGCGTGTTATGATGAAGTCAGCAGCCGCAGATTTGGCACACTCGACTTGCAAGCAATCCTCAAAGTCAGCAAACATCCCATTTTTCAAAGCTGTGCACAACTTCTCTCCATCAACAGCCTCTACTTGCAAAATTTCAAAAAAAGCCAACAGAAGCTTGCGCCGTTCCGAATTTGTAAAATGCTTTCGAAGGATATAAAACATATCCACAATGGAATGAGCCGCCACAATCCCCTCATAGTCGCGATTTTTGCATCCTAACACAATTCGATATGCCGCCTGGTAAAAAGGTTCTCGCTCCGTTAAATAATCAAGCAAAAGGTTCGTGTCCAGCAAGATCCGCATCAAAGATACTTCTCCTCCCTGTATTCTGCAAGTTCTCTAGCATAATCCAACTCGGGAACCTTGCGCTTCATGCTCTCCAAGACGGTGAAGGCCTTCTCACGAGCATCATATTGCCGTTGCTCCCGCGCGGCGAATTTGCGATGATATTCATTCATGTATTGGATCAGATCCGCTATTCCCTCGTCGGGCATGGATTCCATCATACGAAATGCCTCTTGACGTAATGCATTCATGTCGAACACTCCCTTCTTCGATTTCCATTATATCATAAACCACCCCCCATGCACATAGCAGAAGGAGGCTCCCGCCGCGGCGGGAGCCTCCTTCTTTACCATGAAACCCCAAGAGGTCAAGCCCAAAGGGCGCAGACTGATTGGTTAGGTTTCTGGTAAGGGCGGCGCACAATGTCCACAAAGTGGAAGTTTGTGCGTGTAGTTTATGCTCAGACGCGCGTGGCGATCATGCCGACGCCTTCGTCTTCTTCTTGATTTCCTCCTCTTCGTCATCGTTGGTATGGCTGTAGCCCTTGCCGCTGTAGTAGCCGGCACTGCCCACGCCCTTGCCCAAGGCATTGGCGAGGCCTCTGTCAGCGGCTCTCGAAGAGCCGTCCGCATAGGAGCCTGCACTGCTCGAATAGTCCGCGCTCCGCCGACTGCTGCTCGCGCCTGTGCGAGCATCGCTCGAAGCGCCGACGCTCATGCCCGCCGCGGCGGCAAGGCCGCGGTCGACGACATTGCCCGCACCGACAGCGCTGCCTGCAGAACCGACAGCACTCGCTGCGCCCTGCGGCTTGACAGCTGCGCCCGACTGTGCGCCCTGCGGCTTAACACTTGCGCCTGGCTGTGCGCCTGCTGCGCGCGCGGCTTCATTCACCGCGCCCGTCGCGCCCTGCACCTTGCCGTTCGCAACTGCAGCGCCGCCAACGCCCGCGCTGCTGCCAATGTTCGTGCCTGTTCCTTGCTGGCGGATACCCGCATCGCCGGCATTCGTGCTCGTGCCCTGCTGCGGCTTCATGCCGCCGTAGTTGACCCCCGTTCCCGTATAGGCGAGCGAGGCGTCCGAGCCACGATGTGCGCCGAACGTATCGTTTTCATCGTAGCTTGCACGGACGTACACCTGCCCGTCGGGGCGCAGCGTGCGATCCACGCCGTCCGTGCGCGGTGCGACGAAGAGCCGTGCCGGCACCGGATTGAGCGTATAGTTCTTATCGTAGGCGCCGCTCGCGAGCGTCTTCTTGCCGTCCCTCATGTACCAGCCCTGAAGCTCGTTCCAGTCGGGTGTGTCATAGTCCACCGATCCCTTAGTCGGGCCGTAGGTAAAGACGCCGCTGTTGAAGCGCTGCAGATCATTCTTGACTTCCTGCGTCAGGTCGCTTCCCCTGTTCGCCGCTTTCGAGCCGTCCTCGATATGACCCGTGTAGTTCACATTGCCCCGGCGCTCATACGTCGCCTGCGAATCCGGAACGACATTCAGCGTGCGGCGGCGGATGATGCCCTTGGTATCATCAATTGTATTGTTGCCATTCTTCGTCGTGATCTCATAGTTCGCTAGGATGGGATCTCGCGTCTCGTCCTTCTCGAAGGTATAGCGCACCTTGTGATGCTTGTATTCCTCTGAATCGTTTTTCGCGGCGTCCGCATCGTCCGTGTAGACGCCGGAGACACGCAGCGCCTTCTTAACCTTCTGCGCTTCCTCAGCCACGAGACCCTTTTGTGGCGATTCCACGCCCGTCCCGTTGTACGTGAAGCTCAAATCGTCGAGCGCATCGCGCACGACGCGATTGCCGTCATAGACCTTGTCCGCAGACTTGCCCAGACCGACGAAGACCTTGCGGCGGTCGATCTGGCCCTTGTCCGACGTGATCTGCGCCTTGCGGTCACCCGACATCAGCGAACTGCCCGCTGCATCGACCAGCATGTAGTTGTGGCTGTTCATGGCAATGTCATACGTCACGTGCTTGTTTTTGCCAACGTTCTTATTGTCGTACTCCGCTTTTGTCAGCGTCATGCCCCTCGCCTTGTCCTTGGCCTCCCAAGTCGGCTGTGCCGGGGCGGAAATGCCCGTGACTTTCGCATTCTTGTCCACGAGATTGATGTTGCCCTCGCGCTGCAGGGTCGTCTCGACCTTGCCCGCGCTCGTGCGGTGGACGAAATCCTTGACCGTTTCCGTGCCGTCATACTCTTTGACGATCGGCTCGTGCTTGAGCGTCGCCGTGATCGGGCGCGGCGTGATCTTCGCCGAATCCTTGAGGTTGGACTTGACGAGCGTATAGTTGCCCGCCTTGTTCCTGCCATTGGTCAGCTCTATGCTCTCATGGTAGGTGACGTCCTGCGCCTGCACACCGTTCTTGTCCTTCTTGACGTTCGGCGAGGCGAACTTGCCGACGTTATGCGTCTGATTGAGCTTGACATCACCCGCGTCTGCAGCGACGACACCTTCATCGCCTACGGCATCCACGAGTTTGAACGTGCGGCTGTGGATCTTCCCGTCCTTGACGGCATACTGCGTGCCATCGTAAATCTTGTCCGGCGCAGCCGTGCTCGCCGGATCAAACGCTACGCGCACGATGCGCGGCGTGATGCTGCCCGTGCCGAGCACGGTGTCGGTCTGCACGCCCGAGGGAAGTGCCGCCGACGGCAGCTCATAGTTCCCCTGCTTGACGGCGTCGCCCGTCTTCTGGAGTCTATACTCCACGAGTTTGCCGTCTTTGAGGACATTGCCCTTGGCGTCTTTGAGCACGTTGCCCGCGCCGTCCCTTGCCACATCGGCATCGGCCTTGCGCGAGTCCTTGTTGAGGAAATGCGAGGCAGCTGTATCAACCGTGAAGTCGATGCCATCGTCCTTGAGCATCTTCGCCGCATCCTTGTCCGTGACGTGCAGCTTGGAGCGAAGCTCCTGCTGCTTTTTCGCCAATTCGCCGGCGCTCAGGGAAGGTGCGGTCAGAGACGACGTGCCGTCGTAGATCTTGCTGTAGGCGTCCGCCTGCACCTCGACCTTCCTCGGCGTGATCACCGCCCTGAGTCCCGACTTGTTGTCGGTATGGGTATCGGTCGCAGCGTCGCTCAAGCGGAGATCGGCGCCGCTCGGGTTCTCCGAAAGCTCCCAATCCTTGTAGCGAGCGCCTTCGGCCTGGTTTGCCCACGCCTTGTCGCCGTTGATGCGCTTGAGCTTGTAGACGATGTCTTTGTTCAGCGTATCCGCCGGATCGGCACTGTTTTTCACATTGGCGTCGCTCTGGCCGTGATGCGCATGTCCGCCCGAGAGGTTCTCGTAGTGCGGACGGTAGCCCTCGTAGTCGCCCTTCTCATCGCCGTACAGCGTATAGTCGAGCTCGATGGGCTTCTCACCCGTGCCGAGATCGACACTGAGCTTGAGCTTGTCGTGGAAGGCCTGCTTGTTCTCAGGGCTCAGCGCCTTGCCGCCGATCTTGGCGAGCGGGTCTCCGTCGTACGTCTTGGAGAAGTCCGCGCCGTTCTTCAGCCACGTCTTCTTGAGGTCGAGAGTCAAAGGCTTGATGACGCCCGTGCCGTAAACGGTGTTGTCGCCGTCGTAGAAGTAGTTGTTTGCGACGGAACCGGGTGTCTGCAGGCTGGCAAGGGCATCCTTGACACCCGTAAGCTCGACGTCGCGCGCCTCGGGCGTACCGTTGAGATTGCCCTGCGGGCGCTTGACATGCTTGTAGACAGCCGTATTGCCCGGTGTGTCGAGGAAGGAACCTTCCACGGCACGGTCGCCGTAACGTCCCGAGAGCTTCCCTGCGAAGGTGTTGGCTCTCGCATTCGCGGGGTCGCTGAAGTTGAAGAACCCCTTGTCGCTCTGTGCGACACCGTCGAACTGCAGCCCCTTCTTTACGGCGTCCGTGACATTGGCGTTGCCGTCGTAGTTCTTGCCCCAGCCGTTCGTCTTCGTGAGCGTCAGCTGCTTCTGCCAGATGTTGCCAAGGCCATCGAACATGTGCCCTTCGCCCGTCTGCGGGTCGATGAACGACTGCGACGTGGCGGTCTTCAGCGTATTGCCCGCTTCGTCAACGACGCGGATCTGGAAGGTGTAGTTCTTGTTCGCCGTCGCATCCTTGAGGCGCATCTTGTAGGTGACGTCCTTGTTCGCCGGCTGAATCGCCCCCGTGTAATGCGGATCGCGGTTCGCGTTGGCATCCTTATATTCGCCCGTCGCGTTGAAGTCGAGCTTCTCGCCGTGGGCGAAGCCGCTGTTCTCGTCGCCGCCGATCTTGCCGTCGCCGTCGAGCGTAATGACCTTCTTCCAGTCGAGGTTCGGATTGTGTTCGACGAGCTTGCCCGTCTTTGCGTCTTTCGTATAGTAGCCGTTCTTGACGTCCTTCGTGCCGTCGTAGACCTTCTGCACGAGATGGAGCGTCAGAGCCACGCGCCTGCCGATGATCTCACCGCGCCCGACGCCCGCCGCATCGCGGTCGTAGTTCTGGCTGAAGCGGTAGACGCCGTCGGCGCCGAGCGTGGCGCCCGTGACACCCGAGTAGTCGAAGTTGCCGTCGTTCATGGCGAACTGGAACTTGACGTCCTTGCCCTTGCCGACGTCCTTCGCCGCCACGTCAGCCGACTTCGCGAGGTAGTCGGCACGCTCGACTGTGTAGTTCTTCACATCGATTGTCTGGTCGTGACCGTTCTCGTCCTTGTACGTCGCCCGAATGTTGTTGACATAGGTCTTGGGCGCAGGCGATTTGACGTCCGCCGTGCCATCATAGTACTTGCGAATCGGATCGGTCTTGAAGCCGACCTTGAGCGCACCGCCCGTGAGCTGGCGCTTCGTGATGTCGCCCGTACCGTGCAGCGCATAAGTCTCGCTGCTCGACGGCGTGAGCTTCGCGCCGTTGTACGACAGATAGTAGTTCGATGCCTTCGCAGGCTTCGTCCCCGTGCCGACAATCTTGACATTCTTGTAGTCGACGCCCTTCGTGTTGACGTTGGCGTCCTGATATTCCGCCGTATAGCTTCCTGTACCCGTGCGGTTCAGATTGCCGCCTTCGCCGCCCTGCCAGCCGCCTGTGATGTTGAGAAGCGTCTCGGGCTTCTTGACCGTCTTCGTGCCGTCATACTGCTTCGTGGCATGGGTCGCCGTCAGATAGAGCGGCGCACGGTCGATCTTGTTGTTCGTCGTCGTAAGGCCGAGATTCGTCCCCGCCGCTTTGTTGTAAACGACGGTATTGGGATTCACTGCATCATAGACAACGTAGTTGTTCGCATAGTCCGTGCCGTCGGCATCCTTGCCGTCGATCTTGAGCGTGTAGTCCACGCGTTTGTTCGCCGTATCGGAAGCATCAGCGGCATTGGCGCCCGCATAGGCCGCCGTCGTCTTATTCGTGCCGTAGCCCGTAAGAAGACCCGTGTCCTTGTTATTGTCCGCGCTCTTGCCGAAGCTCACGAGCGCTTCACCTTCTCGCTCCGTGCCGCCGATCAGCACCTTCGTGTCGGCGTCGTACGTCTTTTCACGCGCTCCCGTGACCTTCGCGTAGACCTTGCGTCTCTCAATGTCTCCCGTAGCCGTCAGCGTCTTGCTCGCAGGGCCTGTGAGCGTATCGAAGGCGTAGTTGTCCGCAGCATCGCCTGTGAGCGTCGCCGTGTAGGTGATCTGGCGCGTGTTCGTCGCCGCTGCACCCGGGTCGACCGTCGCCGTCGCCTTATCGAACGTCGCTGTCGTCGTCAGCTTGTCCTTATCCGCCTCAACAAAGTTCAAAATGGAAAGGTTCGACTTGTCCGCCGCCTTCGTGCCGTCGTAGACCTTGCGGATGTCCGTACCATGAGCGAGATTCGCCTGCAGCACGCGCTTCTCGATGTCGCCCTTCGTATAGCGGTTGTAGGTGCCGTCGGAGAGCATCTGGTTGCCGTCGGCGTCCGCCGTATAGAAGTCGCTGGAGAACTCGAAGTTGTTCTGCGCCGCATCCGAGAACTTGAGGTTGAACAGCACCTTCTTGTTCTGCCCCACGTTCTTGTCATCCGCCGTATTTCCGGCATTGCGGTACGTCGCCGACTTGACCTTCTCGACATCGATGTCGAAGAGCTTCGTGCCGCCGCCGTCCGTGACGTAGCTGTCCGTGATGTAGTCTTCCCACCTCGCCGGCTGATTGTGCGCCGCATCCCCGACGCCGACGTTCGCCGTGCCGTCGTACGTCTTCTTGATCGGCTGCGTGCGGAACTTCAGCTTGAAATTGTTCTTCGTGACTTGGAATGGCGTGATCTCGCCGTCGCCCGTCGTCTTGAAGAATCCCAGTGTCGTGTCGGCGTCAAGCGCCTTGCCGGTGCTGTCGGCGAGATAGTAGTTCGCAGCATCCGCGCCCGTGAGCTGGATATTGTTGTACTTGATGTTATTCTTCTTCGAAGCGGCGGTCTTCGTCGCATTCTTCGACTTGTAGACGCGCGTGTACGTCGTATTGAGATCGACCGTATCGCTGCCCTGCTTGTCGCCGCCGACGAAGCTTAGGCCTTGCCCTGTCGTAGAAGGCGCATTGCCGACTTTGACGACGTCCGTGTTGTCGAACGCCTTCGTAACGCCAGCCTGCGTCTGAATCTTGAGGGCGCGGCGATTGATCGTGTTCGTCGTCGTCGTGAGGACGTACTTGCCCGAACCATTGACAGGAACCGCCGCTCCCGTCTTGCCGTCGTGAAATGCGTAGTTGCCCGCGATCGCAGGATCCGAGTCGATCGAGAGCGTGTAGTCGACCGTCTTGTTGCCCGTGCCCGCCGTCTTATCGCGATAGGAGGCCGTCGTGGCATTGAGGCTCTTGTGCGCCTCGATCAGACCCGTGTCATCGACAGCCGTGCCATTGAGCTTGTTGTCAAACGTCACAAGCTCGCTGCTCGAGAGCGGATGTCCATTGCCGCTTCCGCCTCGCACATCGATATCTGCATTGTAAATCTTCGACACGTCCTTGACATGCGCATAGACCTTGCGCTTGTCGATCGTGCCGTTCGCCACCGTACGCGAGAGCGTGCCGTTCGCCGCATCGAACGAATAGCCTGTAGGAAGGTTCGTGAACTCATAATTGTTCAGAAGCGAGCCGTTCGTGCCGTCGCTCTTCTTCAGCGAGATGGTGTAGGTAACGCTGCCCGTGCCCGTGTTCGCCGAGACGTTCGGGTTGGCATACGTCGCGCTTTTGAGCGAGTAGTCCGTGTTCTTGACGTACGTCTTCGGCGTGCCGCCGAGGTTCATCGTCAGACCAGTGATATAGTCTTCGGCTTTTCCGCCGGCCTTCTTGACGAGCGTCGTGCCATCGTAGGTCTTGCGTGCGGCAGAGATGTCGAGGTTGAGATCAGCCGCATTGAACGTGCGCTTGTCGATCTTGCCCGACCCAATTCTCGTGTCGGAGACCATCTTGTAGTTGGAATCCTGGAGAGCCGCCTGGATGTTCGAATACTTCACGCGATCCGTGTACTCGCCGGCATCGCTCTGCGGCGTCGTGCCGTTCTCGCCCACATAGGTTCCCGTGAGCACCGCCGTATTGAGCGTCGGATGCTCATTGTTGAGCAGGGTCTGCACCTTCGTCCGCATATCCGCGCTTTCGTCGTGCGGCTTGAGCGTGTAGCCCCAGGTGCCCGAAGGAGGCACGCTCTTGTCTACAGCCGACGTGCCGTCGTAGGTCTTCCGTGCATAGTTGAAGTCCACATCGATCTCGCGCGGCTTGATGACGCCTTCGCCCTTGAGCTCCGTCACGACCGTATTATTCTTGTCCACGAAGTAGTAGTCGTTCTCGTATCCATTCGGAGAAATCTTGAGCTTGTAGGTCACGACATGCTTGTTGGACTGGACATTCTTATTATCATACTCCCCGACGATGTCACTGCCATCGCCATAGGTGCCGCCAAGTTCCTTCGGCGCGAGGTTGTCCAAGAGGACGATGGAAGAACCGGTAAGCTTCTCGCCCTTGCCGTTCGTCACATCCTTCGTGCCGTCATAGACCTTCTCATGCTGCGGATTCACGAGCGTCGCTTGGAGCTTCCTCTGCGCGATCTTGCCATGCAACGCCTTCGTCATGGAGATATAGCCGTCGGCAGACGGCGACAAGGCGCTGAGATCGTAGTTGTCCGAAGCGTTCGTCCCCAGGATGGGCTTCACCTTGAAGGTGAAACTATACGCCGTCTTCGTCGTGCCGCCGATGACAAGGGCGTTGCCGTCCTTGTCCACATTGGCATGTTCGTTCCCGAATTCGCCGATGCGCTCATACGATTTCTGCGGCGTATGGAGGAAATCCAGCTTCTGTCCATTGCCGAAATCCAATTCCAGCTTGCTGAGCTGATTGTGATCCCCGGCAGCCGCCGTACCGTCAAACACCTTGCTCTGCACGCCGAAATCCATTTTGAAGTTCGTACTGTTCGCGACGAACGTCGTGATCTTGCCCGTACCCGTGCTCGTCGATGCATCCTTGAGGACGTAGTTGCCGTCCGTGATCGTCGGCTTGAAGTCAGACTTGTAGCGGACGGTATACTGCGCGGGCTTCCCGGAGATCTGCGTCGTGCCGTCCGACCTGTAGTTGGCATCCGTCGCTTTCTCGGCGTCCGCAGCCGCACTCTCATAATATGTGCCGACGACATCCGTATCCGCACCGAGCGTCAGAGCCACGTTCTCGCCCAGATCCGACGTGACGCTGTTGTAGCCCTTGTCTTTGAGCTGCTTAGCGTAGACGTTTGACGTCCTGTCGTAGGAGCGCACGACCTCGGGCAGATTGTTCAGCACAAGCTCGCGCGGCGTGATCTTGCCCGTGCCCGTCATCGTGATGGCGCTGCCCACGGTGCCATTCGTCGTCTGCGTACCCACGCTGTATTTGAGGCGATAGTTCGCCGCTGCAGCCGCAGCCGTCGTCGCGTCCGCACCCGTAAGCTCGATCTTGTACTCGACGTCCTTGCCATCCTCGATGACATTGCCCGCCGCCGTGCGCGAGACGTCCTTGTCGCCAGCCTCCGAGCCGCTCGTCTTCTTCTTGTAGACGGCAGACGTCGCCTTGATCTCCGCGCCGTCGCCTTCGACGAGTTTGGTCTTGTCCGTCGTGCCATCGGCGTAGCCGAAGTTCGTGCCGAAGACCTTGTTCTCATCTTTGACGTTCTCATTACCGTCATACACCTTGTCGATGCCCGTCTTCTTCAAGAGGTCGACCGTGATCTCGCGCGGCTTGATTGCGGCTGCATTCTTGATGTCATACGTGTCTGCAGTCGTAAGGTCTTTCGTCGTGGCACCATCGTCGAACGCATAGTTTTGGAGCGCCGAGCCGCTCGCTTTAAGGGTATAGGAAAGAAACTGCGCGCCGTTGGGGCTCGTAGCTGAGTAAACGTCCTTCGTATTGGCATTGCTGGCGTTCTTGTAGTATGCCTTGCCATCTGCGGCGCTGATCGTGAACTTGAGGTTGTCCTTGTCCTTGTCGACAAGACCTTTTTGCGTGGTGTCCGTAGCCTTGCCGGCATCTTCATTGACCGCAACCTCCACCTTATTCTCCGTGCCGTCAACGAGGAGGTAGTCCTTGCCATCGTAGATCTTTGAAGCGCCCGTGATGCTGAAGTGGCTTGCATCGAGCTTGCGCCTTTCGATCGTGCCTGTGCCCCAGAGCGTGCCGCCTGAAGTCACGGCGGCAGCTGCATTCGGATCGTCGTCAATGGCCTCACGGTAAAGGACATTGCCCTCCTTATCGACGAGCTTGTAGTTCTTCGTCATCCCAGCGGTCGTGCTCTTAAGTTTGATGCCCTCATAGGCGACGCCGTGCCCAGTCCCCGCATTCTCCACTTCCGCTTTGGTCGTCTTGTCCTTGTACTTCACTGTGACGTCAGCCTGATTCAAGGTCACATCATTCGTCCCGACAAGCGGTGTCGACGAATCTAGGATGAGATTGGGGTCGGGCTGGTATTGGGCTTTAAGAACTTTCGACGTGCCGTCATACGTCTTGTTGATCCCCGTATCCGTAGTCAGCTTCGCCTTGATCGTCTTCTGAAGGATATTACCCGTGAGATTCTTGTCATTGATCTTCGTCGCATCAAATTCGTAATTACCATCGGCGTCGCCGAAATTCACCTTGGAGCTGTCTACATAGATCGACTTGTTGTATCCAGCATTGGGACTTAGAGCCGCGCCTGACGTCCAGTTGCCTTTCTCGCGGAACGTCACGCCGTCGGTATTTATGGTCATCGTTGCGCCGTCACCGTCGACGAGCCCTTCGGTTCGCACGACGACATTGCCCGCCGTGAGCGCTGCTTTGAACGCATCTCCGGCATTCGCTGTGCCGTCGTACTCACGCTGGATTTTGCCCATCTGGCCAACATCACCGATAACCTTGCGCTTGCCGATCGTGACGTTCGCGCCCGCGATATCATAGCCGTGCTGTTCGCCATAGAGCATAGCCTCGCGGCCGCCCTTGCCGTCGACTCCATCATAGGCTGCATTGGATCCCGCATTGCGGCGACCGCCACCGGCCGTACCTTGGGAAAGATGTACGAGCGAGCGATCATCTGCGCCATAGAGTTTAAGATCCGCATCATTAACATCCGTGATGGCAGAGTAAGAACCATCGTTATTTTTCTTCGCAATCTTCAAATAGTCGGCATTGTAGACACGGCTAATGCTCTTGCCGTCGTTGCTTTCCTTGCCCGCACGCGCGACATAGCTGCCGTCCGTCTGCTTGTCCGCCGCCTGCACCGTATAGCCTGAAGCGATATTGTCCGAATGCCCGTGACCCGCCTGCTGAAAATCGGCATACGAATACTCCGCCTGCACCGTTCCCTTCATAAAGGCGGTCAAAAGCGGCGTCGAATGACCTTCGAAGATGCGCCACGTCGTATTCGCGCCGCCCTCGTCGGAGATGTCCCACCCCTCGTAAGTGGCGGCCTGTTTTGCATTCTTAGCAGTTGATGTACCGCTAGGCACAACAAGGGTTGCTTCACCACTAGAATTCTTGGTATAGGAGTTAAAAATAAAATTTTGGGTCGTTGGTGCAGTCAAATCGGCAGTCGTAGTATATGCGTCTTTAATAAAACTGCCTGCAACATAACTGTCCAAAACCTGATAAACACCAGCAGAAACTCCACCTATAGTTGTCCCAGTATTATAAACAGCATATATCTTGACATTGCCAGTTATAGCTCCAGCCAGTCCTCCCCCTTGCGTCACAGTCGCAGTATTATAGGCATGATCTAATGATGAACCATCCAACATTCCAACGATGCCGCCTGCATAACTTCCCGCACCAATACTTGTCGTCGATTCATTATAGACGGCACTAATAACCGTGTTCCCTTTGGCATGACCGACAAGACCGCCACCATATTGAACAGTGGAGAGATTCGCATTCTTCAGTCCGACGTTCATAATGGTCGCGCCATTCGTCGTACCAAATAGTCCTGTATATTCTGTACTCGTGCCCGCGCCAAGCGTCAAACCCGAGATTGTATGGAACATGCCATCGAATTTGCCTGTGAAAGGAGTTGCCGATGTCCCAATAGGACTTTGTGTGCCTGTGAGGGTAATATCCCGACTCAGCATATAGTTTTTGTTAAGTTCGATGAGATCCAAGTCTGCTTCCGAACCGATCAACTTGTACAGATTGTCCTGCGTCAAGTTCTTATACTTTCCTCCAGATCCTACGGTCGGCAGAGGATCTGTCGGTATGCCGGTATTTGTATGACCGACATGCACATAGCCCGTATAGGGACGCACTTCCTTCTCGCCGCCAGCCTCCACCTTCAGCGGATCTGTATTGGCAAGCGTATATACCTCGCTCGACTCAATATTCGCATCGTTCATGATGCGAACGCTCCTGCCTTCGAGGACGATCTTATCTGCTTTCAAGTTCTTCCCAGAGGCATTATCGACAAGACTGACGACATCGGCTTTTGCCGATGCAGCCGCCTTCCCGTTTGCTGGCGTGTCAATGACAGTACCAGCGCCGATCTTGCTGCTGTTCGCCGCCTGCGAATAGTCGACGCCCGTCAAATCCTGCGTCGTCACATAGAGGTTGCCGACATCGACGCTCGCATCCTTGCCGAAGATCACGCCATGCGAATTGGCGATATAGACATTGTTGCCGCCCGTCATCTTGCCGTCGATATGCGACGTCACATTGCCCGTGACGATATTGAGGTAGTTTTTCGCATTCGGTCCCGTCGTCACACCGCCGTCAAATTCTACAGTTTCCGTACTTTTAATCGAGAAATCCTTCCAGCCAATGACGTTGTTCGACTGCGTACTCGTAATTTTCGTCGTATTTGCCGTCGCCGTATCAATCGTTACATTCCCTGCCTTCTTGCCGTCAGCGGCAAGCGTGCCACCGTCATGGATCGGCGCACCATGCGCCGTCGAGGCAATGCCGAGGAGGCCGGCAAAGAGACCGAGGCTGACCTGACACGCCAAGGCGTCCTTCTTGCTCATTCCTCTCATTTCTTATCTTCCTTTCTATCGCAAGAGAAGCCACCACAAGATGTGGTGGCTTTCTTTCCTTCTCGACTCCTGCCTCGGCAGGGCATTGAGGCGGCAAAAGCCACCTGTATCTTACTGTAGCAAGCTCAGCACGCCGCTCGACGACTGGTTCGCCTGTGCGAGCATAGCCTGCGCTGTCTGCGTGAGGATATTGCTCTTCGTGTAGTCCGTCATCGCCTTCGCCATATCGGCGTCGCGAATCGTCGACTCGGCATACTGCGTGTTCTCGCTCGCCGTGATGATGTTCGACGACGTGAACTGCAGGCGAGCCTGCGCCGCACCGAGCACCGTCTGCTGGTCGAGACACATGCCGATGGCGTTCTCAATGACATTGACCGCCGCATTGGCGCGTGCACGCGTCGTGACCTGAATCGCCTTCGAGTCGGACCCCATCATGCCGAGCGCCTTCGCGTGCATATCGGTGAAGCCAACCTTGACCGCCTGATTCGAGCGCGTGCCGATCTGGAAGACCATGGCATTGTCGGGTGTCGGATCTTGGGCGCGTACCGTCATCTGGAACTTGTCGAACATATTGTTCTGTGCCTTCTTGATATTGCCCTGTGAATCGGTCAAGCAGAACGTCACGCCGCCAATCTGACCCGTCGTGCCGCCATTCTTCGCGCGAATCGTCAGAGCATCCTTGCCGTCCGCCGTAACGACATCATGCCCATACTGATCAATGCCGACCTTGGACAATCCATTAGGTGCCGGGCCTTGATAAGCCTCCAAATCCGTATCGCCTGGATCTGGAACAAACTTTCCAGTTCCACTTGTAGTGTTAGTAAAACAAGCCGTCAAGTTAAAGTTTCCGACGCGGAATGTCTTCTCGTATGTCTTGCCATCTTTGACATAGGAAACAGTCATCCTGTCTGTTGGCAAAATCCCCAAACTATTCCCGTTACGATCCTTGTAATTGGTCAATGCCGTACCCGACGGATTCGTTCCCTCTGCAAAGGCCTGATTCGCCCATGTGGACTGCGTGCCGCCCGCAACCGACACCTGGTTGTTGTACGTGCCGCTCATCAGGATCTTGCCGTTGTACTGAATGTTCGCGTTGTCGTTAATCTGGTCGACCATCGCGTCCATTTCCTTCTGGATCGTCGCGCGGTCGTCATCGGTGTTCGTGTCGTTCGCCGCGTTGATGCACTTCTCCTTGAGCGTGCGCAAGATCTCGACGGTCGAGGCGACAGCGCCCTCGGCGACCTTCATCATGCTGTTGCCGTTCTGCGTGTTCTGGTTGTCCTGATCGAGCGCACGGATCTGCACGCGCATGCGCTCGGAGATCGACATGCCCGAAGGATCGTCGCCCGCGCTCGTGATCTTCATGCCCGATGAGACCTGTGCAAGGCTCTTCGCACGGTCTTTCTCGTTCTTGTTCAGCGTGTTCAGCGTATTCGCTGCCTGCATGTTGTTCTTTACTACTAGTGGCACAGCAAAAACCTCCCTGATCATTGACGCCACAGCCAAAGAGACGCGCTTCCCTACGCTGCGACTGTCTTCCCTGATATGCCCAGAGGTCTCCGCCGACCTCCCTATCACTTTACAGCAATTATATCGTCGCTTCCTGCATTTTCCTTAAGCAGAGCGATGATTTTTTTCAAAAGGTGCTGCAGAAAGTTCGATGCCATTGCTCACCAAATAAATCTGTATCCTGCGATATGCGGAAACGCCGTCGGTTTCATGATATTAGTGGCTTTACTATGAAAGTCCAAGAAGTCAAGCCCGAAGGGCGCAGACTGATTGGGTAACTTTCGTTTGTGCATGTAATTTCTACTCTTTTTCATTCAAGCGAAAAGATCGTTGAATGCCTCCGTCATCGTCGGGTGCGTGTAAACGGCATCCGCCAGCGTGCCTGCCGGGATGCCCGCATCCATGGCGAGCTTTACGATATTGATCATTTCCTGCGACTCCGGGCAAAAGAGATGCGCCCCTAAGATCTTGTCCGTCTTTGCATCAATGACCGCCTTCAACAACCCCGCAGGCTTTCGCAGCACCTGTGCCTTCGGGATAGCGGCGACAGCGAGCTTTCGCACGGCGACCTCGAAGCCTGCGGCTCGCGCTTCCTCTTCCGTCATGCCCACGCGAGAAAGCGGCGGATCGATGAACACCGAATAGGGCACGACGCCGCGGTTCTTTGTCGTGCGTTCGCCCTTGCCAAACAGCGTGTCCTTGACGATGCGGAAATCATCGAGCGAAATGTATGTGAATTGCAAGCTGCCCGCGACGTCGCCCATCGCCCATATATGCTCTGCCGTCGTCCGCAGTTTCTCATCGACCGCAACCGCACCGCGATCCGAAAGCTTTACGCCTGCCTTTTCCAACTGCAAAGCGGCAAGCTCAGGCCGCCTGCCCGTCGCAACGAGAACGGCGTCCGCCGCGAGCCGACGCTCACTCCCGGCCGCCTCGACCGTGAGCACGGCACCGCCGTCCTCATCCTTGACACCGAGCACCTTCGCGCTCTTCACGATGGATATGCCGCGTTCTTCAAGCACTTTCTCCACGCAGGCAGCGATTTCCTTATCCTCACGCGGAATAAATTCCGCCGCATCCTGCACGACCGTGACGTCGGAGCCAAAATTTGCATAGTAGGAGGCAAACTCCAAGCCGATGTAGCCGCCGCCAATGATGACAAGCTTTTCAGGCAGCTCGTCAAGCTCCATCATTCCCTCGCTCGTATAGACATGCACACTCTCCTTAAGCCCCGGAATCGGCGGCACGAAGGGTGCCGCGCCCGTATTGATGAAGATGCGCCCGGCGCGCACGATTCTTTCTCCCGTCTCCGTCACGATGCGCACCGTATGCGCGTCTAGGAAGGAAGCCTCACCGTCGATGACCTCCGCCCCCGTCGCCGTGACCTTCTCGTAGTTCTTCTGGCGGAGCATCGCCGTCAGACGCCGCTTTTCAGCGATTGCCGCCCGATAGCGCGCCGCCCTCGCCGCAAAATCGCCGCCCGCCGCAGCAGAAAGCCTCGCACTGTACTCTAGCGACTTCGACGGGATGCAGGCGACATTGATGCAAGTGCCGCCGTAGCGCTCCTTCGAACGCTCGACAAGCGCGACGGACTCGCCGCGCTTTGCCAGAAGCCCCGCCAAAGTCTTGCCCGCCTTGCCGAATCCAAGGATCAAATTCTGGTATTCTTTCGTTTCCTGCATGAAAAAGCCTCCGTATTCATATATAAAAAGTACGCATAAATGCACAGCAAAACAACATTCCCAAAATCCGCCGCATGCGCCTCAATCTTCCTTCGGCAAGATCGTGTAGCTTTCGAGCGCCATGACGTCCTTGGCGACGACGGTCAGGCGAAGAGCGAGTTCGGCGGCGAGGTGTGCGAGCGGCTCGGCAATTTCCACGGCGCGTGCGATGCGGCTCGCCACTTCGATCTCGTATGCGCCCGCGTGCGCCTTGCTCTCCAAGCGACGGATGTCCCGGCAGATTCGGATGGCGATCGTTTCGGGCGATTCGACCCTGCCCCGACCGTGGCAGTAAGGGCACGGGCTGTAGATGATGCTCTCCAAATTCTGCCGCGACTTCTTGCGCGTGATCTCGATGAGGCCGAGCGCCGTGATGTCGACGATGTTCGTCTTCGTGCGGTCGAAGCGCACGCGGTCGCGCAGGAAGGCGAGGAGCTTTTCCTTCTGCTCGTCCGTGTCCATGTCGATGAAGTCGACGAGGATGATGCCGCCGATGTCCCTGAGGCGGATCTGCTTCAAGATCTCAGCCGCCGCTTCGAGGTTCGTGCGGTAGACCGTGTCGCCGAGGTTCGCCTTGCCGACGTAGCGCCCCGTGTTCACGTCGATGGCGGTCAGCGCCTCCGTCTTGTCGATGACGATGGAGCCGCCCGAGGGAAGCACGACCTCGCGCTCGCCGAGGCGCTCGATTTCTCCCTCCACGCCGTAGCGACGAAAGAGCGGCTCGCGCTCTTCGTAGAGATGGACTCTTTGTGCAAGCTCGGGCGAGATGGATTCGACGAGTTCCTTCACGCGGCGGCAGGCGTCAGCGTCGTCAATGTAGAGCGCATCAATCTCTTCTGTGAAGGAGTCGCGCACGAGGCGCACGATGAGGTCGGCGTCGCGGTAGAGGAGCGCCGGCGCCTTCGCCATCTTGTTTTTCGCCTGCAGGGTTTGCCAGAGGCGCACGAGGCGATCGACGTCCTCTTGGAAACTCTCTTCCGTCTGCCCGTGCGCCGCCGTGCGGATGATGAGTCCCATGCCCGCCGGGCAGATGCGCGCAGCGATCTCCCGAAGCCGCGCACGCTCGGCCTCGCCTTCGATGCGCCGCGAAATGCCGATGTAGGCGGCCGTCGGCATGAGTACGACGTTCCTGCCCGGAATCGACAGGTGCATTGTCGCGCGCGGCCCCTTCGTGCCGATGGCGTCCTTCGTGATTTGTACGGGCAGCCGCTGGCCGATGTGGATGCGTGCGACGGGCGTCGTTTTCTGTGCGCCCTCGTGCGGCACGCCGTCGCCGATGTAGAGGAACGCGTTCTTCTCCCAGCCAATGTCGACGAAAGCCGCCTGCATGCCCGGCAGGACGTTCTGCACCTGTCCCTTGTAGATGTTGCCGACGAGGTGCGACTGCGACTCGCGCTCAACCTCGACCGCCAGAAGCTCGTCGCTTTCCACGATCGCCATGCGCGTCTCTTCGGGGGCGCAGTTTACAAGAATGGTTTTCATCACATCAACTCCATCGATGAGTATCGGTCTTACGATTCGATCAGGGCGAAAAGGTCTTTGCCGCCCGAAAGAAGCGCCGTGCGGCAGATCTCGGCCTCCCTCGGCTCGACGGCGAGACCGAAGTCATGCGCCAGAAGCCCGATCGCCTCGCCAGGCTTCAGACTGCCCTCAGGCGTGACGGCGATGGCGAGAAAGAGCAGCAGATCGCCGCCCTCTTTTTCCACACGGATTTCCTTCAGGTACGCCTTCGCGTCGACCTCGCGCGTCTTCTTCGGCAGGACGCGCCGATAGATGGCCTCGGGCGCAGCGAAGAAGGCAGCGACAGCGCGCCGCGCCTCCTCCTCCGCGCCCGCATAAGGCACGCGCACGCGGTACTCGGCGCGGTCGACCGCCGCCATCAGCGACTTCGCCTTGCCCTCGTACGGGACGAGGCGACCGAGGCGCACGCCCGACGGCAGGGCGGTGGCGAGCCTGTCCCACGCCTCGGGCTGCGCGACGGGGCGCGAAAGCTCCACGTCCATGACCTCCGCCTCGCTCGTCACGCCCACGGCGAGCGCCGAGGCGAACGAGAACTTCATGTGCGGGTTGAACCCCTCCGAATAGACGACAGGCAATTTGGCGCGGCGGATCGCCCGCTCGATGAGCGCAGCGTAATCGAGATGGGAGATGAAGCGGATCTCCTCGCCCTTCGTCAAGAGTGCGCGCAGCTTCATGCTTCTCCCCTCCAATCGACGACGTCGCAGCCAAGCTCGGGACAGACGCCGCAGCCCGTACACGTTTCGCGCCGGCAGTCATGCGTGAGCGCCGCTTCCTGTGCACGCTGCCACTCGCGGCGCAAAAAGTCCTCAGACACGCCCGGGCTCGTGTGCGCCCACGGCAGGACTTCTTCCAGATCGCGCGTGCGCCGGCTGTAGAACTCGGGCGCAATGCCGCAGCGGCAAAAGGCGTCCTTCCAGACCTCGTCCTTGAACTGATCCGTCCAGCCGTCGAACTTCGCGCCGTTTCGCCACGCCGTCTCAATGACGGCTGAGAGCCTGCGATCGCCGCGTGACAGCGCTCCTTCGAGGACGCTCGCGCGTGCGTCATGGTAGTGAAACGAGATCGCGCGATCGCGTATGCTCTCCTTCAAAAGCCGCTGTCTTCGCTCGAATTCTTCCTGCGGCACCTGCGCGAACCACTGGAACGGCGTGTACGCCTTGGGCACGAAGCACGAGACGGACACCGTGACCTTGACGCCGCGCTTTCCCTTGACTTCCTTGTAGCAGTCGACGACTTTCTGCGCGAGTTCTGCGATGCCGACGATGTCCTCGTCCGTCTCGGTCGGCAGACCCATCATGAAGTAGAGCTTGACCGCCTTCCAGCCCTGCTCGAACGCCGTGCGCACCGAGTGCAGCAAGTCGTCTTCCGTCACGTTCTTGTTGATGACGTCTCTGAGGCGCTGCGTGCCCGCCTCGGGCGCAAACGTCAGGCCGCTCTTTCGCACCTGCTGCAATCGCTCGGCGATGTCGACGGAGAAACTGTCGATGCGCAAAGACGGCAGGGAAAAGCTCACGCGCTCGCCCTGAGTGCCGGCAAGAAGCCCGTCGACGAGCGGCGAGAGGCACGAGTAGTCGGCGGACGAGAGCGACGTCAAGGACATCTCGTTGTAGCCCGTCGAGTCGAAGAGGGTGCGTGCCAAGGATTCGAGCGTCTCGGGACGGCGCTCGCGCACGGGGCGGTACGCCATGCCCGCCTGACAGAAGCGGCAGCCGCGCGTGCAGCCGCGGAAAAGCTCGAGCATGAGGCGGTCGTGCACGATGCCGAGGTACGGCACGACGGGCTTTTCCAAAAAGGGCGCGGCATCGAGATCCTTGACGACGCGCCGATAGATTTGCGGCGAAGCTGCCGCATCGAGGATGCGAAGCCCCGTGAACATGCCCTGCGCATCGTACTCGGGCGCATAAAAGGACGGCACGTAGACGCCCGGAATCCGCGCAGCGCGGCGCAGGAAGCCGCGCCTGCCGTCCGGGCGACCCTCCTTCTTCCAGGCGATCAAGGCGTCGCACACCTCGACGACGATTTCCTCGCCGTCGCCGAGCACGAAGAAGTCGAAGAAGTCGGCGATCGGCTCCGTGTTGTATACGCAGGGGCCGCCGCCGATGACGAAGGGCTGCTCGTCCGTGCGCTCCGCCGCATGGAGCGGCAGCCCTGCGAGGTCAAGCATGTTGAGCGTGTTCGTGATGAGAAGTTCGTACTGCAGCGAGAAGCCGAGGATGTCGAAGGAAGAAATCTCCCGGAAGGTTTCGAGCGAAAAGAGCGGGATGCCGCGGCGGCGCATTTCCTCTTCCATATCGAGCCAAGGCGCATAAACACGTTCCGCCGCGATGTCATCGCGGCGGTTCAAAATCTCATAGAGAATCTTCAGCCCGAGGTTTGACATGCCGACCTCATAGACGTCCGCCATCGCGAGCGCGATGCGGCAAAGGACGGCGGCGGAGTCCTTCGGCTGCGCGTTCCATTCACCGCCCGTATAGCGTGCGGGTTTCTCGACAGCCTGAAGCATCTCCTGTTCCAACTTGACCATAAATCCTCCCCGGAATAATTCCTTTCTCAGAATACAAACTTTGCCTTGCGCATGTGGATGTTGAGCAAGATCGTGATCGCGATCAAATTCGTCGTCAGCGAACTGACGCCGTAGCTCATGAGCGGCAGCGGTATGCCCGTGACGGGCATGATGCCCGTCGTCATGCCGACGTTGACGAGCACATGGAAGGCGAGCATCGAGGTGATGCCGACGGCGAGCAGCCGGCCGAAAGTGTCGCTCGCGTCACGCGCGATCTTCACGCCGCGCCAGAGCACGACGAGGTACAAAAGAAGCAGCGCCGCCGCACCGACGAAGCCCAGTTCCTCGCCGACGACGGCGAAGATGAAATCCGTGTGGTTCTCGGGCAGGAAGTTCAGCTGGCTCTGCGTACCGCCGAAAAGCCCCTTGCCGAAGATCAGTCCCGATCCGATGGCGATTTTCGACTGAATGATGTGATAGCCCGAGCCAAGCGGGTCGACACTCGGATCGAGAAAAACCTTGAGGCGCATCTTCTGGTAATCCTTCAAAAAGAGCCAGAGAAGGGGCGACGCCGCCACGCCCGCCGCAAAGCCTGCCGCCAGTATGCGAAGGTTCACGCCCGCGACGAACATCATGCCCAAGAGAATGGCGATGAAAACGAGCGACGTGCCGAGATCGGGCTGCTTGAGGACGAGGAAGAACGGCAGCGCCACATAGCCGAGGACGGGCAGGATGTCGCTCACGGTGTTGAGTTTTCCCACGCGATCTTCCAACATGGCGGCGAGCGCGATGATCATGATGATCTTCGAAAACTCCGACGGCTGCAGGGTGATGGGGCCGAGCTGAATCCAGCGCTGTGCGCCGAGCGCCGTCTGTCCGATGATCATGACGAGGAGAAGCATGACAGCGTTGAAGATGTAAAGATTCCTGCCATAATTCTGCAGCGCCTTGTAGTCAAAATTCATGAGGAATATGGCGAAGAGCACGTTCAAGACGACGAATGCGCCCTGCTTCTGCACGAACCAGTAGTGATCGCCGCCCGCCGTATTGATGTGCGTGGCGCTGCCGATGACGATGAGGCTCATGACGACGATCGCCGCCGTCGCACCGATCAGCGTGAAGTCCATGCGCCTGAGCCAACGCTTGTTCATTTTCCCCTGCGCCTCCTAGCGTCTGCTGCTTTCCTTGGGCTTCATTCGGCTCACGGGAATGTTCGCGATGAGCGCGACGGAATCCTGGTCGTTGGCGAGCGAGATCTCCATATCCTTCTGATTGATCTCCACATAGTTGGAAATGACGTGGATGATGTCGGTCTTAATCTTGTCCATGACCTCGGGCGAAACGCTCAGTCGATCATGAATCAGGACGACCTTCAGGCGATCATGGGCGATCTCACGCGACGACTTGCCCTGCTTGCCGAAAATCTTGAGCAAAGCTTCAATCATCACGCTTCCCCCTTCCGAGGATCATGTTCTTGAGCCGCTGCAGGAAGCTCTCGTTCGGCGTTTCAAGGAAGGGCACGTCCTCGCCCATGATGCGCGAGACGACGTTGGCATACGCCTTGCCCGCGAGCGAATTCGCATTGTCAATGACCGGCTCGCCGCGGTTCGCCGAATCGATGACCTTCTCATCGTCGGGAATCTGTCCAATGCACGGCAGGGACAGGATGTCGTTGATCGCATCCATGTCGAGCATCGTGCCGTCCTTGACCATCTGCGAGCGGATGCGGTTGACGACGAGCTTGATCTCCTTGCCGTCGTTCTGCAGTCTGCCGATGATCTTGTCGGCGTCGCGCACGGCGGCGATCTCGGGCATCGTGACGACGATCGCCCAATCCGCTGCGATGACCGCCGTCTGGAAACCCTGCTCGATGCCCGCCGGGCAGTCGACGAGGATGTAGTCGAACTCCTCCTTCATCTCAGCGATGAGCTCCTTCATCTGCTCGGGCTCGATCGCCGACTTGTCCGCGACCTGTGACGTCGGCATCAAAAAGAGCGTCTCATACTTCTTGTGGCGCACGAGCGCCCGCTTGTACGTCGTGCGCTTCTGGATGACGTCGACGAGCGTATAGACGATGCGGCGTTCGAGTCCAAGGAGCAAATCGAGATTCCTGAGCCCCGTATCGGTGTCGATGAGCACGACCTTCTTGCCGCGCTTCGCGAGTCCCACGCCAATATTCGCCGTGGTCGTCGTCTTGCCGACTCCTCCCTTGCCTGAGGTGATAACGATAACTTCTGCCATCGGCTGCTTCCTACCTTTCTATCGGTTCAATCACGATTCGTCCATCCTGCACGCTCGCCCTTTCGGCAAGCTCCGGCTTCTCATACTGCTCGGGCGACTGCGCTATGACGTCGGCGATGCGGATCTGCACGGGCATCAGGTGATCCGCGATGATGATGGCGTCCCTGTCGCCGTAAGCGCCCGCATGGACGATGCCGCGGCAGGTGCCGCGTATGTCGATGCTGCCGCCCGCGATGACCTGCGCCCCGGGGTTCACGTTGCCGAGAACGAGCACCGAGCCTTGGCTCTGCACCTCCTGTCCGCCGCGAAGCGTGCGGTTCACGACGAGCATCTGCACGTCCTTCTTGTCCGCGTCCGGCTCTGCCTTCATCTCAGAAGACTCCGCCCTCTTCCTGCCGAGGACGGCTCCCGCCCGCGCCGCTGCCGCCGCCCCGCTCACCGCGCTGACGGCAGGCTTCTTTGCATCAGCTTCTTCCTTCATCTCACGGAAGTACAAGCCGTGCTGCAGGAAGAGCTTCTTCAAAGCGAGGCTTTCCTTCGCCGTGAACGTCCCCGTGCGCCACTCGATGACCGTGCCGCGCCGGAAGAACAGGGCGCTCGATTCCAGCTTTTCACGAATCTCGCGCTCAACAACAGAAAACTCGGGCTTTCCTGCCAGCACGAGCAGAAGCCCCGTCTTCAGCCCCTTAAACAATACGCTTTCTTTCTCCATGATTTCCTCGCTTTTGCGTGCGTGTGCGGCGATGCGCCGCACGAAGGGTCAAGAAACGGCTTCGGTGCATTTGCCCTGTCGTTTCTCCTTGCTGTAATACGATTCTATTATATCAAGATTTCTGCCGCGCCGCCACTTCTTGCCGAACAGCTTTGACTTCGGGCGTATCGAGGCCAAAAGCCGCGTCGAGGATCTTCTTGCCGATCGGCACGGCGGACAGAGAGCCGAAGCCGCCCTGCTCGACGATGACCGCGACGACGATCGTCGGGCTGTTGAACGGCCCGTAGGCGACGAACCAGCCGTGGTCGCGCCCGTGCGAGTTCTCCGCCGTGCCCGTCTTGCCCGCGATGTCGATGGGATACTTCGCACCAAAGGCCGACGCCGCTGTGCCGTACTTCGTGACGTCCCTGAGCCCCTGCTGCACGAGCGCGATGACCTCCGGGCGCACATCGAGCCTGCCGATGCGCTTGGGCTTTATCGTCTCGACCGTACTGCCGTCAGGGCCTACGATGCGCTGCACGAGATGCGGCTGATAGCGGTCGCCGTTCGCTGCAATCGCCCCCATGATGGCGGCCGCCTGCAGCGGCGTCACAAGGTCGAATCCCTGCCCGATCGCCGCATCGAAGGTCTCCGACAGATACCAGTCGTCTTCGTAGACCTTCTTCTTGTACTCGCGGCTCGGCACGAGACCTTCGGCCTCGTAGGGCAGGTCGATGCCCGTCTTCGAGCCGACGCCGAACATGCGCGCGTACTCGCCCAGACGGTCGACGCCGAGGCGATTGCCCATCTCGTAGAAGTAGACATTATCCGAGTGGGCGAGCGCCTGGATGAAATTGATAGGGCCGAGCGCTTCGCCGCCCGCGTTTCCCTTCGGAATGATCCAATGACGTCCCGAGTCGTAGATGATCTCATTCGGCGAGACGACATTTTCCTGCAGTGCGGCAGTGCCCGTGACGATCTTGAAGGTCGAGCCCGGCGGATACTCGCCCGTGATCGCCTTGTTGTCCATCGGATGATACGGATTCTCGTTGATAACCTTCCAATCCTTCGTCGATATGCCGTTGACGAAGAGGTTCGGATCGAAGGACGGACGGCTCACGAGAGCGAGCACCTCGCCCGTCTGCGGATTCATGACGACCGCCGCCGCCGCGTTGGCGCCGATGGCGGAAAGCTGCTGATCGATGGCGCGTTCGGCGGCGACCTGGATCGTCGCATCAATCGTGAGGACGAGGTCGTTGCCCGCGACCGGCTCTTTCGTGCCGAGGTTGTTCACGGGCTTGCCCGCAACGTCGACCTCGACCTGCCTGCCGCCGTCCGTGCCGCGCACCGTCTTGTCGTAGACGCGCTCCAAGCCAAACTTGCCGACGATGTCGCCCGACTTGTAGCCTTCCGCCTTGCGCTTTTCCAGCTCCTCGTTACTGATCTCGCTGACGTAGCCGAAGACATGCGCCCCCCACGTCTTGTAGACGTAATCGCGGATCGGCTGCGCCTCGATCATGACGCCCGGATACTTGTCGCGCTGTTCCTCGATGATCGTATAGACCTCAGGGCCGATGTCCTGCTTGATGCGTATGGGATCGAAGCCGACATGCGCGTCGATCTTCTTGTGGATCTCTTCCGTCGGCACATGAAGGAGCACGGACAATCGCTCGATGACGTCCTCGGGAATCGTACCCGACAGTGGCAAAAGCGACACGGTGAAGCTCGGGCGGTTCATGACCAGAGGCGTGCCGTTACGGTCGAAGAAATTGCCGCGCGGCGCAACGCTCGGGATGATGCGGATGCGGTTGCCGTCCGCAAGGCTCGCATAATAGTCGCCGTCATAGATTTGGAGATAGACGAGCCGCAGCAGAAGCACGGCGATGACGGCGACGATGACGCCGCCGAGCACATGCATGCGCCCTGCATACTCGTTTTCATTTTCTTCCAAAGGTATATCTCCCCATTCAGACAAGAAGACGCCCCGCAAGGCGCCTTGATCTTTTCCCTGAGAGGCGCTGCGCCCCGGCCATTACTTTCGCCGCCCCAGCCACAACTGCATGCGGCTCGCCGCGCGATAGACGGGATAGGCGAAAAGAACGTTCCAGCAAAGCGCCGGAAGAAGTGTCTTGACAACATAGAGCAGACTAAAGCCGTAGCCGAGAAGCAGCATGAGAACGAGCACAAAGAAATAGTGCGCGGCCGTCGCCCACATCGTCGCCATCGCAGGCAGGAACACGGGATCCTTGAACACGTTGCGCGAAAATGCGCCCGTGGCATAGCCGATGATCGTCAAGGCGAAAACGTCCATGCCGAAGAACATGCCCGTGGTGAGATCCTGCAGGAGTCCCGTCATGAAGCCCAGAAAAGCACCGCGGCGCGCCCCGTAAAGGAGGCTCCACGAAACGGTCAGAACCAGCATGAGGTTCACCGAAACGCCGTTCCATGAAAATACGGGGAAAAATGAGGTCTGCAGGACGAAGAGCGCGATCACGAACGCAAGCCAAAAGAAGATCCTGCGATAGCTGATCATGGCCGCGCACCTGCCTCGCGCTTCTGTGCGCCCTGCGGCTGCACGGCAGGCTGGGCGTTCTGCTGTTTCGCCGGCTGCTTCGGCTGCGCCGGTGCGGCCGGCTGAGCAGGCGCAGGCGCAGGCTGCGATGCCGCGCGCTTCGCCGCTTCTGCTGCCGCCTTCTCTGCCGCCGGATCCGTCTCCGTGCCCGGCGTCTGCGCGGGCGGCGTGATCGGAGCGGGCGGCGCCTCGCGCGACGCCACGATGACAGCGACATCCTCCAAACGCTGGAAGTCGACGGCAGGCTCTAAGACGGCGTACTTCAACAGGCCGCCCTCGTCGTTCTTCAATGCCTTGACCGTGCCGACGAGAAGCCCCTTCGGATAGACGCCGCCGTAGCCCGACGTCACGACGACATCGTCCTCAACGACATCGGCAGACTTCGGAATGTTTTTCATGCGCGGCATCAGGGGATTGGCCGGATCGCCCTCGACGATGCCCGCGACGCGCGACTCCTGCCGCTGCACGATCGTGCCGACGGCGGCGCGCGGGTCGAGGATCAGCCGCACCTTCGAGGAGTACGGCGCGGCCTCAACGACGACGCCGACGAGTCCCTTCTCCGTCACGACGGGCATGTTCTCATGCACGCCGCTCGCCGTACCGCGGTCGATGACGATGACGCCCGACCACGTCGCATAGTCGCGTCCGATGACGCGGGCCGCCACGAGGTCGAACTGCGTCTTCGTCTGCTTGTAGCCGAGAAGCGCCTTGAGGCGTGCATTTTCAGCGAGCGCTTCGTTCGCTTCGAGATTCTGCACGCGCAGCCCCTCCACCTCGTTCTTCAGCATACGATTCTGGTCGTAGACGTAATAGACTTCCCAAAACTCCGTACCGAGGCTATGGATCTTGTCTCCCACCCATGCCGTCGCGGACTGGAGGGGACGCAGCACCGTCGCGGCGGCGCGGCTCAGGAAAGGGGACTGAAACCTGCCCTTTCCCGCAAAGAACACGAGGCAGAGGACGCAGACGAGCGAAACGAGGAGCAGCCAGACCTTGCGGTTCGAGTCCTGGTCGTCTCTGCGTATGCGGCTCATTGTCTCAACTTCTTAGAGATCATCACGACGCGCTTTAGAAGCTCGATGTTTTCAAGCGACTTGCCCGTGCCTTCGCCGACACAGGACAAGGGGTCTTCCGCGATGAGGACGGGCATGCCCGTCTCGTGGCTCAGCAGTTTGTCGAGGTTCGTCAGGAGCGCGCCGCCGCCCGTCATCATGATGCCGTGATCCATGACGTCGGCCGCCAGCTCCGGCGGCGTCTTTTCGAGCGTGCCTTTGACGGCGTCGACGATCTTGTAGATCGGCTCGTTCAAGGCGTCCCTGACCTCGCTCGCGCGGATCGAGAGCGTCTTCGGCAGTCCGCTGACGAGGTCGCGGCCGCGGATGTCCATATCGCGGTCGACGTCGGGCGTCACGATGGCAGAGCCGATCGTGATCTTGATTTCCTCCGCTGTGCGCTCACCGATCATGAGGTTGTACTGACGCTTGATGTACTGCACGATGGAAGAGTCCATCTCGTCGCCGCCGATGCGGATCGAGCGGCTCGTAACGATGCCGCCGAGCGAAATGACGGCGATCTCCGTCGTGCCGCCGCCGATGTCGACGACCATGCTTCCCGTCGCCTCCTCGACGGGAAGACCTGCGCCGATCGCCGCCGCCATCGGCTCTTCGATGAGGTAGGCCTCACGCGCTCCCGCCTGCTGCGCCGCATCGATGACGGCGCGCTTTTCGACCTCGGTCACGCCCGAAGGCACGCCGACGACGACGCGCGGGCGCACGAAGGACTTCGTGTTCATCGACTTTCGGATGAAGTACTTGAGCATTGCCTGCGTCACGTCGAAGTCGGCGATGACGCCGTCCTTCATCGGACGGATGGCGATGATGTTGCCCGGCGTCCTGCCGATCATGCGCTTCGCGTCCTCACCGACAGCGAGCACCTCGCCGTTCTCACTCTTTATCGCTACGACAGACGGCTCGCGCAGAACGATGCCCCTGCCTTTCACATGCACCAATGTATTCGCGGTTCCAAGGTCGATGCCCATATCGCGGGACAAGCCACCAAAAAGACTCCACATGTTGAAATAAAACTCCCTTCTCTTCACACGCATCCCATAAAACACGTCTGCAAAAATCTGTCAAAAAGCCTTGTCAATCATAGATATAAGGGCTGATGAAGATACGATTTCTATTGTATCATACCTTCTTCTTTTAGGGAAATAAATTTATCATAACCTACGATGACGTGATCGAGCACGGGGATGTCCATGATCTCCCCCGCCTCGACCATGCGGCGCGTCACGGCGATATCCTCGCCGCTCGGCGCAGGGTCGCCCGACGGATGATTGTGAACGAGGATGACGGCAGCCGCCGACTGCTCGATCGCCGCCTGAAACACCTCGCGCGGATGAACGACGGAAGATGTGAGCGTTCCCACGGAGATCGTCTTCAGCGCAAGGATATGATTCTTCGCGTTCAAAAGCAGCACGGCGAAGTGCTCCCTGCGCTCGAAGCGAAAGCGCGGCATGACGTAGGAAGCAGCGTCGGCAGGGCCGTGCACGATCGTCCGCTCCTCCGCCGCCTTGAGCGCGAGGCGGCGTCCAAGTTCGACGGCGGCGAGGATCGTCGCCGCCTTCGCCATGCCCACGCCCTTGATGGACGAAAGCTCTTTCGCGCTCATCTGCGTGATGGCGGCGAGTCCGCGCTCCTTGTAGAGCGCGAGCACCTTCTCGGCGACGCGAAGCACCGAGTCGTCCTTGACGCCCGTGCGCAGGAGGACGGCGAGAAGTTCCGTGTTGGAAAGGCTCGCCGCGCCCTCGGCCAGAAGCCTTTCGCGCGGCCGCTCGTCGGCGGGCAGATCACGCACGAGAAGCGTCATAGAGATCGACCCCCGCTTTTTCTGCAAGATGAGCCGCCGCATGAAGCGGCAGTCCGACGACATTCGAGAACGAGCCTTCGATGCGTTCGACGAAGACGGCGGCACGCCCCTGCACAGCATAGGCGCCCGCCTTGCCCAAAGGCTCGCCCGTAGCGACGTAACGCGCGATCATCTCTTTTGAAAGCGCGGCAAAGAAGACGCGCGTCTTCTCGACCGTCGAGAACTCTTGGCCGCCCCTGCACCAGGCGACGCCCGTCAGAACGTCGTGCGCACGCCCCGAGAGCGCGGCGAGCATCTCGTGCGCCTCCCTCTCATCTGCAGGCTTGCCGAAGATGCGTCCGGCGAGCGCGACGACGGTATCAGCGCCGAGCACGGGAAGCGCCGCGTGCGCCGCCACGGCGCGTGCCTTGGCGAGCGCATTGACGCGAACAAGCTCCTCCGCCGTCTTCGCCTCGCGCACCTCTTCCGCCTCGCTCACTTCCACGCGGAACGAGGCGCCGATCTGCGCGAGAAGATCGCGGCGGCGTGGCGAAGCCGATGCCAGGATGAACATGAATATTCCTCCTCAATAACGTCGGAAAAGAACGAGCGCGACGATGACGCCGACGAGACTCATGATGTTCGGCGTGAAAGAAAGGCCGAAACTGACGCTGACGACGAAGAGATCGATCGCCACGGGCGCCAAGACGAACGCCGGATGCGTCTCGGAAAGAAGCGGCGCAATCGAAGAAAGCGCCTCCACGCCGCGCAGAGCTTCGCCCAAGAGTCCGCCGAGCACCGCGCCGGTAAAAACAAATACGGCGCACATGCCGAAGCCGCGCCCCGAAGAAAATTTCACAGAAAATCCCTCCAAAGGAAACACCGCTTGCCTCGACGATTCAGAAAATCGCGGATTCATTCAACCGCCCATCTCTCTACATCCAGGCGACTTCATTTATCAGCGATCCCTCAGCGAATGCATCGACAGTCAAACGGCGCTGCACAATGATTTTGATTGCTCCTGCCTCTTTTCTAGCCGCGCGGCATAAATCCTGCTCGACTAAGGTCATTTCTTTCGCGTGCCGCACAGAAAGAAAAAAGGGGAGCTGTGCATAAGTCGAATTTGACTCATGCAACAGCCCCCTCTTTGGGTGTATGTGCAAGCATCTTTTTCAAAACAGCGGACGTTTGTGCGCGTATTTACAGCAGATGATGCACCTTTGCCAACTGCTCGATCTTCTTGATCGACCATTGAGATATATCGGCGATGCTCGTGAGATCGTATCCTTTCTTCAGCATGGAAAGGATCATGCCAGATTCTCCCTGCTCAATACCTTGCTCAATGCCCTGCTCAATGCCCTGCTCAATGCCCTGCTCAATGCCGCGCTCGAAGATGCCTTCGCTCAAATTGCACATGGTGTTCATCTCCTTTTCCATATCGCCCGAAATGTCGAGATCGAATTCGGATTCGAGAATCTTCTTCTTTTCTGCCGCAGATTTTACTGTGTCGCGAAATAAGAGCTTCAGGAAGCGGACGAGCTCATTGCCCGAATCATCCGCACCGAGGTAAATCATGATGATGTTCAGCAGGTCATAATCGCTTTTTTCTGCCTTCGTGCGATGCAGAAAGTGACGCTCCTGCATATCGTAGAAGTTGATGGCGCTCTTGTCATCAGGCGCATCCATACAGATCCAGACAGAATAAACCTTCTTGATGTCATTATAGTTTGATTTTGCAAACTCCGTTTCCTTCTGGGAGGAAATCAAGCGGCAGGCATAGTATATGGCTCGCCGCAGCAGCGCGTAACCAAGACGGCTGTTCGACTGCGTCTTCTGCGCCTCAATGTTGACGATCAAGGTGATACGCGCACCTGTCTGAGGCACTTTTGCACGGAACAGAATGTCGAAACGAATCCATCCTTCCGTGGGGCTGGCGCTCTCCGTATTGTCTCCGCGAATCTCCTTCGGAATCCGCCTTGCAGCGTTCGTCTTGTCCATATCGATGGGGATAGCGCCGATTTCCGGCTCGCCCTCGATGCATCGACCAATGATGGTCGCGAGATCCATTTGGCGAAATTCGGGAACGACTCCCTTGAGGATTCGCGCCACGACATCCTTTTGCGCGAGCAGACGCTTAGCATGCTGATCGTAGGCAGGGTTCGCATAGCCAAGCAGCAAATCCTCGGGCGTGATGTTCGATGACGTCATGACGGACAGCCTCCTTTTTCCTTTCTCTACTATCATACCATGATCCGGGAAGCTTCGCCAGAAATTCTTCCCATGTGCATCAGTGACAGACAGGGGTGATGAAGAAGGCGCTTTTCCACACGAAAAAGGGGCCGTTGCACATGATTTGTGCGACAGCCCCAAAAATACAGATTACATGAGATAGCGCAGGTATACGTAGACCGTCGACGTGAGGATCGTCAAGATCATCAACGGGAAGCCGACCATCATGAAGCGGACGAACGTCATGGGGACGCCCCTCTCCGCCGCCATGCCCGCGACGATAACGTTCGCGGACGCACCGATGATCGTGCCGTTGCCGCCGAGGCAGGCGCCGAGCGCAAGGCTCCACCAGACCGGCTCAAGATTCGAGACGCCCATCGCACCCATGTCCTGAATCAGCGGAATCATCGTCGCAACAAACGGAATATTGTCGAGGAACGCCGAAACGATCGCGCTCATCCACAGGACGAGCATCGACGTCTTCGTCACGTCGCCGCCCGTAAGGTTGACGCCCTGCACCGCAAGATCGCGGATGACGCCCGTCTCCACGAGGCCGCCGACGGCGATGAAGAGACCGATGAAGAAGAAGATCGTCGGCCACTCGACGCCGTGCATCGCGTGCTCGACGAACTCTTCCTTGCCAACCAGAAGGAGCAGGAGGAACGCGCCCGCAATCGCGATGAGCGAAGACTCAAGCCCCGTAAGCGAATGGAGGAAGAACATCAAGATGACCAGGCCGAGCACGAACAGACACTTCCTGAGAAGCGGGATGTCTTTGAGCTCATCCCACTCGTTCTCCTGCATCACGAGAGCCTTGAGCTCCGGCTTCGTCGTCAAATGCTTGCGGTAGAGCAGGACGAAGATCGCCGTGATGAGGATGAGGTTGATGATCGAGATGATCGCGAGGTTCTCAATGAACGCCGCAAATGTCAGCTCCTTGACGGCGCTGCCGATCATGATGTTCGGCGGATCGCCAATGAGCGTCGCCGTGCCGCCGACGTTCGACGCGATGACCTGCGCCAAAAGATACGGCATGACATCGACATGGAGCTTCGTCGTGATGCTGAACGTGACCGGAACCATCAAGAGAACCGTCGTCACGTTGTCGAGGAACGCCGAGCAAATGGCCGTGATCAGCGACAGGTAGACCAAGAGATTCACGGGATCGGCCTTCGCCTTCTTCGCCGCCCAGACGGCGATAAAGTTGAAGAGTCCCGTCTTGCTCGTGATGGCAACGATGATCATCATGCCGATCAGAAGCCCGAGCGTGTTGAAGTCGATGTGGTGGACGGCGGTCTCCTGCGTCATGATGCCCATGATGATCATGAGGATTGCGCCGATCATCGCAATGATCGTGCGGTGGATCTTCTCAGAGACGATCACCGCATACATCGCGACGAAGATGATACCAGCTATTGTTTCCTGTTCCATAAAAACCTCCTTGAATTTGCCTGCCCACGGGCAGTCTCCTGCACTTTCTATCCGCCTTCCCCCGTCAAGCTGGAGAGGCAGGGAAACGACGGACAGCCGACCGAAAAATAGACGGAGCCCTTGGTTGAACAGACTCCGCCTAAATTTCACTTATTGAATTGTCCTGCGCCTATTATAGCAGATTATCGTGAGTTTGGAAAGAGGTCACACCTATCTATATCATTTCATCTTGTTTCCTATTGCATTGAGCCTCACTTCACATGCATCTTGCGCTGATCCGACGAAATTCGCTTCCTCCATTCCCCTTACAGATACTCCTCCAGTTTCTCCCGATCCAGAATATGAATCGTGCGCGACTCCACCGCGAGGATCCCCTCCTTCTGCATGGCGCTCAGCTCGCGCGAAAGCGCCGGGCGCGACACTGCGAGGTAGATCGCCGTGGACTCGCGGCTCTCGGGCAGGCAGATCTTTCCTTCTGCCTGCTGCGGCTGCAGCATCAAGTAGCGTGCGATTTTGCCGCGCAAAGAGCCGCTCGCAAGCACCTTTAGCATATTGTTCATCTGGTACGCCTTGCGTGCGAAATCGCGCAGAAGATTGCGCTGCAGGAGTCCCTGCAGGCGCACGCGCTGCGCTCTTTCCGGATCGTCTGCCTCGCCGAAATCGTCCTCCGCCGCACCCTGCGTCAGCATGCGGCTCGAAATCTCCAAAAGCTCCGTCGCTGCGAGCGCCTGCGTGAACATATCGTAGGCATGGCGTTCGATGAAGAGATATACCTCGCCGAACATCACGCCCGGTTTCCGTATCTCCCCTAGAAAGATCTGCCGCCCCGAATACGTGTCCTTCAGTATGCGCACAGCGCCCGAAACGAGCAGAAAAAGGCGCTCGGGCACATCACCCTCATGGAAGATGATCTCCCCCTTCTTGTAGTGCACGAGGCGCACTTGGCTCGACGCGAGAAGCGCCTCGACATCATCATCCGTCATGCCGCGCGCAAGGCTCGTCCCCTTGAGCTGCTCCTTGATTTCCTGACGCATGTCTGCCTCCTAGAACTCTTAGTCTCGGACGAGAACCTTCTCGATCTCCGCCACATACATCGTATGGTAATCCTTCTCCGGATACCACTTTGCATCACATTCGCGCTCAATGAAGCACTCGGGCTTCATCTCCTGTGCATAGAGCTTGCGGCAAAGGAGCGCCAGACGCGCCTCCGAAAAGTAGGTGAATCCTCCTTCTGAAAGCGGCGTAAGTCCCACCTTCTCGATCTTCGCCTCATCGCGCCCCGACACCGTGCCGAGGTAGTTCAAGACCTTGCGCTTCGACTCGTCGAGCACGGAAAGCGTGAAGCCATCCGCCCCATCGACGAACTCCTTCGTATAGCGCTGCGGACGGATGAAGATGAATACGACAGACTTGCCCCAGAGCACGCCCATGCCGCCCCAAGAAGCCGTCATCGCGTTCGCCTTGCCATCCTTCTCGCCGCAGACGACGAACCAATCCTTGCCGATCAGCGTAAATACATTATCCTGCAAATCCTGCGGCTGAATCTCCTTGAATGCCATATTGTGTTCCTCCTCCATTGGTTGCTCAGGCTCTATTCACCTTTCCTCCATCTGCCTTTTCCTTCTTGAAAAGAAGCATATTGATCTTATAGTAGATTGCCCGTTTCCTCGTTTTCACAAGATCCTTCTGCGGAATCTTGTCCAATCTTTTCTGAATCGTCGCCCGCGATCTTTTCAGCACCTTCTCCAACTCTTGTATCGTAATACCCTGCCCATAAAATAAAGCAGCCTGAAGCAAAATGTAATACAAATCTTTCGTCAGCGCATCCTCCAAATTCATTTCTTCGATCTGCTGGCGATACCGCTCCACCTGCTCCTTCTTCCGCTCCAATATTCGTACAGTATCGTCAATCGACTCCGCAATGAATCGTATGAACTCTTCCACGAACAACGTCATCTCTGCTCGGTTGAGCTCACTGTCCGTTTCCTCGAAAAGTTTGTAATACCTCTTCTGATGCTTCTTGAAAATAACGGACAGCCGAACCGTTGCCAAAGGATGAAGATGCTTCCCCAGGAAATACGCCGTTATAAAGCGCACCGTTCTTCCATTTCCATCATAAAAGGGATGAATATAAGCAAAAAAATAGTGGAATACAGCCGTCCGAATCAATACGGGAATCTTCTCATCATGAAGAACAGCCAACGCCTTTTCCATCTCTTCTATAATTCGTGCTTCAGGAAAAATCCCTTGGTGCACAGTACGTTCCGTCGGGGAAGCAATATCAACAGAATCCTTGCGGAATATTTCTCCATCCAATTCATTTCGCGGATCGTCACGAATGACCTCTTCATGTGCAAATTCATCATAAAACTTACGGATGTCATGGCTTGTTTCAAAGGCGATCTTTTCCTTTGAAAGCAGTCCCCGATACTTTTGGACAATACTCTCCAAACGGTGGGATTTCCGTATCCCCCCATCAAGGATTTCCTTGATTTCACGCCTAGTACTCCGAACGCCTTCGATATCGTTCGTCGACTTCACTTCATCTACGATGCACAAGAGCGAAAACTGCCGCAGAATAACATGCGGCACCGTATTGACGAGGTACAGAAACACCTCATACGATTTATAAATGCGCTCCATGAGCAAAAACATCTCTTGCGTAAGGCACAAGAATGCCGGATACGACGTTTTATGTTTATACTGTTTAATCCATATATCGAAGTGATAGGCCGCCTCAGATTGACAACGCGCCTGATATACTGCCTCTACGTCCTCCGTCTTTTTGTAGTATATCTTCTTCAGGCTCTTGTATGCCATTTCCCCCTACACCTGACCTTTACTAAAATGGGCATTTTTATAAAGATGAAAGCTTGATGTTTATAAAAATGCCTATTTCTATAAACGTCAAGCTTTCATCAAAGCCATCTCTCCCGCAGATCCTCCGCCAGCTGCTCGAACATCGCGATGAACTTCTCCTGACTGTCACGAATGATGGAAAGCGCGATCGGTTCACTGTAAGAATGCGCCACATTGTTACGCGCCTGCAAGGCCGCAAGCCAAAGTTCTTCATCCTTGACCATCCGCGCCTGATACGCCAGCTTGATGACGCTCTTCGGCGAGCCGCTCTTATGCTCGCCATAGCCGCTCGCCTCCAACTGCTCCTTCATCGCCTTCCATGCCTGCTCGAAGCATATCTCGAAAAGCGACACCATGCCCGCCGTCGCAATCGTATCATAGGGAGGCTTCTTCCCCTCGATCTCCTTGAGATTCTGTAGCGCTTTGAGGAAATTCTCTGCCTTTTTCATAAAGCAAAACACCATCCCTTTGAATCTCTTCCAAAAGCTCCGGCTGCACAGGACCATCCAAGTTGACAACATCGAACATCAGGAGCGTCGGCAGCTCTTCGTCTACATCGAGCGAAAACCGCACAACGTCGCCGCCTGCAACCGCGAGATCGACATCGCTGCGCTCCCAGTTGTCGCCGCGCGCCCGCGAGCCGAAGAGCACGACACGCGACAAGCCGTACTTGCGTGCGAGCCGCACGATCCCCTCACGGATAGGATTCGGCAGATTCATCGAAAAACCTCCCAGTCTGATCCTTCGGCTTGACCTCTTGGGGCTTCATGGTAATATTTCTGCTTGCTGCTTCGCGGCGTTTCCGGCAAAGTCATGCGAAGTGCGCCGGAAGCCAGCAACGGACGTATATATCGCCGCTGCACATATCCCACGGTAGCGATTCCCAAGAATGCCGCGATCTCTGCTCTTGTGCGCGGAACCTTGCAAAAAGCCAACAAATCCTGCTCGCCAAGCGAAAAGCTCTCTCTCACAGATTCTGATTCCCGCTGATTGAAAAACGTAACGACAAACTCATCGCGCCTATTCTCAAATTGCGGCTCAGGCAGACCAAAGGCGTGCATTTCCCGATACATCGTCGGAATCCCCGAATAACGATTTTCTGCCTCGATGATCATTTCCGCCATAACTGCGAGCGCCGGATTGCGCAGATCCAATTTCGCCTTTCCCAACTGCTCAACCGTCATGCGTCCGTACAAACTGCCTGGACTATGAATCTCCAATCGATCTGTAAACATGTAGATCTGAATCGGCGCCCCTTCCGTATAAATGCTGTAATCTCGATGAATGAGTGCATTGAGCACAGCCTCACGAATAGCCGCAACAGGATACTCCGTCCGATCGCACCGTCTGCCGGTCCCCTTATCAATACTCACCTGTGTCTTCATATTGCGCCGACAGAAAACAAGCGCCTCAGCAAGCATCTCGGCCAGAGTTCCTTCTATGCGCTTATTATCCAAGAAACGTGCATCATTCTCATCCGTCGCACCAACTTCCTTGCCTGGAACGACAACTGCCGTAATGCAAAACTGCGTGAGAAACCCCTGCGGATATATACCAAAATTCAGCAGAGCCGCCAACGTAGGCTTGCCGTCGCGCAGCACATTCAGCAGCTCATAGGCACGTTCACGCGGAATCTGTGCAAACCCTGGACGCTCTCTGCATTTCTCCTGCCAATAGGCCTCGGTCGCTTCCAACCGCAGATCTTCGCTCCTTGCCCGAGCTACTGACCGTTCATCATCATGCAGATGCTTGCGAAACGCTTCAAAGCTGTAAAGCTCATACTCCGACATGCAGTAATCGGCATCCCCGACACGCACATAGGAACCCTTCACTCGCCCCTTGCCCTTATAATAGCAAGGTCTCTCCGATAAGTCCAAACCAGGAATTTCCGCAGAGCAAACATCGAGGCCATCCACTTCCGCCACGGTAAAGACCGCTCGCACAGGAGGCTCCATCTGCAGGCATTGCTCTCCAACCTTCTTTTGCAAATCATGCAGATCATATACACCCACAAGAGCGAAATCTTGTTCTTCATCAATGCCAAATAGCAACGTCCCGCCACCATCCTGATTGGAAAAGCTCGATAACGTATCATAAAGATGACGCGGGCATCCTTCATGCGCAGCTTTGACCTCCAACATCTGCGTTTCCGTTTTTTTCTGCAAAACCCAACGCGTCAATCCAACGAGATCTTCTATAATCATTTTACTTTTCCTCCATATCAGTAAGCTACACGCACAAACGTCCACTTCGTGGACATTGTGCGCCGCCCTTACAAAAGCCTAGCCAATCGGTCTGCGCCTTCGGCTTGACCTCTTGTGGCTTCATGGTAAAATGATAACAGAAACATCAATTCTATTCAATGATTTTACATGTTTTTATAACAATTTATAGTTTGTTATCTAAAATATATAATAACAACACAATAATATAACAAGATTTATATCTTTGTTATATTCCATCCATCATACGCCAAAAATTCCATTTCCGTTTTATATCATCGTATTCTCATCTTTCGTCCTCTTCCCATCGTGCTGCCACTTCCCCCTCCAGCGCCGCCAGCATCGCAAAGTACTTGCCCTTTACAGCCACATAAATCACCTGCGCCGTTTGCTCGTTGTATGTATGCGCAGACAACTTCCGCTTTTCGAGCATATCAAGCCACGCTTCCGCCTCTTGCACCAGCCCCTGCTTCCACCCCTCGCGTATGCTGGCCCGCGGACTGCTGACCTCGATTCCCTCGTAGGAAAGCACCGTTTTCATCAGCTTCCATGCCAGCTCAAAGCAAAACTCGAAGAGCTGAATCGTCGCGTCAAGGTACAAATTCAACGTCAGAAGTCGCCCGTGCCTCCCCCCGCGCTCGCGAACCGAAAAGCTTCACCCAATGAAACCCCGTCTTTTGCGCGTAGAAGATGCGATAAATCGCTTTCCAATGTTCCGACGGCAGACCGTACACGCCTCTCACCTCGACTACCGTCAGGTATCTGTTAGCAATTCTGAAGATTTTCCAGATAACAAAGCCACGCATCGAAATGGCAGCATTTTTCACGCATAACATGCAAACCAATATTTTCCGCAATCTTATAACCATCAGGAACTTTATCATAATCCTCACATATTTTTAAGATACGTTTCGATGGTGCAGTATTCGGACTATTATTGATATGTTCTGGCGTAGGAAAACACCTGCTGATTTCACGCAAGGACTCCATCTGCTGATGGTTCAAATCACAAAATGAAAACGCATCTACATTTGAAAACAAAAGCGTCTCATATTCATGCAGCAATAGGTTCGGATAAAAGTTTTCTTCGCTAATATCTTCCGCGATTTTCCGTTCTACAAATTCCACCATCCGATATACATCATCTTTCGGCGCTTCTCTATATCCTGGAGTTTCTGCAGGAAGTCCATAATAATCCAGCATTGTTGTGACAATCGCTCTAGTGTCTTCCCTGCAAAGATCGCGAATATCTTTTCGTATGCGACTATACTTGGAAACACCATCGCAAGGAATTGCCGTAAGATAGATTTGCTTTTCAACAAAAGAAGGAACCAAGATATTCTTGATAAACGTTTCCTCCGATAATCCCTCACAATAAATCTTGATGCGCACCATATCAAGGACGCCCCCCAAAAATATTTCGTTTCCACAAATCTCCCAAAGTATAATCTTCTGCAATCCAGAAAGACAATGCCTCGCTGTTCAAGCGACGAAAAGTGGATGTGGCGTCCTTATGCTCGACGACGATGATGTCATTCGCTTGAAATTCATTCAGCAATTCTACGGACTGTGTCGAGACAATGATCTGTTTTTTCCGAGAGGCCTTCTTTATCAACGAGGCTAAAAGCTGAATCGCGTAAGGATGCAATCCCAATTCAGGCTCATCAATCAAAATAGTTTCCGGCTGAAGGTACGTTGGCTGTAAAAGCAATACTGCCAAACAAATAAACCGCAGCGTTCCATCCGATAATTGGGAAGCCATAAACGGCAGATCGCTGCCTTTCGCCCTCCACTCCAAGTCAATGCTTTTCGGATTCAACGGATTCTCGCGCAAGATAAAATCATCAAAATACGGCGCTGCCATCTGCACGACACTGACAATACGATAATAAGATTTTTCTTCTGTTTTTTGCAGGCGATAAAGAAATGCCGCTAGATTCCTTGCGTCCGTCGCCAGTTCAATGTTGTCATTAATACCATGAATCTGCTTCACCAATGCCGTATCGCTCGTATCGTGAAAATGATACACTCGCCATTTCTGTTTCTCTAAAATCGGCTTTACATATCGATCGATTCCCGTGTGTGTACCTTCGCGCCAAACAGATTCCATATTGCCACAGCCAATGGAACGCTCATCACTTTTCGTCCAGTAAAAAACCTCATCGCCAATCATCAAACGATTATCCGCCGTAGCCTCAAGAGAAAAGCCATAGCCATTGTTGCCGAAGTAAAAAGCAGCGCTTAATGCTTCGGTTCTTTTACGCCCCCAATGCAAGAACGTATCCGGACCGCCTTTTTTAGCGACATACGATTGCAGTCGCCCCTCAATCATTGCCTGTAGAAGCGAAAACAAGGAAATTAAATTCGTCTTACCCGAACCATTGCTGCCAATCAAAACATTCAACATACCAAACTCTATTTCCGTCTCTTGAATGGACTTGAATCCCAACACCTTAAGCCTCGTCAGCTGGAATTGATTCATACAATCCCCCTCCCGCATTTCTCTAGCGCAATATCTTCCCCATATTCTCCGCAATCTGCGCGTCCACATCATCCAAGAAGGCAAAACGCCTGCGGTAGACTGCACGCTTCCTCGTCGGCACTTCCTCCATCGTCTTTCGCGTCTCGACGAGCGGCAGTTCATAGAAGCGTGCATCCGCCAGCACCTGACCGCCCGCTTCTTCCCAGAAAGTGCCGAAATCCGTCTTGAGCTTGCGGTCGCGGCGGATATGATTGTTCGCGTAATAGCCCTCATTCGACACGGCATAGATGTGCTTAAGCCCCAAAGATCTTGCGACGGCCTGCGCCATATAGAGAATGAGATTCTTCGTGCGGTAGGCATGACACGCCTTCGTCACCTGTTTGACGACATCCTTGGCATTTTCCATATTCGGCCCCTGCATCGCACCGATCCACATCGCCATCTCGCCATCCGGCGCTTTGTTCAGCCAGAAGATGATCTGATAGAGCGCACTCTCACCAAGCCGCAGCATAACGGAAAGAAGCCCCTCCTTACGCTGTCCCGGCTCGAAAAGAAGAAACGCTGCAAGCTCTTTTTCCATACACGACTCGCCACGCCAAAGAAGCATCTGCTCATGCCGATACAAGGCAAGCAAAACATGCTCGTCCAACACATCGCATAAAAATCCTATATGCGCCTCAACAAGCGCGGCGCGTTCCTCAAATGTGGACTTGTTATAAAAAAACGCCCGCGTCGGCTGCTCATAAACGAAAGGACACACATCCGCCACCTGCTGCAAGACTGCATCCTGATGAAAAAAATCATCAATCTGCCGCATCCGCGAGCGATTCGCCATCGCACGAGCACAAAACACCACACAGCGACGCGCTTCGCGCGGATTTGACATATTGTATATTTTCTTCCCTAAGCTCCAAAAACTTTGCACAGCTGTTCTCCTTAGCCTCCAAACCCATTTCATCAAAAAATCACCGATAAGCCAAAAGCCACACCAAGGGGCAATGCCACATTTATCATTGCTTTTTTTAAATCAAATTCGCTCATAGTTCTCAGCCATGATACATATACGGATACTTCTTCGCAAACCATTCAATCCACGGAATATCCATATCCTCCAAGGTACATTTTTTCAAATACTCATCTCGCCACCAAATATAGCCCTTCTCCAGTGCGTCTTCGATCACTTGATTCTGCTCTTCTTCTGGCAAACCATAAATGGGATTGCACATTCCGTCGGATGTCGAGTTAATCTTATTGCGAATCATCTTCAAACCACCCAAAGATGAAAAGTGCCAGCCGCCGTATACCAGCGGAAATTGATTGCGCCGTGAACGCAGTTTTTGCATATCCACGATCTGCCCATATTCCGCAAGAATCAAACCGCACCAGTTCGAATCTCTTCGATAATTGATGAAAAAATTATACATCGCCTGCTCACATACCACAGGGCTATACCGCAAGAACTCCCGTATGGACGATCGCTTGCCCATATAAGGCACTGACCGCAAAAAACAACGCGTATTGCGCGACAAACCGCGCAGGCCTTCACGCTCTGCCACACGCTCGAACGTAGAAAAAATATGAACTTCACCCAAGCCATCTTCCACTTGTTGCAAAAGCTCCGGTGCAGCAAATTCATCGACATCAGACAAAAGGATAATATCATCGTCCTTGCAGTCAACAAGAGCATTCTTGATATAATTTCGCTGAAAAATCTCAATTGACCAGTCGCTGTCATATGGCATTTCTTCCTCAATTGCCACATAGCGAATTTTTTTCTCGTAAGGTGCAAAGAGCTTTTCATATTTAGGAAAATTGAACTCCTTGGGCTTATTTTGAAACGTACGATTTCCCTCGACAATGACAAACAAATCGACAACATCGTAAAGCATCTTCAAACGCCATTCAAGAAGTTCATATTCGTTATAAAACGTAAAACAATCGTAAATCGCCAATGTTCTGCATCCTCACTGTTCCATATCCCCGATTAAAATTCGCGAAAGCGTCCTCATCGCGGCGACTTCATAGAGCGCTGCCTCACGCTCCGTCGCAAGATCGTCCTGCGGCGATGCGATTCCCGGTAAAAGCTCCATGCGGTCGTCGTCGACATTGCCCATAGCTTCGCGACTGATCCAACAATCTGAGTTGAACGCATACTTCGTTCCTTCCGTCATGCTTCGTGCAATCGACGCGTACGAAAATCCCTCAGGTGCAATCAGCTCGATCAGCGTCGGAACAATCGCCGTATGCCCGCCCACAGCATCCTTGGGCAGGATATCCTTCGTCACTCCATTGCCATACAAGACGAACGGCACGCTTTCGTGCTCAAAAAGCGTCGGCTGCGCCGTCGGATCCATGCGAATCGAATGATCGCCCGTGATCACGAAAATGCTGTCCGGATAAGCTGCCATCGTCCTGCGCACAAAATCCGTCACCACCTTGTCCATATAGCGGTAGTGTCCCACTTCCAATGCCAGCTGCTTCGGCTGCTCCGTGCGTCCCTGCAGCGCACTTTCCAATTCTGCCGTATCAATGCCCTCTGCAGCAAGATCAATATCGTAAGGCGGATGATTGGAAATCGTCATGATGAGATGAACCGTCGGTTCTTCCTCTGCCAAATGATCGTAAAGTGCCTCGAAGAGATGACCGTCTGTCGTTCCCCAAACATTTTGCTGCGGCGCATTATAATCCGGCGCACCGTAAAATGCATCAAACCCTTGGGCGAGCGACAGTTTCTTGATGGAATCCCATTCCGGATATCCCCCATACCAAAACTCCACACGATAGCCCAAGCGCTGAAACTGCGGTGCCATCGAAGTGAGATACACCTCCCGAAAACTCTTCGGCTGATAATTCAAATCCATGCCTACATCGCTGAGGCCCGTCACAAGCCCCGTAATCGCCACGAGTGTAAATGTACCGTTCGGCATAAAAGACTGCGTATAAAAGGCTCGATCCTCAGCAATCAAACTCTTGATGCCATCGGCGCCATGAAGATCGGCATACTCGGGGAGCATCGGCCATTGCGCATACGTTTCGCCAAGGATGATGAAGATATGCTTCGGCTTCGGTAGTCGCGCCCCCCTCGCCGTGCGCGTGAGGCTCGCCTCAAGCCCCTCTCTCCTATTCATGTCCCCCCCTAGGAAACCCATGTATTCCTCAGCACGCGATACATCAATGAAACTGACGCCGCCATCCTTTTGCATATTAAGGTAAAAATCCCGCACACGATACATCGCCTGAATATCGTCCAAAATGCACTCATTAAGGAAAGGATCTTTCGTGACCGAAGCATTCTCCCAGTTGATTGAATGCTCGTAATTAAAACTTCCTCCGAAGCGAATAAAGATAAAAAATATCGGAATGAATAGAAAAAGCCCCACACCTAACGCCCATCGATTCAAGCAATTTGGCAAAGGCATCGTTTCCGTACGCAGCAGGCGACGCAGCAGAAAATAGGAAATTGCAGTCAAAACAACGGCCGCCAAAAGGCGTGTCGGCAGCGCATACGATTCAACTAACATCGAGAAAATCGTCTGCGTGTCTTCATGCATCCCCTGCACGACCTCCCTGCCGAACGTCGCATGAAACACCTCATAATACGGAAACCGCGCCTGAAAGAATATGGCAAGAAGCGCGCTCCCTGCCGTTCCGATCCAAAGCCGCAAACGATCAAGCCGCAGCCTCGGCAAAACAAGTTCCGGCAAAGAGCAGAATGCAAAAACAAGAAGCGCGATCGCCCCTGCTGATTTCAAGCTGATACGAAAGCCCAGCCAAAGCGCAAGAAACACTTCCCCCATTGAAGTGTTCGGCGCTATCGCTTCCGACATATATGCCATGAAATATGCACGATAGAGACATATAACGAAGAGAAGGAAAAGAAAAACCTTCAAATCCTTCTGCAGATTCGCAAAAAACTGTTCGAGCCGCAATGCCAGGCCTCCTCGTATGGTGAATGCAGTCGAAAACTGTCATCTCAAAGTATATCACAAGACATTCCAGTACAAAAGCCATTTCCACAGAAGAATCCGCCATCCTAAATCCCGCAACATGATTATTGAGCAGTTCGGAGAGAACTGCCCGTAAATCATTTTAACATTCCTGCTTCAGACATTGATTTTTACCCATTTTTATACTATCATAAATCCATGAGGGTGACGTTCGTTCTATGTCAATTCTCGTTCAGCAATTTTCGCTCTTACCGTGATGAAACTATATTCGACTCTTACCTCGCATATTCCCTTATGCGCATTCTACGAACATACCACCAACTCTCGTGTCTATTGAAACATTCATGATTCTTCGTTATCTTAATATGACGAAGCCAACAAAACACAAAATAGTGGGGATGTGAAAAAATGAACCTGGGGGCTATTTGGCTTATACTTTGCGCACTCGTTCTCATACGTTATTGTTGGAAATATAACGAGAATGATCCCGAACGACGTTTTTTTGGCATATTTCTAGTCGTTCTCCTTGCATTCCTATTTTATATAGTACAATCGCTCCTTTTCATTCCATTTGTCGCAGTTGCTTTTGTAGCCATCATGCCAGCATATGTGACATATATGCTCAAAAGCATCCTCACTAAAGATATAACGCTTCTTCCATTGCTCTTTTTCGTGATATCCGCTCTTATCTCTGCCATAGTACTCCAACCTGCTTCATTATATGATAACCCCTCTGAAACAGTGATTTCTGGAGAGGCACTTCTCCAAACATACATAAACCAAACACAGGTTTATGAAATCCACTTTTCTCAACCGATAACTCTTGAATCGCTGATTCCAAACACCTTTACTAGTATAGCTATCGGTTTTTCCCTTTTGATTCTAGAAAAATCATTCAAAGAATTCTTCAATATCAACGGGAAATTTTTCATCAATATTGGAGAACATATTAAATATGAATGGACTTTATTTAAATGGAAACGGTCCAAAAGGAAATTTTTATAACCATATACACTGGTAATTTCAGCCATACACTTATATGATTCTAGCCAATTGTCGTGCTTAGGCGCACCGTGAATAATTCTTTCATATATTCATAATTCATTCACTTTATTACCACCCAACCCAAACGAAAGGATGTTTTTCTTATGAAATTTCTCATTGTCAGCCCGCGACAAACTAGTGGAGGCGCTATTGTTCTCCACCTCCTCTGCAAACTATTGATGGATCGCGGTCATGATGCAAAAATTTTTTATACCGCATTTAAAAGAAAATATCCTATATCCTATGCCACGTTTTTATTCGATCACATTTGCTTCTTACGGCATGATATTCCTCGACGACTCAAGGCACAATTATTTCCCAAGGCGAAGTTCACCAAAAAACCTCGCTACAACGGCTACGCCTACTTTCCAGTCAAAGGTTGCCAGCAAAAGTATCTCCCAACAATTGATGACGAAACCATTGTAATCTATCCTGAAATCGTCTATGGAAACCCTTTACGTGCCAAGAAAACCATTTACTGGCTTTTGTTTTTCAATCCCTACAAGGGTGACGCTAACGCTTACGCAAAGGATGCTCTCATTTTTACTTATCATGAACTGTTTAACGACGAGATATTAAACCCTTCTGGGCGCAAATTACATCTACAAGCTCTAGACGAAGACATGTGGAAACAGACAAATTTCGGAGAGCGTTCCGGCTGCTGCTACATCGTGCACAAAGGACACGACCGCGCGGACTTGCCCAAGCAGTTTGACGGACCCGTCATCGACAAACTTTCCAAACATGAGATTGCAGAAATCCTCAATCAGAAAAAATATTGCTATTGCTATGATATGTACACTTCCTACAGTCTCATCGCCGCCATGTGCGGCTGCATCCCGATCGTCATGCTTGAAGAAGGAAAAACCCGTACCGATTGCATCGGAAAAGAAGAAGAAGGCTACGGCATTGCTTGGGGCAATACACCAGAGGCGATTGAATACGCCTTAGCTACACGCGAAAAGATGTTTGAGCAAATCCATAAGATGCACAAGGAAAACGATGATGCTGTTGATTCTTTCCTTGTCGAATGCAAGAGATATTTTTATCCCGAGCAAGATATTTAACAACAGAGGAGGGTTCCCCTTCATGAAAATCAATCTGAACAACATGCGATTATTGGTTGAGGGTACTCCTGGCATGGGTGACCTGATTATGCTGACACCTGCCTTACGTGAACTGAAAAACCAATTTCCTGGATGTGAAATCACCATCATGTCACATCCAGGAAATTTAAAAATGGTGGATCGTCTACCCTACGTCTCTCGTGTTTGTCCCATTGATAAATCTGTCACAGGAATCCTAAAAACGGCTCGACTACTACACCAACAAGATATTATCATCTTCACCACATGGCAATCGCTATACGCTCGTATGCTGAAGTTTCTGAGAGTCTCCTTTTGTGCAGGCGTATGCAAAGAAAAATACCTCAAACGGAAATATTTTCATCTTGTTTTACCTCATTTAGACTCTTATGGTACACAGTATCGCCCTCAATCCATTGCCAATCAGCTAGGGCAAGCTTTAGGCATGCAATTGTCCATAAATGCACATTACGATGTATCTACCCCGACGGAAGAAGAGTGGCAGTCCGTAAAAACGAAGCTTCATCAGTTAGGGCGATCCTTGAACGAGGAGAAACCATATATTGTATTTGCCCCGGTAGGCAGAACCGCTCAATCAATTCCTTCATCTTTAGTCATGGCAGCGATTGAACATCTTCAAAAAAATTATCCTTATGAGATTGTCCTGTCCCACGATCATCCGTTGTCATATCTACAATCATTAAAGCAACAAGAAGGAACGAACAACATATATGATTTAAGCGGCTGTCTCTCCTTACGTGAACTCATAGCCTTGTTGGATCGTGCTCAATTAGTCATTGCTACAGATAGCGGCCCCATGCATATAGCATGTGCAAGGAAAACGCCGTCCATCGCGCTCTTTACGACAGATGTACCTTCACGATGGGCAGGCCCTTTTTGCCATCCCATCAGCATGCACATGACATGCAGTTCAACCTGCAACGCAGAGGTGGCACGCACCTGTTTAGAAAAAAAGTGTTTAACAAAAATTACGCCTAATATGATTTGCTCTACAATCAATCAAGTTATATGCTCGATATAAATGAGGTACCCTATGAAAATTCTGATTCTAGCTCCCCCGTATCTTTCACATTCTAGCGGTGTATCATCTGCATTCCAAAAGATTGGCTATCGTACACAACTTTTTTATTGCAACGAATTCTATTTAGATTGTAGCTACTGGGAAAGAAAACTCTATAAACTAGGTTACAAAGCCGCAAAAAAGAGATATGAATACACTCAATGCTCACGATTAAGATTTTGCTATGATAACTTCCAGCCAGATTATATCCTTGTCCTCAGTGGTCTTTATTTAGATGAATGTCTTCTTTCTTATCTAGAATCTTTACATATTCCTAAATTTTTATGGACATGGGATGGAATAAACAGGTTTCCTTTTTTTAGTAAAATCATTCCCCATTTCTCGCACATCTTTTGCTTTGAATCGAAGGACGTACCTTTCATTCAAAAAACATATAGCATCTCTTCTACATATTGTCCTTTAGGCTATGACGAGAATGCATACTTTTTCGAAGAAACTATAAAAGATATTGACATATCCTTTGTCGGCATCCCTCTACCAAATCGGACAACTATATTGGATGCTACAGCGAAATATAGTCAGGAGCATCATCTGACCATGCTTATCGCAGGACCATGGTATGACAGAAAATATTTTTGGAAAAAGTGGCAGTACCAAAAAAGGCATCCGAAGTTATTTCCTTACTTATTAAATCATCGTATTTCCAGCAACGAAACGGCAAATATATATCGCCGCAGTAAAATTTGTCTGAACATCGGTGCTATCGAACATCTCGGTCTAAATCCAAGAACGTTCGAGATCCTAGCAACAGGCTCTTTCCAACTGACAGATCATATCTACAAAAAAGACATCGATGACGGCATATTGCAAGCAGATTCTACGATCTCTTTTCTTGATGAATATGATCTTCTAGAAAAAATTGAATATTACTTGTATCATGAAGAGCTACGCCGAGAGCTTGCTCAAAAAGGATATAAAGATGCTGTTCCCCACACCTCGATCCGTTCTTTCGTCCAAAGCAGAATCTGTCCCGAGATGGATAAATTTTGAAGCTGGAGTCATTTTAACGAAAATAAGCATTACCAGATTGATCCACTATTGATCCACTATGATTACGCAAAGGAATTTTTCCCAGCACCTTAATATTTCCTACATTCATCCAGTAAGCTTTCCCATTCATCCCAAATTACGGAGGCTTCATACTGGCGCATTGATTCCCTTGCTGCCATCCCCATCCTCACCCGCAAATCTTGATTTGCCATAAGCATTTTCATACTTTGTACCATACCATCTACACCATCTTCAGCAAGAAATCCAGTGATGCCATCTTGAATCAATTCATTTACAGAAATACTATCCTTATAACCAATCGCTGGAAGTCCCATACTCATGGCTTCGGTTAAAGCTAAGCTAAAGCCTTCATAAGCGCTAGGACAAACGAATAGATCACCCTTTTGCAAGACAGAGGCGACATCATGGGTCGTACCCTTCAAAAAAACTCGCTGTTCCAAACCCGCACGCTGAATCAACGTTTCCAGACTTTTTTGATACGACTTCTTCGCACCGCCCCCCCAGATTTCCACAATCCAATCGGGAAAATCATCAGCAAGTCTGGCAAAAGCTTCAATCAGCAGATGCGGCCTCTTGTGATTTTTCACCAGACGCCCGATGAAAATGATCTTGTATTGTTCTTTCTCACATCCCAAATCTGCTGCTTCTTCATACTGCGGAACTACATTGCCGATGGTCACCGTCTTCATATTGGGAAAACGTTTCTTTATTGCTTCCACAAAGGACGGCAGCAAGACTTGACATGCTGTACTCTTGCCCAAAGCCGGTATTTCTTCCTGCGGGTATGTATGGAAAATATCTTCCGGATCGCCATGAGACATAGTGATTACAGGTATTTTCGTTTCTAAGTCACAAAGAAAAATCTTGCTGGCAAGCGTCTGCCAGCAAATGACAATATCAGGTTTGAAACTTTCCAAAACACGTTTTGTCGGTGCAAGCAGATACGTCTTAACAAATCCATTGTTCACAGCACGCCCTCTTCGCGTACTGAAGGCACGAACGAGCTCTCGTTTGACTTTCAGATACTTCGGGAAAACGACATCTGTATCTTCATAATGCTGCAAGTTGCATAATTCAATGCCATCATCGACAGGAAAGAACGGCTTGCCAATCTTATCATCACAAAACACCATCGCCACATCATGACCGCGCCGCTTCATCTCGTTCGCAAAGCTGCAATGCACCTTCGCCGCACCGCCTGTGTCACCCACCATCTTGGAAAAATTTGCTAACAGAAGCCGCATAAAATAATTATCCCCTTTTGTTTCAATCTCAAAAGATGTTTATACCAGGTATATAACTCATATCCCTTCCTATGAACAGATTCATCCCAACATCCCCAACACTCGCTCCACCACATCCAGCAAACTCCCGCCCTCATACCGCACGCCCCGCACACCTGCGTGTCTTGCACATTCCATGTCACTTTCGCTGTCGCCGATGAGGACGGCACGCGTTCGGTCGATGTCGTACTTCGCACAGGCGGCGTCGATCATGCCTGTGGCGGGCTTTCGGCAGCTGCAGTTTTTTGTGTACTCGGGAATCTTGCCGTCAATATGGTGCGGGCAATAGAAGAGGGCGTCCAAGTGTGCGCCCTCTTTTTTCAGTTCTTCATTCATCCAGTCATGTAGGCGGCGGACGTCCTCTTCCGGGTAGTAGCCGCGCGCCACGCCCGATTGGTTCGTGACGACGATGGTGAGGATGCCGCATTCGTTGAGGCGGCGGATGGCGGCGGGAGTATCGGGCGTCCAGATGAAATCCTCAGGACGATGCAGGTAATGAATATCGACGTTCAGCGTGCCGTCACGATCGAAGAATACAGCGGGGACGCCCTTATTCTTCATAGCGGAAGTATCCTCCGTCCTCAAGGAAGTCGACGTATTCCTTGACGGCGGCGCGGAAATCGTGGAAGCCTCCGTCGTAGCCGGCCTTCAGGAGCTGCTTCGGATCGGCTTCAGTGAAGCTCTGATACTTGCCTTTGAGCACTTCGGGAAAATCGCGGTAGCCGATATATCCCTTGCCCAAGGCAGCGATGACGGCATCGGCGGCTTCGTTGTAGGTGTGTGCCTTGCCCGTGCCGCAGTTGTAGATGCCGGACGGCCCTTTGTTTTCCCAGAACCAGAAGTTGACCTTTACGACATCCTTGACGTAGATGAAGTCGCGGCGCTGCTCGCCGTCGTCGAAGCCGTCCGTGCCGCGGAAAAGACGCGCTTCGCCCGTTTCCTTGAGCTGGCGGTAGAGTTGGTAGAAGATTGACGCCATCTTGCCCTTGTGCTGTTCCTGCGGGCCGAAGACGTTGAAGTAGCGCAGACCGACGATCGGACTGCGGCTCTCGCGCATGACCTGACGCACATAGCGGTCGAAGGCGAGCTTGCTGTAAGCATAAGGATTCAGAGCGTCCTCCGCCGCGTCGTTCTCGGTGAAGCCGTGGCGGCCTGCGCCGTACGTCGAGGCGGACGAGGCGTAGAGAAACGGCACGCGGTGCAGCAGGCAGAAGTGCAGCAGTGTCTTCGAATATTCGTAGTTGACCTTCATCATGTAGTTGACGTCGTACTCCATCGTATCGGAGCAAGCGCCTTCGTGAAATACGGCATCGATGTCACTGCCGCCGAATTCGTCATCTTCGATGCTCTCTAAAAAGTCGTCCTTGTGACGGTAGTCGATGAAGTGAAGTCCGCGCAGGTTCTTGTAGTTCTCCCCATCCTTGAGATCGTCGACGATGAGGATGTCGTTCCTGCCCTTGCGGTTGAGTTCCTTGACGATATTGCTGCCGATGAACCCGGCGCCGCCTGTGACGATGATCATGAAGATCCCCTCTCTCTTTTCATGCAAGGCGCGTACGGAACGCGCCCTTCAAACTCATGCTTCTTCGCGCGGCAGTTTCCGCAATTCTTCCTTCAACTCCTCACGGCTCACGGCGTAGGTGCCGAGCTTTCTTACGACGACACTTGCGGCGAGGTTTGCAAGGAAGGCGGCGTCCCTGCCCTTGAGTCCGCCCGCAAGGCCAGCGGCGAGGACGGCGATGACCGTATCGCCCGCGCCCGATACATCGAAGACTTCCTGCGCCCGCGTCGGAATATGCACTTCTTCACCCTCGCGCACGAGCGTCACGCCGCTTTCCGAACGCGTCACGAGCACATTTTTGATGCGATACTTGCGCATGATGTAGTGGGCAGCCTTGAGCACCTCGGCATTCGTATTCTTGATGGGGTCGATGAGGATCTCGTTGATTTCCTTGACATTCGGCGTGATGTAGTCGGCGCCGCGATACTTCGTCCAGTTCGCGCCCTTGGGGTCGATGATGACGGGAACACCGTGCGCGTGCGCCGCTTCGATGATCGCCGTCGTCGTGACCTCGCTGCACGTTCCCTTCGCATAGTCGGAAACGACGATGGCGTCGATGCTCTCAGCGAGCTTGCAGCGCACGAAGGCGAGGAATTTGTCGATGTAGATTTTTTCGAGAGGCTCAGTGCTCTCAAAGTCGAGCCGCATCATCTGCTGATGTCCGCCGATGATACGCATCTTCGTCGTCGTCGGGCGGTTCGTCGGCACGAGTCCCGCATGGTCGATGCCGTTTTCCACGAGCTTTTCCTTCAAGGAGCGGCAATGGTAGTCCTCGCCGACAAAGCCCGCGAGAAGCGTGTCGCAGCCGAGGAGCGCGAGGTTGTGCGCAACGTTCGCCGCGCCGCCGAGCGTCTCCTTCTGGCGCGTGATGTGATTGATCGGCACGGGCGCTTCGGGCGAGATGCGCGTGACTTCGCCGTAGTAATATTTGTCGAGCATGACGTCGCCTGTGACGAGAATCTTGCAGCGAGAAAGGCGCTCCTCGACGAGGGTGAGCATTTTTTCGATGTCCATAGAAAGCTCCCTTCCAACGAGATGATTTCTCTTATAATTCTACAACCTTGCAGCAATATTGTCCATCGTGCGCGGGGATATTGCCGACTTTATTTTCATACTCATACAGAAGTTCCTCCGCATAGCGCAGCACTTCCTTGACGGGGATGTTCTTCATGCACGCCATATTTTCTGCCCCCGCTCTCGGACATTCGTGCTTGCCGCACGGATGGCAGGATTCGGGCGTCTTCAAGAGGATGTCCTTGGCATCGTAAGGGTAAAATCCCGGCACGGGGCTTGCGCCAAACATCGTGACGATGGGCACGTTCATCGCAACGCCGACGTGCATAGGGCCGGAATCCGTCGTAATGAAGAGCGCACACTTCTTGAGGAGCGCCGCAAGCTCGGCGAGCGTGACGCGCCCCGTGAAGGTCCGCAGCATCACATGATCGCCGTGGCGCATCTTGGCACGGCAGGCGCAAACGAGTTCTTCGTCCATCGGGCCGCCGAAGAAGGCGACGCCATAACCCTTTTCCAGAAAATAGTCCGCCGTTTGCGCAAAATAGTCGTCAATCCAGCGCTTCGTCTTCCAACTCGCGCCGATGTTCAAGGCGATGACCTTCCCTCCCGCAGGAAAGGCGTCCTGCCAGAGCTTTGCCGCGCTTTCTTCTGCGCCTTCGGGCAGCCACATCTCCAAGCCAGCATCATCGATGCGCTCGATGCCGACAGCTTCTTCCAGTACGTCGAAGTGGGAATGGATCTGGTGCTTGACTGCCTTCTTGTTTTCCATAACCTTGTCGAAGAAGGCGGAAAAGATGGGCTTTGCATAGCCAACAATACGACCTGCACCCGAGAAGGCGGCGAGCGCCGAGGCGCGCTCGTTGCGATGCAGGTTGATGACGAGGTCGAAATGCTCGCGGCGAACGCGGCGGATAAAGCGCAAAAAAGCGAGCGGATGATTATCCGCTCCCTTCTTGTCGAGCAAAAGACAGCCGTCGATATGCTTGTTGCAGACGACGAGATCGGCGAGTTTCTTGTCTGCGAGAAGCGTGATGCGCGCCTTCGGAAAGTTCATCCGAAGCGTCCGGAGGACGGGCGTCACGAGCATGAGGTCGCCGATGTGCATGAGGTTGATGACGAGGATGTTGTCGTAGTTTTTTTGCTGCATAGAATGCTTCCTTATGATGACTGCCGGCAGGCAAAAGATTTCCGTTCGTCTGCCGTTACTGTTTTCACCGTGCCAAAACCTCCCGAATCTTCCCCTTTACTTCCTCGACGGAGAGGATTGCGAGGCAATCGAGTCCCTTGGGGCATCTCCTCTTCCAGCACGCTTTGCAGGAGCGCGGAATCTCCATGGCGTTTTCCTGCTGTCCGTAAGGGCCGTTGCGGTTGGCGTCGGTCGGGCCCATGAGCATGACCGTCTTCGTGCCGAGTCCTGCGGCGAGGTGGACGGGGCCGGTGTCGCCGCCGAGGACGAGGTCGGCGCGCTTGAAGATGTGCGCGAGTTCCTTGAGGCTTGTTCGCCCGACGAGGTTGACGGGCGGCACTTCGGTGAGCGCTTCGATGTCGCCCACGAGGCTTTCGTCGAGGCGTCCACCGCCGACGAGCACGGGGATGAGCTTCTCACCGTAGAGCCAATCGGCGAGAACGGCGAAGTACTTGACGGGCCAGCGCTTATTCGGCCAGTTCGCGCCGATGGCGAGAACGGCGAAGCGATGATCTTCGCGCACGCCCTCGGCAGCAAGCAGCGCGTCCGCCGAAGCGGCTTCCGCAGGGGAGACGGCGACGGGAAAATGCACTTCATCAACGCGGCAGCCAAGGGCGCGTGCAACGTCGAGGTACCGCTCGACGATATGCCCCGAGGCGTGCGCCCCCTTGATGGAGTGGCTCACATAGGCGGAGCCTTCGCGCATGTTCGCCGTGCCAAGGCGCAGTTCCGCGCCCGACTGCGCGACGATCGCCGCCGACTTGAAGAGTCCCTGCAGGTCGAGAGCCGCGTCGTACCTTCTCGCGCGAAGCTCATGGCGGAAGGGGCGGAACTCTTCGAGGAAGCCGCGCACGGTGCGGAAACGCTTCTTTTCAAAGAGGATGATGTTGTCAATGAAGGGATTGCCCGCCAAGATGTCATACGCTGTTGGCTCGACGACCCACGTCAGATGCGCGTCGGGAAACGTCTCCTTGATGGCATAGGAGACGGGAAGCGCATGAATGACATCGCCGATGGCGCTGAGCTTGACGACGAGGATGTTTTTCATGCAGCTTCCCGCCTTTCTCCTGCAAGCCTGTTTCTATCTCTGATGAATCTTCTCAATGATCTTCGTCGTCGAGCACCCGGGCACGAGGTCGATGAAATGCACCTCACCGCCGTATTTTTCAACAATCTTCGCCTCGGGCAAAGTTTCGCGCGTGTAGTCGCCGCCCTTGGCGTAGACGGCAGGGCGCACCTTCTCTATGAGCATTTCCGCCGTCGGCTCGTCGAAGAGCACGACGTAGTCGACGGCGACGAGCGCGCCCACGACCGCCGCACGGTCAAGCTCCGTGTTGACAGGACGCGTCTCGCCCTTCAAGCGGCGCACGGAAGCGTCGGTATTGAGTCCGAGCACGAGGCAGTCTCCCAAGGCACGCGCCGCTTCCAAATAACGCACATGACCTGCATGCAGGATGTCGAAGCAGCCGTTCGTGAAGACGACGCGCTGCCCCGCTTCGCGCAGCGTCGCACAGAAGTCCTCGATCCTTTCCTTCGGTATCAGCATGTGAATCCCCCCAAGATTTCAGCCGGAAAGCTCCCGTACCTTCCTCGTAAGTTCCGCTGCACTGACCGTCGCCGTGCCGAACTTCCGCACGGCGATACCTGAGGCGATGTTCGACAGCTGTGTCGCCGCGAGCGGCGAGGCGCCGCCCGCAAGCGCGAGAATGAATGCTGCGACACACGTATCGCCCGCGCCCGAGACATCGTAGACCTCGCTCTTGTCCGACACGGGAATCTCATGCCTTGCGCCGTCCGCAAGAAAGAGCATCATGCCCTTTTCGCCGCGCGTGATGAGCGCCCCCTTCGCACCGAGTTCAGCAACAAGCTCGCGCGCCGCCTCTTCGAGCGCCTCTTCCGTATCAAGGTGACGCTCGAAGGCGGCGGCAAGCTCCGCGTCGTTCTGCTTCACATAGTCGACGCCCGAGAAGGAGCGCACGCCATAGCGCGAATCGACGATCGTCGGCACGCCGCGCTCGCGGCAGGCGGCAAGAAGCCGCTCGCGAATCCCCTGCGTGATCGTACCCGAGCCGTAGTCGCTCAGGACGACGGCGTCGACGTGCGCCAATGCCGTCAAGAGGCGCTCTTCCAACTCCTCCGCGAGCACAGAGGAAAGCGGCTCACGGCTCTCCTTGTCGATGCGCACGATCTGCTGGCTGACCGTCGCCCTGCCGCCCGCGATGACGCGCGTCTTGGAAATCGTCGGTCGTTCAGAAGTCGCCAGAAGTCCCGCCGTATCGACGCCCGCGCGAGAGAGCACCGCGGCAATGCCCGCACCGCCCGCGTCTTTGCCCAAGATGCCGAAGGCGCATACCGCGCCGCCCAAGGTCGCGGCGTTGTGCGCGACGTTCGCCGCGCCGCCCGCGACGACACGCTCGCCCATCTCCTCAAGTACGAGTACAGGCGCCTCCCTCGAAATGCGCGAGATGCGCCCGTCGAGGTAGATGTCGGCGACCATATCCCCGAGGACGAGCACGCGCGTGCCCTTCAAGCAGCCCACTGCCGATGCTAGATCATTTATCGATGCTGCCATTTCCACACTCCTCCGCTCACCACGGCGTGAAGTTCAAACGGACGCTCCAACTGTCGCGTTTCGCACGATAGCGCGTGACGAGCTGCACGCAATGCATATCGTGATACCAATAGTAGTCGACATCGCCCAAAGTGCGGCGGTCGATGTCATACGCCGTACCGCAGACGAAGCGGTCGCGCTCCGTCAGCTGATAGCTGAATCCTGTGTATAGGGCGCGATGGTAATCCGCCACATCGTAGTAGAAGAGCGAATTTCCCGCATAGACCTGTGCGTAACTGTACTTTCCATAGGCCGCCAACCGGTCGCTGAACTTCTTCACGAGCGTAGCCGACCAACTGAATCCCGTGATCCTCGATCGATCATACGATTCCTTCGTCACGGAATAATCCGCCGCAAACGAAAGCAACGCCCCTCTCCCCAAGGGAATCGGATCATGGTAGACGCCGATCTTCCCGTATGTGTGCGTGCTCTTGATGCCGTCGTTGTACCAGCGTCCGTGGTCTGCTTCGATTCCCCAGCCGATCGGCGCATCCTTGAAATGGTAGCCGAGCTCGTAATGCAGGCTTGGCTCACGACGAATCCACCTGTCATCGTTATCCTGCCAATAGCCATACTGCAGGCTCAGCGTCCCATAGCGTCCGCCATAGCGAAGTTCCGCCCTGCCATGCACGCCTTCCTTCGTCGATACCAAGAGCGTCGGGATAAAGTCCAGACGCTCCGCCACAGGAAGCGCGAAATCCTGCTCGATGATAAGCCCGTCCGACTTCGTGTACCTCACCGAAGGGAAGGGCGGCATATCCTTATGATCTGGTCGGATGTCCGCCGTATACTTATCACGATGACCGACGCGCGTCTTCTTGAGCCAGAAGTCGCTGTTATAGAAGACAATCTTGTCGTTCGGATAAATCTCAATGCGCTCGGCGCTCACGCTGTAGTCGGGTGTCTTCGCATGACATTTCGTCGCGCGTCCCTCGTGGATGATGACCTTATCGGGATAGACCTCGATGCGCTTGCCCGAGACGTACTGGTGGTTGACCTTTCCCGAAGCGTCCTCGATCTTGCCGATGCCCGTACCGTAGTTGTAGGAGAGCTTCCAGCCACGAACATCCACTTGCGCCATGTCCGGCGTCACCTGCACGATGTGCGCCTCGTTCTCGACGGCGACGTCCTGCGTGAGAGCATTGCCCTTGATCTCGTCGGAAAGCACGCGGCGGTTGTCGATCTCCGTGATCTTGACGCTGCCTCGCGCGAAGAACTCGCCCGTCACCTGGTCATAAAACAGTTCGTCGCCCTCGAAAGCCGTAGGAAGAGGCTTCAGGTGGTCTTCCATGGGCTGGCGCAGATGCGCCTGCATCGCTGCCGTATCTCGGACGAGCTGCTCCTGCGCTTCCGACAGGCGATTCTCCCTTGCCGCACGCCGCTCGTTTTCGATGTAGTCGAGAACATCCGCCGCCGTATCCGTCGACGAATGATACTCCGCAAATGCCGCCGAAGGCAGACAGGACGCCGCAAAAACTGCGGCCAAAAGGGCGCTCTTTCGAGGGAAAACGCGCCGAACCATCATCTTCATGAAATTTCCTCTCACTTTTCCGTCGTCGGTATCGCATAGAGGACAGTCTCATCCTGCGTCTGGATGAAGAGCTCCGTCCCTTCCGGCAATTCGATGTTCTTCCCCTTGACGAACGCACCGCCGATGATGCCGATCGGTCCTAAGAGCAACATGCCCGCAACACTCGCGCCGGCAGCCATGGCGTAGCTCTTCATCTCCTGCTTCGATTCCTCGCCGACGAACGTCTTTACCTCAGTGCCGTCCATCGCCTTCGTCGTATGGAAGTCTACGTCAATCTGCGCATCGCGGCCGAAGTTGCGCGCCTGCGTGACCTTTTTCACTGTGCCCACGCCCGGCTGCCCTTTGGCGAATACGAGCATGCCGCCCTGCACGACATCCTCCGCGACCTTGTAGCGGATGGTATCGCCCGCCTTGAGGTTCTTCGCGTTGACCTCCTGCGTCAAGGCGATCTTGATCACGGTGTTCTTCGGCACAGTCACCTGCTCAAGCGGCACGCTATAGCCGCCGAAAGCCGCCGTTCCGAGATCCTGGATGCGCTTCTTGTAAGTGCCTGCGCTCGTCTTTCCTGCGACCGCCATCTCCATCTCCGTCACGCGCTTATCCACCGCCTTGGGGCTGACCTCGTGCATGAGCCCCCATTCGACGGCATTGAGCTGCGTCAAGAGGCCGGGTCCTGTCGTGTTGTCGTAGATGTCATCGTAGACGATGTTGACACGGTCGAGCATGGAGCCTTTGTTGTGTTTTCCAAGATAGTCCTTCTCCAAATGATTGATGCGGTCGAGGAACGCGCCCGTCTGCTCCGCGCCCCATGTCTCCGTCTCAACGGCGGCGAGTTTTCCCTGCACCGTCTCCTCTGCGGCGCTCGCCATGCCGACCTGCGTCACAAAAAGCGCGGCGCAAAGAGCCGTGCTCATGATTTTTTTCAAGAACATAGAAGTTCCTCCTTTATAACAAACATGGATTTCCATACGAAATAGAATTTCTCTTATGCCTTATTCTGCAAACAGCGGGGAAATCCTCCCTTAAAAGTCCACTAAACTCGGATAAGCGCGTATCCCTCCGCCGAAAGACGATCGATATCTCCCCTTGCATTTTCCCACCCACTATGCTATCGTAGGGGAGCGAAGATGATATCCTTAGGGAATCGTACTTCGCTGTATTTACCGTGCAGGTGCGAGCGACGCCCGCACGCTTTATGTCCTGCCACAAATGAATACCGCAGCGGTAAACATCTGCTTAGATCCCTCGGGACTGAGACAGCAAGGTTTCGCACAAGATTACAGCGCACATGGTACATAGCCGTAACTGTTTTGCATGTATTTTGGCCTTTCTGTCTTTTGGCAGGAAGGCTTTTTTGATGGGAGGAATCCATTTGCAAAACATCGGCCGCTTCATCGTCAAGAACATGGTCTGGCTCGTCGTCCTCGTCGGCGCGGCGGGTGCGGTCTTTCCCGCGTCGCTCTCTTGGATTGCGCCGCAGGTGCCGCTTCTCCTAGGGATCGTCATGTTCGGCATGGGCATGACGATCGAGTTCAAAGACTTTCGCCATCTGGTGCACCACCCGTGGGATGTGGGCATCGGCGTACTCGCGCAGTTTACCATCATGCCGCTCGTCGCTTATCTCCTTACCCAAGCGTTTTCCCTGCCGCCCGCTCTTGCCGTCGGCGTGATTCTCGTCGGCACCTGCCCGGGAGGCACGGCGTCAAACGTCATCACCTACCTTGCCAAAGGCGACGTAGCCCTGTCGGTCACCATGACTATGGCGACGACGCTTCTCGCCCCCTTCGTCACACCGTTTCTGACGCTCCTCTTAGCGGGTGAGGAAATCGCTGTCAATGCTCCCGCGATGATGCTCTCCATCGCCGAAATGGTGCTCCTGCCCGTCCTCTTAGGCGCGGCACTCAACCATTTCTTCCGCCGTCGTGTCGCATACGCGCTGATGGTTCTGCCGCTCATCTCCGCTCTGCTCGTCGCCCTCTTGGTCGGTGTCGTCGTCTCCATGAGCGCACCGCGCCTCGCCGAAGTCGGGACGCTCGTCGCCCTCGCCGTCGTCCTGCACAACGGATTCGGCCTCGCACTCGGCTACGCACTCGCCGGGCTGCTTGGACTCTCTGCACCGAAACGACGCGCCATCGGCATCGAAGTCGGCATGCAGAACTCCGGCATGGCGGCATCGCTCGCGCTCCTCTACTTCAATCCCGCCGCCGCGATTCCCGCGGCGCTCTTCAGCGTCTGGCACAACATTTCCGGCTCGCTTGCAGCGAACTGGTTCACGCGCCATGATGCAAACGAAAGCAAGATTTCCGCCGATGTTTCCCTCTGACAAGCCACAGGAGGCAATCTGATGAAAATCCTGACCACACCGAAAGAACTCCAATCCTATGCGCAAAGCGTCAAGAACGCAAAGGAAACAATCGCCCTCGTACCAACGATGGGAGCGCTCCACGCAGGCCACCTCTCACTCGTCGAAGCGGCGCGAAAGAGTACCGACCGCGTCATCGTTTCCATCTTTGTCAACCCCGTGCAGTTCGGTCCGAACGAGGACTTCGCCGCCTACCCGCGCACCTTTGAAGCCGATGTGGAGAAGCTCGACGCTGCGGGCGTCGACGCCGTCTTTCACCCCGCCCCCGAGGCGATGTACCCCGCAGGCTATGCGACCTATGTCGAGGTCACGGGCACGCTCACGGAAAAACTTTGCGGTGCAAAGCGTCCCGGGCACTTTCGCGGCGTGGCGACCGTCGTCTTGAAGCTCCTCTTGCTCTCGCACGCAGACCGAGCTTTCTTCGGACAAAAGGATGCGCAGCAGGTCGCCGTCCTGCGCCGCATGGCCGCCGACCTCGGCGTCACGGCCGAGATCGTCATGGCGCCCATCGTGCGCGAAGCATCGGGCCTTGCGCTCAGCTCGCGCAACACCTACCTCTCGCCCGATGAACGCACCGCCGCTCTCGTCCTCTCGCGAAGTCTGCGAGAAGCACGCGATGTCTACGAAACAGGCGAAAAGCGTACGAAAGTACTCAAGGAGATCACGGCCGTTGAGCTTTCCAAAGAACCCTTGGCAAAGATCGACTATGTAGAGCTTTACTCCTTTCCGGAACTGGAAGAAATCGAGCGAATCCATGCACCCGCGCTCCTCGCCGTCGCCGTATACATCGGCAAGACGCGTCTCATCGACAATATCATCTTGGGGGAAGAAACATGCTGCTGAACTTGATGAAATCCAAAATCCATTGTGCGACCGTCACGGAAGCAAATCTCGCCTACATGGGCAGCATCACCATCGATGAAGCGCTCATGGAGGCAGCGCACATCCTGCCGCACGAACGCGTGCAAGTCGTCAACAACAACAACGGCGCACGCCTCGAAACGTATGTGATCAAGGGCGCACGCGGCTCCGGCGTCGTATGCCTGAACGGAGCTGCCGCACGCTGCGTGCAGCCCGGCGATATCGTCATCATCATGTCATACGCCATGATGACCGAAGAAGAAGCGCGCGCCCACACTCCCATCGTCGTCATGCTCGACGAAAGAAATCAGCAGAGAGAAGTGCGCGGCGCAGAGGAGCACGGCACGATCGCATAGCGAATGACAGCTGCATGCCGCACCTTCTGAGCACAAAACTCCCTGCGAGGACAAATTCTTCCATCGCAGGGAGTTTTTCTCTTTCAAAGCCTTTACAAATCAAGGTAAGTTATGATACCATAAAATTCGTTATTTTATATACTATTGTCCTTTGTCAATGGAGGGAATTTTATGGAAAATCTAATACCTCTTCTCAATTCCATCGATTCGGTGCTTTGGGGACCGCCTCTCATCACCCTGCTCGTGGGGACGGGCATCTTTCTGACCGTACGCCTGCGTCTCCTGCAGGTCGTGCACCTGCCGCTCGCACTGTCCTTGATCTTCCGCGCAAGAAATCGCGGCGAGGGCGACGTGTCGAGCTTCAAGGCTCTGTGCGTCGCGCTCGCCGCTACCGTCGGCACGGGCAACATCGTCGGCGTCGCGACGGCGGTCAAGGCGGGCGGCCCGGGCGCGATCTTCTGGATGTGGATGGCGGCCTTCTTCGGCATGGCGACGAAGTATGCCGAAGGACTGCTCGCCATCAAGTACCGCACGACGGACAGCCACGGCGACATCGCGGGCGGCCCGATGTTCTACATCGAAAAGGGGCTCGGGCGCGCGTGGCGTCCCATGGCGATCTTCTTCGCGTGCGCCTGCGTGCTCGTCGCCTTCTTCGGCATCGGCACCTTCCCGCAGGTCAACGCCATCGTCGACAGTGTCGAGATCTCGTTCGGCGTGCCGCGCTGGGCGACGGACTTCGCCATCACGGCGCTCATCGCCGCCATCACGCTCGGCGGCCTCAAGAGCATCGCGCGCGTCGCCGCCGCCATCGTTCCCTTCATGGCGCTTTCCTACATCGCGCTTTCCCTCATCCTCATCGTCATGAACATCGACGCGCTGCCGCACGCCGTCGCCCTCATCCTGCAGAGCGCTTTCACGGGCGAGGCGGCCGTCGGCGGCTTCGCTGGCTCGACCATCATGATGGCAATGCAGAACGGCATCGCGCGCGGCGTCTTCTCGAACGAATCGGGGCTCGGCTCCGCGCCCATTGCGTCGGCCGCATCGAAGACGAAGCGTCCGGCAGAGCAAGGCCTGATCTCCATGACGGGCACCTTCATCGACACGATCATCATCTGCACGATGACGGGGCTTGCCCTCGTCCTGACGGGCGTCTGGTCGGGGGATACAGCGGGCGCCGCCATGACGAGCGCCGCCTTCTCGGCAAACTACGGCACAATCGGCAGCCACCTTCTGACGATCGCCCTCGTGCTCTTCGCATTCACGACGATCCTCGGCTGGAACTACTACGGCGAACGCGCAATTATCTACCTCTTCGAGCGCAAGGGCGTGCTGCCCTATCGCCTGATCTTCATCGCGCTCGTCGCCTCGGGCGCATTCTTGAAGCTCGAAGCGATCTGGATCCTCGCCGACATCGTGAACGGCCTCATGGCGATTCCGAACCTCATCGCACTCCTCCTGCTCTCAGGCGTCATCGTGCGTGAAACGAAGCTCTACATGGAATACGTCAAGCGCCATTCGAGAATCAAGCACTCGTAAAAATCGAGAATCGAAAAGGGGCTGTGAAGAGTCGACTTCGACTCCTCGCAGCCCCTTTTTCCCTATTCACTCCCTCGGCATGGCGAGGCGCAGTGCTTCCGCGAGTGTCGCCGCGCCGAAGAGGTCGATGCCTTTTATGCTCTTGAGGCGTTCGGCATTCTTCTGCGGCAGGACGGCGGCGCGAAAGCCGAGCTTGGCGGCTTCCTTCAAGCGCACGTCGGCCTGGCTGACGGCACGGATCTCGCCCGACAGGCCAACTTCGCCGAAGACGATCGCCTTCGGACGCACGAGGCGGTTGGCGAACGACGACGCCATGGCAACACACAGGCCAAGGTCTGCGGCAGGCTCGTCGATCTTGATGCCGCCCGCGACCTTGACGTAGACGTCACATGCGCCGATAGGGAGCTTGACGCGCTTTTCAAGGACGGCCAAGAGAAGCTGGATGCGCTTGACGTCGACCGAGTCCGCCGTGCGCCTCGGCGGCATGTAAGGCGTCTCGGCGACAAGCGACTGGATCTCGACGAGAAGGGGCCGCGTTCCCTCGACCGTCGGCACGACGACCGTGCCGCTGTCCGGCTCGCGGTCGGACAAAAAGAGCTTCGAAGCGTCGGGCACGTCGGCAAGCCCCGTGTCGCGCATCTCAAAGAGACCAAGCTCGTTCGTGCTGCCGAAGCGGTTCTTGACGGCGCGCAGGATGCGAAACTGCGCATTGCGCTCGCCTTCGAAATAGAGCACGGTGTCGACGATGTGCTCAAGGACGCGCGGCCCCGCGAGCGTGCCGTCCTTCGTGACATGACCGACGACAAAGGCGGCGATGCCATGCGTCTTCGCGAGGCGCAGAAGCTCGACGCTGCACTCGCGCACCTGGCTGACGCTGCCCGGCGCACTCGTCACATCGGGGCGGAATATCGTCTGGATGGAGTCAATGACAAGAAGTTCCGGCTTGACCGTCTCGATATGTACCGTGATGCGCTCAAGGTTCGTCTCGCTGACGACGAAGAGATCGTCGGCAATCGCACCGAGGCGGTCGGCCCTCATGCGCACCTGGCGCGTGCTCTCCTCGCCCGTCACATAGAGCACGCGCTTTCCTCCCCGTGCGATCTCAGCCGCCACGCGAAGTGTGAGGCTCGACTTGCCAACGCCCGGATCGCCGACGATCAAGACCATCGAGCCGGGAATCACGCCCCCGCCCAAGACGCGGTCAAGCTCTCCCGATCCCGTCAAAAAGCGCGGCATGTCCTCGACTGCCACATCGCCGACAGCGACGGGACGCGCGCCGTCGGAAAGCCCGAGGCGCAGACCTCCCTCAGCCGATTCGGGCGCGATCGTCTCCTCGACGAGCGTGTTCCACGCGCCGCAGCCCGGGCACTTTCCCACCCACTTGGACGTATCGTAGCCGCACGCCTGACAGACGAACGCCGTCTTTTTCTTCTTCGCCAAATTCATTCCGCCTTTCCGCGCTTCATCAGCGAGCGCCGCAGAAAGCGCAGCAGCGAACGGACGAGCCAGAGCGGCGCCCACGCCGCATTGACGAGCATGTTCCAGGCAGAAGCTGCTCCGCCCGGCGCAAGCTTATTGCGCTGCGCCCGCACGAAGCGCCTTCTCCTTCTTCGCCTTCGCCGCGTCCTTCGGCTGCTTCCGGACGAAATCAAGCCGGTCGCCGACCTTCTTGACGTAGATCGTATCGCCGCGTCCAAAATCGCCCTTCAAGAGCCTTTCGGCGATCTCGTCCTCGACGAGCTTCCGTATCGCACGCTTCAGCGGACGTGCCCCGTACTTGAAATCCGTGCCGCTTTCGACGAGCTTCGACTTCGCCGCGGGGCTGACCTCAAGCGCCATGCCTTTTTCCGACAGACGAGCCTCGACTTCGCGCAGCATGATGTCGACGATCTTCGTCAGTTCTTCCTTGCCGAGCGGACGGAAGACGAGCATCTCGTCGACGCGGTTCAAAAACTCGGGCCGAAAGACGCGCTTGACCTCCTCAAAGACGCGCGATTTTCCCTTTTCGTAAGCGTCGCCGAGCGTCTGCACCCCCGCGGTGAAGCCGAGCGACGTCGACTGCTTGAGATAGTCGGCGCCCGCGTTCGAAGTCATGATGATGACCGTGTTCTTGCAGTCGACCGTGCGCCCCTGCGCATCCGTCAGCCGCCCGTCGTCCAAGACCTGCAGCAGCACGTTGAAGAGGTCGGGGTGCGCCTTCTCCACCTCGTCGAGCAGAATGATCGAATACGGGTGGCGGCGCACGGCCTCCGTCAGCTGGCCGCCCTCCTCATAGCCCACATAGCCCGGAGGGGCGCCGACAAGTTTCGACACCGTATGCTTTTCCATGTACTCGGACATGTCGAAGCGCACGATGGCTTCCTCCGTGCCGAAGAGCGATTCCGCCAAGGCGCGCGCGAGCTCCGTCTTGCCGACGCCCGTCGAGCCGAGGAAGAGGAACGAGCCGATGGGGCGCTTCGGGTCTTTAAGTCCCGCGCGTGCGCGGCGCACGGCCTTGGCGACCGCCGTCACGGCCTCCTCCTGTCCCACGACGTGCGCCGTCAGAATCTGCTCAAGATGAAGCAGGCGCTCCGACTCCTTCGCGGCGATGTCCTTCACGGGGATGCCCGTCCAAAGCCCGACGGCATCGGCGATGTCGTCCGCTGTGACCGTGACCTCCTTCATCTCGCGTTCCTGCCAGCGTTCCTTGGCGGCGACAAGATCCTCTTTGAGCGCACTCTCCTCATCGCGCAGAGCCGCCGCACGCTCGTAATCCTGCAGCTTGATCGCTGTGTCCTTCTCGATGCCGAGCTTCTTCAGACGCTCTTCCAGACGCTTGATGGACGTCGGCAGGACGACGGTCTTCATGCGCGACTTCGACGCCGCCTCGTCCATGAGGTCGATCGCCTTGTCGGGCAGACAGCGGTCGGGAATGTAGCGATGCGACAGGCGCACCGCCGCCTTCAAGGCCTCGTCCCGGATCTTCGCGTGGTGAAACGCCTCGTACTTCGGGCGCAGTCCGTGGAGGATCTTCTCCGCCTCCTCCGTCGTCGGCTCCTCGACGAGGATGCTTTGGAAGCGCCGCTCCAGCGCCGAATCCTTCTCGAAATACTTCTTGTACTCCTTCAGCGTCGTCGCACCGATGATCTGCACCTCGCCACGAGAAAGGGGCGGCTTCAAGATGTTCGCGGCATCGAGCGAGCCTTCCGCTGCGCCCGCCCCGATGAGCGTGTGCATCTCGTCAATGAAGAGGATCACATTGCCACTCTTCATGACCTCGTCGATGATGCCCTTCAAGCGTTCCTCAAACTCGCCGCGGTACTTCGCGCCCGCCACGAGTCCTGCCATCGGCAGGGACACGATGCGCTTTTGCTGCAGGAGGCGCGGCACAGCGCCCGTGGCGATGCGTGCGGCAAGTCCTTCCGCGACTGCCGTCTTGCCGACGCCCGGCTCGCCAATGAGGATAGGATTGTTCTTCGTGCGCCGCGACAAAATCTGCACGATGCGCTCGATCTCCTTCTCCCTGCCGATGACGGGGTCGAGCTTGCCCTCCCGCGCCATCCGATTGATATCCCTGCCGTACTTGTCGAGGAGCGGCGTGCCCGCAGCGGCCTCTCCCTGCGCGGGCGCGGCGCGGCGGCGGCGATCGGGCGCGGGAAGCTCGGCGCTCTCGTGCGTGCCGCCGAGCATGTCGATGACCGTCGCACGCACGATGTCGAGATCGGCGCCGAGCGAGATCAGGACGTGCGCTGCGACGCCTTCATTCTCGCGGATAAGCCCGAGGAGAATGTGCTCCGTGCCGATGTAATTGTGCCCGAAGGAGCGCGCCTCTTCGACGGCAAGCTCCATCACGCGCTTGGCGCGATCCGTGTAGTACGATGCGCGCCGCTCCTCCATCTCGCGTCCGCCGAGCATATCTTCGACGCGCGTGCGCACATGACCGAAATCGAGTCCCAAAGAGCGCAACGCGCGCGCTGCAATGCCCTCCCCCTCGTGCAGAAGCCCGAGGAGGATGTGCTCCGTACCGATGAAGTTCTGCTCCAATTCCTGCGCTTCGTACTGAGCGAATTCCAGCACCTTGAGCGCACGACCCGTAAAGCGGTTCGTCATAAAAATTCCACCTTTATGTCAAAGGAAGCGCCGATCGATAGAGCGATTCGGAAAGAAGCCCTCGCCGTGCCCCCATGTATCCGCCGTAAAGTGCAGCGGAAAGTTTCCCGCAACTCATGCCGCAGTTTCCAAAATTCGGCGGACGACTTCCGCCCTCTTCCTGTCTATTTCATTCTTCGACATGTTCTCGTTTCCTGCCAGAGCGCAAAGATAATTTGCCCGGCTTGCAATCAAAATGTCGCCGAAGACGCTCGACGCCAGACCCTCGATGAAGCCGAGGTCGACGCCGAGGCGCACGCGGCTCAAGATGGCGAGCGTCTCGGCATCGCCCAGGGCGCGCGCGTAGTGCAGCACGCCGTAGGCGCGCCAAACCTCGTCCTCGATGCGATCCTTTTCATAGAGCAGCAGAGCCTTCCTCGCGCGGCGTTCCTGCTCTACAATTTCGCCGACCGAGATGCGCAGATTGTCGCAAAGCTCGCGCTCCGTCAGCCCCAATGACAATTTGTTCGCGACGGCGAACAAATTGCCCGCAGACTCCGCTCCCTCACCGTACATGGCGCTCATGGAAAGCCCTATCTGCGGCGATATGTTGAGGATGTTGCCGATGTTCTCCGTGTAGACGAGCCCCGGCAGATGGAGCATGACCGACGCGCGAAGCCCCGTGCCGAGATCCGTCGGACAGCTCGTCAGATAGCCGAGCTTCTCGTCGAAGGCGAAGTCGAGCTTCGCCTCAAAGACGTCGTCAACGCGCGACGCCCTGTCGTACGGCGACTTGAGGTCGAATCCCGCCGCCATCGCCTGGATGCGCAGATGGTTCTCCCCGTTGACCAGGATGCTCATGGAGCGGTCGTTGCTGATATAGGCGCTGCGATGGGCAGGATTCTTGAGCAGCTGGCGGCTGACGAGATGCTTCTCCCAAAGTACGTTCTGCTCAAGCGCCGTGCTCTTCGCGAGTTCGATGCGGTCGAACGGCTCTTCGAGCGCCTCCTCCACGTCGCCGAGCACGGCGGCAATGCGTTCTTCCGTCTCAGCGAGCCGGACGAGATCCGCGCGGTTGGGGAAGGGAACTTCGTGCAGATTTCGCGAGAGGCAGACGCGGCTCGCCAAGACGACGTCGCTGTCCGTGCCATCCGCTGCGAGCCATGCGAGATGAGAGCCTGTGAAGAGTTCCTGCTTCGCCATCACGCCTCGCCCCCTTCATCTTCTTTCCTGTCCTCTGCCGAGGAAGGCGCTGAAGCGTATTCCTGCGCCTTTTCCCTTTCCTGCGCGGCAAGCTGCACGGCGAGCGCACGGATCTCGTCGCGATACTCGGCCGCCCTCTCGTACTCCTCCTTCGCCACGGCACGCTCCTGCCGCGCGCGAAGGAGATCGATGCGCTGTTTGAGCGCAAGCGTGCCGCCCGCCCGCTTCGGTATCTTGCCGCGATGATTCCCCGCGCCGTGGATGCGCAGCAGGAGCGGCGTCAGTTCCTCGCGGAACGTATCGTAGCAGACGCTGCAGCCAATCTTTCCCTGCTGGGCGAAGTCGCGATAGCTCATACCGCAGTTCGGGCATGTGAAGGACGCTTCCTCTTCCGTCGGCTTTTCCTCCTGCTCGCTCTCTTGCTCTTCTGCGTTCGCCGACGGATCTGGCATGCGCTGGATCACGCCCCGTATAAAATCGTTGATCGAATAGTCCTCGCCGCTCATGCCCGCCATCGTCTTGCTGTAACGCGCCGCGCAATCGCGGCAGAGATGCATCTCCGTCGTGCCGTCGTTCTTCAGCACGACGAAATGCACGCGCGCCTCATTCTTCTTGCAGTCATCACAAAGCATCCGTTTCCCCCCTCACGAGAATTTTTCCAAAGTCAGAAGCAAGGATCGGATGAACTTCAGGCGATCCTTCGGCTCGAGCTTCTCGTACGCCGTCGTCACCGACTGCATGACGAGCGCCGCCTCACGCGTCGAAATCATGCCGTGCTGCGCGAGATAGCGCACCATCGACTGCACGAGTTCCGGCTCCGACTCCTCCGTCAATTTTTCGAGCATGTCCTGATAGACAAGATTCTGCAGCGGCACCTGCACGATGCGAATGAAGCCGCCCAAACCGCGCCGCGACTCGACCGTAAAGCCCTTCTCCTGCGTGAAGCGCGTGTTGAGCACATACGAAATCTGCGACGGCGCACACGAGATCTTATCGGCGATCTCCGTTCGCCGAAGCTCCACCTTGCCATCCTGCTGCGCCGCCAACTGCCGCAGGATATATTCCTCAATCAAATCAGCGATATTGCTGCTCATAGTATCACCCTGCCTCAATACGGATAGAAAGAACTGCCGCCCCGCCCGCACTGCCGAGAAAAACTGCCAGATATGCACAGCGACAGACGGTATTTGAGGAAGCACTGATAAATTCAGCCCCCCATCTTCGCACATCTGGGCAACCTCATTTTATCAGCGATTCCTTGACAATTTGATTTTTCTTCATTATATTTGTCTTTTTGACCTTTGTCAATGAGAAATCAAGTAAACAGAATTGCCCTACGGTTTCCAATCCCTTCAACTCCACAAAAAAACATGCTATAATAGTATATGACTAGGTATGTTTGTTTATCTTTGATTTTTTCGCCAACAAGATGGAATATCCAAAAATCTATCCGTGAAAGAGTGCTTTCCCGTGCATGTTATATTTTACGAAACAGAAAACGGAACTGCCCCTGCAAAAGATTTCATCTTCTCACTCGACCCAAAGCTCAAAGCCAAGGTCTTATATGTCATTGACAAACTGGAATCACGCGGTTCCAATCTGCGACTGCCAGATTCAAAAGAACTATCTGACGGAATCTTTGAATTACGAGCCATATCCGGCAACAATATCGCCCGTGTCTTATATTTCTTCATCGTAGGAAATACAGCTGTTTTAACAAACGGTTTCATCAAAAAGACCCGCAAGACACCGCCGAATCAAATTCTGCTCGCAAAAAAATACCGCGACGACTACAAAAGGAGGAATCCCGTATGATAACTTGGCAGGAAGTTCGTAAAGAACTATTGAGCGACCCCGAAGTGCAGCACGAATACGATATTTTGAAACAGAACGAGGAGGCAAAACAACGGAGGCTTAACCGTGTTGAAAAAACTCACAGCAAACCTTCTTCCGCGCCATCACACTCTTCTCAGCCAACTTACGCTTGATGAAGCTTAGATTCTCAGTACATATATCGGGAAAACCTAACTCCATCCAATAAAAACAAGGGCAGCCCGGCAAAGCCGAAATGACTTCGCCGGGCTGCCCCTTCTTCACGTCTTATGCGAACGAATTGCGAGCGCCAAATGCCGCTCTGCCGTCAAATCTCGATCTTGCCTGCGTTCGCGAGCGTTTCGCGCGCCTCCTTGACGATTCCTTCGATGATCGCCTTGACCGGCTCGATCTTCTTCAGAGGCAGGAGACTCTGTCCTGCCTGCATCATGCCGTTCTCAACATCGCCGTCGACGGCGGCGAGCTTGTTCGTGCCCGTCGCGCGCTCGATGAGCTCTTCCTTCGTCGCCTTGCCCGAGAACTCAAGCGCGACGAAATCCTGCGAGAACTTGTTCTTGATGCCGCGCACCGCGCCGCCGATCGAAAGTCCCGTGACGATCGTATCCGTATCGACTGCTTCGAGGAGCTTCTCCTTCATCTTCGGATGCACATTGCACTCCTCGGCAACGAGGAAGCGCGTGCCCATCTGCACGCCTGCCGCACCCATCAGAAGGGCCGCCGCCAGGCCGCGCCCGTCGGCGATGCCGCCCGCCATGACGACGGGAATCCCGACTTCGGGGATGACCTGCGTCATCAGAGCCATCGTCGTCAGAACGCCGATATGGCCGCCCGCCTCCATGCCCTCGACGACGATGGCATCGGCGCCCGCCGCCTCGATGCGCTTCGCGAGCTTCACGTTCGGCACGACGGGGACGGTCTTGACCCCTGCACTCTTGAACTTTTCCAGGAATGGCACGGGATTGCCCGCACCGAGCGTCACAAAAGCCGGCTTCTCGCGGCAGATGACCTCGACGATCTCATCCTTGTTCGGTGCCATGAGCATGACATTGACGCCAAAGGGCTTGTCGGTCAGCTCACGCGTCTTCTTGATCTCCTGCTCCACCCACTCAGTCGAGCGTCCGCCCGCCGCAATGACGCCGGCGCCGCCCGCATTCGATACCGCCGCGACAAGTTCTGCGTCCGCAATCCAGGCCATCGCGCCCTGAATGATCGGGTACTTGATTCCTAAGACTTCCGTGATGCTCTTTGCCATAATCGTTTCCTCCATTCAATATAGGGAGCTCTGATAAAGAGCTTCCGTTTCCCCTTGCTATTATATGTGGATTTCCCGCATGCGTCAAACAAAAAAGCCTCCCCGAAGGGAGGCACAGGTTCAAATGGAGCTGATGATAGGGCTTGAACCTACGACCTGCTCATTACGAATGAGCTGCTCTACCAACTGAGCTACATCAGCATGTCGACACACAAAACCTGCGTGACTGACGAAGTTCATTATACGGCTTCGTGCATAAATTGTCAATACCCTTTTCGATATTTTTTCAGCAGCACCACTATGGCTTAAATACTCCAACCATGCTATACTTTCCTCGTTGCCGCTCCCAAACTGGCGACAGAGAGGGGGGCTACATGTAACGTCGGATGTATTTTTGATGAGCGTCATTGCTGGTGTCGTATCTTGTGCGATATGGTACGGCATCCAGAAATGGTTGGAACACTAGCGGCAACGTGTTTCAGCCTGAAAGGCAAGCCCCCGCGTGTGCGTCCGCAGGGGCTTGTTGCTACATATGCAGCAGATGTACCTTTGATTGCTCTCAGTATAGCACCCTTCTCGCCCACTGTCAAATCGTCTCCGCCCATCAGCAGCCTTCTTGACGAATCCTCATCGCCATAGTACGATTACAATAACAAAGATTGCAAATCATCATCAAGTAAAGGAGAGATTCGATGAACTACGAAGCCGCTGCCGAATTTTGGGTTGAAAAGGACAAGGATGCCGTCAAGATGCCGCCAGACGAACTGCGAAAGGAGCTTGACACCTTCCTCAAGGACGAGAAGGTCTGCACGCTTGCCGTCGCCGACGGCGATTTCGTCCGCTGCACGCCGCTGACGTACACTTACCGCGAGGGCAGATTCTACATTTTCTCCGAGGGCGGCTTGAAGTTTCGCGCACTCGCCAAGAACAAGAACGTCGCCTTGGAAGTCCATGCCGAATATCACGGGCCGGGCAGCGCCAAGAGCGTGCAGGTGACGGGCGAAGCCCTCGTCATCGGAGCAGATGACGAGAGCTTCGTCGCCCGCGCGGACGCCGCGGGCATGAACGGCGCAAGCCTAAAAAAGATGGGACTCATCCTCATCGTCGTCACCGCGCGAAAACTCGAATACCTGAACTCCGAACTGCGCAAACGCGGCTATTGCCCGCGCCAATGCCTGGACCTGTCCGACGCATCTCTCGCTTGAGGAAGCACAAATCCATCCGACATGAAAGAGATGATGCCTACATGAGCAGTACAAAGCAAAAACTGTCCTTCGCCTCCGACTACATGGAGGGCGCACATCCCGAGATCCTACGCCGCCTTTTAGAGACGAACATGGAGCAGACGGCAGGCTACGGGCTTGACGCCTATTCCGAATCCGCCCGCAAAAAAATTCGCGCCGCCTGCCAAGCGGACGACGCTGAAATCTTCTTCCTCATCGGCGGCACGCAGGCAAATGCCGTCGTCATCGACGCGCTGCTCCGCTCCTATCAAGGCGTCATCGCGGCCGAAACAGGACACATCAGCGTGCACGAGGCGGGCGCGATCGAGTTCGGCGGACACAAGGTGCTGACGCTCGCGCACCAGGCAGGGAAGATCACGGCGGCGCAGATCGAAAGCGCACTCACCGCTTACCGCGAGGATGCGAATCGCGAGCACATGGTCATGCCCGGCATGGTCTACCTCTCGCAGCCAACGGAGTACGGCGCGCTCTACTCCCTCGCAGAGCTTGAAGCCATCAGCGCCGTCTGCCGTGCAGGCGGCATACCGCTCTACCTCGACGGCGCACGCCTCGCCTACGCGCTCGCCTGCCCGGCAAACGACGTGACACTCGCCGACATTGCACGCCTTGCAGATGTCTTCTACATCGGCGGTACGAAATGCGGCGCACTCTTCGGCGAGGCCGTCGTCTTTCCGAAGAGGAACACCGTGCCGCACTTCTTCAGCATCGTCAAGCAGCACGGCGCCCTGCTCGCCAAGAGCCGCATCGCGGGGCTGCAGTTCGATACGCTCTTCACGAGCCATCTCTACGAAAAGGGCGGCGAAACAGCGCTCCTCGCCGCCGACCGCATCCGCAGCGCACTCAGGGAAAAGGACTATTCGCTCGCCTATGATGCGCCGACGAACCAGATCTTCCTCGTGCTCGACGAGGCGCAGAAAGCGCGACTCTCCAAACAGGTCGAGATGGGATTCTGGGAAAACCTCGCCGACGGCAAGACCGTCATGCGCATCGCCACGAGCTGGGCGACGCAGGATGAAGATGTCGATCGTCTCATCGCGCTGCTTTGAAAAGCATACGTCCGAAAGTTCAAGTGACAGGCGCGTGGATTGAAATATCCCGTTCGGATGCCGGTATGTCCATCCCGTCTGTCATGCCCCACGTTTCTCAGTGGAGCCTGCAAAAGGCAAAGACAGCCGTACCCATGGTAAGGGCGGGGCATCCGCCCCTACCATGGGTATACTTTTTTCATCCCTGCCCCATCGCATCAAGCAGCCACTGCCGCAGTACGAGGACGTGATTTTCTACGGCATTTTTGTTGGCGTAGACGAGCGTCACGGGAGATTCCTGCAGCCAGTCCCGGCACTTCGCGGCGAAGGCGGCGGCTTCGGGGCTTTTTTTCAATTCTTCGAGGTATGCCTTTCCGAAGAGATCAAAGTTCATCTCGCCGCTGTGGTAGAGCTTACGCAGTTCGGGTGACGGCGTGACTTCCTTCGCCCACTCGCTCAAGGCGGCACGCTCCTTCTTCATGCCGCGCGGCCACAGGCGATCGACAAGGATGCGTCTGCCGTCCGTCGGCGCAGGCTCTTCGTATATGCGCTTCATCTGCAGTTCGTATGCCATCGTGAAGACTCCCTTCCTTTGTAAAACTTCAAGTTCACCCTCTTATTCTAGCACGAACGCAGGATTTTTCCAGAGACAGATGCTAGGGAATCCGCCTCACTCGCGAAGAAAGTCCCTGTGTTATGCCTTGCTATCTCCTGCTGTTTCCGCTAGAATAAAAGTGTCATTCATCAAATCTTCCCAAGGAAAAGGAGACAATCCGATGGAAAAAATGCTGGAAAACGTGTTTCACTTGAAGGAAAACCGCACGACGGTGCAGACGGAGCTTCTGGCGGGGCTTACGACGTTCATGACGATGGCGTACATCCTCGCCGTGAACCCGCTGATCTTGAGCGCTGCGGGCATGGATGCGGGCGCGGTGTTCACGGCGACGGCGCTCGCTTCGGGCATCTCGTGCGTCCTCATGGCGTCGTTCGCCAATCTGCCGTTCGCACTGTCTTCCGCGATGGGACTCAACGCCTTCTTCGCCTACACGGTCGTCGGGCAGATGGGCTACTCGTGGCAGCTCGCATTGACGGCTGTGCTCGTCGAGGGTCTGATCTTCATCGCACTCTCCGTGACGAATGTGCGTGAGGCTCTCTTCAATGCGATTCCGCTGACCTTGAAGAGCGCCGTCACCGTCGGCATCGGCTTTTTCATCACATTCATCGGCCTGCAGAACGCACACGTCGTCGTCGCAGGGCCGAAGCTCGTCGCGCTCTTCTCGTTTCCCAAGGCGATGGCAGAAGGAACGTTCCATTCCGAGGGAATCACCGTCCTCCTCGCGCTCTTCGGCATCCTCTTGACCGCCGTGCTCGTCATAAAGAACCTCAAGGGGCACATCCTCATCGGCATCTTCGCCACTTGGGGGCTGGGCATCGTCCTGGAACTTCTCGGCGTCTACATCCCCGATCCTGCACGCGGCTACTTCAGCCTCATGCCTACGGGCATCGTCGCGCCGCCCGTATCGCTCGCGCCGACCTTCCTGCAATTTGACTTCCATGCGATCCTCTCGCTTGATTTCATCGTCGTCATCTTCGCCTTCCTCTTCGTCGACCTCTTCGATACGCTCGGCACGCTGATCGGCTGCGCCTCGCGCGCCGACATGCTCGACGAGAAAGGGCGTCTGCCGCGCGTCAAGGGAGCGCTCCTCGCCGACGCCTGCGGCACGTCGCTCGGCGCATGTCTGGGCACATCGACGATCTCGACCTACGTCGAGTCCTCGGCGGGCATCGTCGAAGGTGGGCGCACGGGGCTGACGGCCGTGACGACGGCGATCTTCTTCCTCGTCGCGCTCTTCTTCTCGCCGCTCTTCCTCGCCGTGCCGGGCTTCGCGACGGCGCCGGCGCTCGTCATCGTCGGCTTCCTCATGATGCAGCAGGTCGCGAAGATTCCCTGGTCGGACATCACTGAGGCGATCCCCTCTTTCATCTGCATCGCCGTCATGCCGTTCGCCTATTCCATCGCCGAGGGCATCGCATTCGGCATCATTTCCTACACGCTGCTGCACGTCGCCTCAGGCAAGTTCCGCAATGTGACATGGCTCATGTATGTCCTGACCGTGCTCTTCATCTTGAAATACGCTTGGCTCTGACGAACGCGGCAATCCTTGTCTCAGCAATATGCTTATAGTATAATATAGGCAAGAGGTGACACACCCGTGAGAAATACGAAACGCACCTACAAGGATTCGCTTTTCCGTGATATCTTCAATAATGCAGAGCGCTTGCCGGAAATCTATGAGGCTCTTCTCGACCACAAGACAACACCGGATGACATAACACTCGCCACAATCGATGAAACCCTCTTCACCGGGGTCAAGAACGACATCGGTTTCATCGTCGGCAACCAACATGTGCTCCTTGTCGAACATCAAAGTACCATCAATGCCAATATGCCTCTACGCCTGCTGATGTACCTTGTGGAAATTTACCGTCGCTATGTAGACAAGGATGCCATCTACAAAAAAGAATTGATTCCTCTCCCAGCGCCGAAATTCTATGTATTTTATAACGGGCTTGCGGAAATGCCTGATATCTGGGCATTGCATCTATCCGACGCTTTCGGGGGACACGATAGCGATTTGGAGCTTGAAGTCAAGGTTTTCAACATCAACGACAAGCCGAATCGTCCGATTTTAGAAAAATGTCATGCGCTCAAAAGCTACAGTGTCTTTGTCGCCAAAGTACGAGAATGTATCAAGAATGGCAGTTCGCTCGAAATTGCCGTAGGCAATGCTGTACAATACTGCGTTGCACATGATTATCTCGGAGAATATTTTCGGCAAAAGCAGGCAAAGGAGGTCTTCGATATGCTCAATTTTGTCTGGAATCAAGAACGAGCCTTAGAAGTTCGCGCCGAGGAAGCAATGGAAAAGGGCCTGCGTTTGGGCAGACAGGAAGGCTTGTCCCAAGGCTTGTCCCAAGGTGTGCTGGAAACAACGACCGCTTCTATTCGCAATGTGATGAAAAGCATGGACTTCCCTATAGAAAAAGCGATGGATATCTTGCAAATTCCTGAGGAAGAACGCGCAAAATATACAGCTCTGGTTCTCGGAAAGCACTAAAAAAGGAACTGCTGCGTGAGTCAAATTCGACTCACGCAGCAGTTCCTTTTTTCCCATATTCATTCATACCTTCCGGCAAAGACCTTCTCGGCAGGCCCCGTCATGTAGACATGATGGTTCTCCGCCCACTCGATCTGCAGCCTGCCGCCGTCGAGCTGTACCTCGGCTTCTCTCTTCGTGCGTCCCGTGAGCGCGGCGGCGACAAGCGTCGCGCATGAGCCTGTGCCGCACGCGAGCGTCACGGCAGCGCCGCGTTCCCAGACACGCATGCGGATGTGGGAAGCGTCCTTGATTTCCGCAAACTCCACGTTTGTCTTCTTGGGGAACTTCTCGTGCCGCTCAAGGAGAGGCCCGAACTTTTCCATCGGCACATCTTGTGCATCCTCGACGAAAATCACGCAGTGCGGGTTGCCCATGGAAACGCAGGTCATGGAAAACGTCTCGCCCTCCGCCTCGATCGGCTGCTCAATGACGCGTGATGCGCCAAAGCCCAGGACAGGAATGCGCTCGCCTTCAAGGATCGGCTCGCCCATATCGACGCGCACGCCCGTGAGCCTGCTGCCCGCAAGCTGCAGGCGCGGCACGAGGATGCCCGCGCCCGTCTCGACCGTGAATTCCGCCTCGCCGCTCAGCCCTTCCGCATGGACGACGCCCGCGAAGCAGCGGATGCCGTTGCCGCACATCTCCGCCTCCGTGCCGTCCGCATTGAAGATGCGCATGCGAAAGTCCGCCTGCTGCGACGGCAGCACGAGAATCAGCCCGTCCGCGCCGATGCCGTAGTGACGGTCACAGACCCTTCGCGAGAGCGCCGCAAGGTCATCCGGGAGCTGCTCCCGAAAGCCGTTCACAAGGACGAAATCGTTGCCGCAGCCCTGCCATTTCGTAAAGGAAAACGCCATATTCTTACCCCCAGGAATGTTTTGCGAGGAAAGACCAGAAGGACGCGCCGAAAACTCGCTCCTTTTGGCGGCTTTCCTCCAGCACGCGCGCATCTGCCGCCATGCAGTTTTCCTTCATTGTAGCGAAGAACGAGCGCTTTGCCAAGCCTTTTTTGCCCGTCATGCCCTTGTGCAGCAACAACGGAGCGCCTTTTCCCAAAACATTCATAACGATTCTCCTTTGCACATACCCCTATTGGTATTTTTATTATACACATAGGGGTATGTGTTGTCAAGGAAGAAGATCTTCGCCTCTTCATAGCGCCAACAAGCAGGCGGATGGCCTAGCGCATACGAAAATCCACTCCTCGCCTGTAACTATGTATACATAATACCTTAGCAAAACCGTATACTTTTTCTGCCATTTGCGCTATTATATATGAGTGCTTAGGCACACGATAGTTTTTTCTTATGAAGTTTCAAAGCAAAGGGGTAATCACGCATGACGGAAATGCAGCAGTATGTAGAGGACATCCTCGCCTCTATCGAAAAGAAGGATCCGCAGGAGAAGGAATATCACAACGTGGTCAAGGAAGTCCTGACCTCGATCGTGCCTGTCTTGGAGCAGCATCCCGAGTACAAGAAGCACAAGATCCTTGAGCGCATGGTCGAGCCGGAACGCGTCGTCATGTTCCGCGTGCCTTGGGAGAACGACAAGGGCGAGGTTCAGGTCAACCGCGGCTACCGCGTGCAGGCGAACAGCGCCGTCGGCACCTACAAGGGCGGCCTGCGTTTCCATCCGAGCGTGACGCTCTCCATTTTGAAGTTCCTCGCTTTCGAGCAGACGTTCAAGAACTCTTTGACGGGGCTTCCCATCGGCGGCGCCAAGGGCGGCTCGGATTTCGACCCGAAGGGCAAGAGCGACAACGAGGTCATGCGCTTCTGCCAGAGCTTCATGACGGAGCTCTATCGCCACATCGGCTCGATGGTCGATACGCCGGCGGGCGACATTGGCGTCGGCGGCCGTGAGATCGGCTACCTCTACGGTCAGTACAAGCGCATCGTCAACTCCTTTGATTCCGCTGTCCTCACGGGCAAGGGACTCGGCTACGGCGGCAGCCTCGCACGCACGGAAGCCACGGGCTACGGACTCCTCTACTTCATGAAGGAGATGCTCGAAGACAACGGCAAGAGCCTTGAGGGCAAGACCGTCGTCGTCTCCGGCTCGGGCAACGTCGCGACGTATGCGATTGAAAAGGCCATCGAATTCGGCGCAAAGCCCGTGACCTGCTCCGACTCGAACGGCTACGTCTACGACCCTGAGGGCATCGACCTCGCGCTCGTCAAGGAGATCAAGGAAGTGCGCCGCGGCCGCATCAAAGAATACGTCGAAAAGCGTCCGAATGCCGAGTACCACGAGGGATGCCGTGGCGTCTGGACGGTCAAGTGCGACATCGCCTTGCCGTGCGCGACGCAGAGCGAACTTGACATCGAGGGCGTGAAGGCTCTCGTGGCGAACGGCGTCATGGCCGTCGGCGAAGGCGCGAACATGCCGACGACGCTCGATGCGACGGAATACCTCTTGGAAAAGGGCGTCCTCTTCGCCCCTGCGAAAGCTGCAAACGCCGGCGGCGTCGCCGTATCCGCGCTTGAGATGAGCCAGAACTCCGAGCGCCTGCACTGGACGTTCGAGGAAGTCGACAATCGCCTCAAGGGCATCATGAAGAACATCTATCAGAATTCCAAGAAGAACGCGGAGAAGTACGGCATGAAGGGCAACCTCATCGCCGGCGCCAACATCACGGCATTCCTTCACGTCGCAGACACGATGGTCGCACAGGGCATCGTCTAATACTGACCTATCCAAGAAGCAAGCCCGAAGGGCGCGCTGATTGGCCAATAGGCCGTATGCGAAAACGTCCCGCAGGTCAAGCCAAAGGGCGCAGATGCGCAGCTAACGTTGACCGACACTGAGGCTTCTATAAAATAACAACAGCCCGATGGGAATCTTCCCGTCGGGCTGTTGTTTGCTCTGTTGCCTTATCCTTTGAACCTGTCATGGCAATGCCGCTGCCTTTCCAATCGTACACATGGGAAACACTTTCCCTTCCGTGTCGAGCACAGCAAAGCCATGAATCACGCAATGCTATAGCTGTGCAAGTCTTGTATCGTCCCAAGTTTTCACGGCAGCATGAACATGAAATTCCATAAAGACGATTCTTCAAAAATCTCAGAAAGTCTTATTCAGTTTTTATATAATTACAAACGTTTTGTGTGCATAGCGTAGACAATAAATTTTTATAATGAATAATAGTTGATTGAAGTTTCTCCGTAGGACTTTTTCTCTCGTTTCCACGATGAACAAGCAAGATACATACAAACTTTCCTGCAGGGCTTTTTTTTTTCATGCCTTTACGATATAATAAAGAAGAAAACGAAAAAGTGAACCACATTCGTAATTTGGAAGGACTCTCAAGATTTGGACATGTATCCGATTGACCTGCGCCTTGAAGGGCGCGCCGCGCTTGTCGCCGGCGGCGGAGCGGTGGCGCATCGCAAGGTCGCAGGGCTGCTTGCAGCAGGAGCGGCTGTGACCGTCGTCGCGCCGGAGCTCGTGCCGCCCTTGGCGGCGCTTGCAGCCGACGGGCGCATCACTTGGCTGGCGCGGCTTGCGACGGCGGAGGTTTTCGCATCGCTGCCGCGTGCGCTCCTCGTCTTCTGCGCGACCGACAACCGTGCGGCGAATGCCGCCTTCGGCAAGGCGGCGAAAGAGGCCGGCGCTCTCGTCAACGATGCGACGACGCCCGGGCTTTGCGACTTCTTCCTGCCGGCGGCTTTGCGAGACGGCGATCTCCTCGTCACGGTATCGACGGGCGGCGCATCGCCCGCACTCGCCCGCACGCTGAAGAAGCGGCTCGCCGCTCGCCTGGGCGCGAGCTGGGGCGACTGGCTCGAAAGGCTCGCCGGGCTGCGCGAGGAAGCGAAGGAACGCATCGAAGGAAGTGCAGGACGCGAGACGTTTTGGCGCGCGGCTCTTTCGGAGCATATTTTAAATCTTGTCGAAGAAGACAGACTGGATGAGGCGGAGGCAGAGATAAGACATGCACTTGATTGTTTTGGGACTGAATCATAAGACGGCGCCCGTGGATGTGCGCGAGCGGTTTTCCATACCGAAGGACGCCATCCGCAAGGGGTTCCAGCATCTGGCGGAGTATGCCGATCTCCTTGAAGCGGTCGTGCTCTCGACGTGCAACCGCAGTGAGATTTACGCGGTGACGGCGGACGATGCACATGCGGGTGAGGCCGTGCGCCGCTTTTTCTTCGACCTCACGGGAAACGACGAGGACATCGAAGAATACCTTTACATGCACGAGGACGAAGAATGCATCCGCCACCTCTTCCGCGTGGCGGCGAGCCTTGATTCGCTCGTCCTCGGCGAGGGGCAGATCCTCTCGCAGGTCAAGCAGGCGTACGCGCTCGCACTCGAAGGCCACGCGACGAGCACCGTGCTGAACACGCTGTTTCACCGTGCGATTGCGACGGGAAAGCGCGTGCGCACGGAAACGCGCATCGCGTGGAGCGCCGTGTCCGTCAGCTACGCGGCAGTCGAGCTGGCGAAGGACATCTTCGGCACGCTCGACAAGTCGAGCGTCCTGATTTTCGGCGCGGGAAAGATGGCGGAACTGACGGCCGAGCATCTCGTCTCGCACGGCGCGAAGAAGCTCTACATCGCGAATCGCCACATGGAAAAGGCCGAGGACTTTGCCGCTCGCTTCGGCGGCGAAGCCGTGCCTTTCGAGCGCGCGATGGAAAAGGCGGAGGACGTCGACGTCGTCGTGACCTCGACGGGCGCACCGCACTACGTCGTCAAGGCGTGGGAGACGCGCCACCTCATGACGCAGAGGAAGGGGCGGCCGCTCGTCTTCATCGACATCGCCGTGCCGCGCGACGTCGATCCCGAGGTCGAGGAAATCAAGGGCGTGAAGCTCTTCAACATCGACGCCTTGGAAGCCGTCGTCGACGATCACATGGAGGAGCGCAAGCAGGAGGCGGTCGAGGCCTCGCGCATCGTCGAGGAGGAGATTGTTTCCATCGAGAAGCGCTTCCAATACCTCTCGTGCCGTCCGCTGATGGCGCTCCTCTCCGAGCGCTGCGAGCGCATACGATGTCGTGAGATGCAGCGTGCGCACACGAAGCTGCCCGAACTCACGGAGGAGCAGCAGCGTGCCGTTGACCACATGACGCGCATGATCGTCCGCAAGATCCTGCGCACGCCGATGATGAAGCTCAACGCATCGGCGGGGACAGCGGACGAGGCATTCTACATCGAGGCGATGCGAAGCCTCTTCAAGCTTGATACGATAGGGGAGACGGGAACTTGTGAAGAAAGACACCATCGTTATAGGTACGCGCAGCAGTAAGCTCGCGCTCTGGCAGGCGGACTATGTAGAGGCGAAGCTCCGGGAGAGATACCCGGAGCTTCATGTCGTACAAAAGCGCATGACGACGAAAGGCGACCGCGTGCTCGATGCGCCGTTGGCGAAGATCGGCGGCAAGGGGCTTTTCACGAAGGAGCTTGAGCAGGCGATGCTCGCGGGCGAAATCGACCTCGCCGTGCACAGCCTCAAGGACATGCCGACGGAACTGCCCGAAGGGCTCATGCTCGCTGCCGTGACCGAGCGCTTCGACCCCGGCGACGCCGTCGTGAGTCCGCGCTATCAAACGCTCGCGAACCTTCCCCAAGGCGCGAAGGTCGGCACGTCGAGCCTTCGCCGCCGCGCACAGCTCCTCGCCAAGAGGCCCGACCTTGAGATCGTCAGCCTGCGCGGCAACGTGAACACGCGCCTCAAGAAGCTCGAAGAAGAAAATTTCGATGCCATAATCCTCGCCGTCGCCGGACTCAAGCGATTGGGCTTCCATGACCGCATCACCGAGATCCTGCCGCGCGAAATCTGCCTGCCCGCCGTCGGACAAGGCGCACTCGCCATCGAGGCGCGTGCGGACGACGAGGCGACGCTTTCCCTTATCGCCTTCCTCGACGACGCGGCGACGCGTGCGGCGGCGAGAGCGGAACGCGCCTTCCTCGCACGCGTCGAGGGCGGCTGCCAGGTGCCCGTCGGCGTCTACGCCGAGGCAGCGGACGAGGCGCTCGAAATGGAGGCGGTCATCGCCTCCATCGACGGCGAGCGCCTCTATCGCAAAAAGAAGGCGGGCAGCGCCCTTGACGCCGAGAAAATCGGCCGTGCGCTCGCCGAAGAACTGCTCGCCATGGGCGGCAAAGAAATCCTGCAGGAACTCGGCCTGCTGCAACCGTAAGGAGGAAAGCGAAGCTATGGTATATCTTGTCGGAGCCGGCCCCGGAGACCCGGGGCTTTTGACGGTCAAGGCGCACGCGTGTCTGAAAAAGGCCGACACCGTCGTCTATGACTACCTCGCAGACAGCCGCATCCTCGCGCTCGTGCCGGAAGAAGCCGAGCGCATCTACGTGGGAAAAAGTGCGGGCAACCACGCGATGAAACAGGAAGACATCTCGAAGCTCCTCGTCAAGCTCTCGCGCGAAGGAAAATGCGTCGTGCGCCTCAAGGGCGGCGACCCCTTCGTCTTCGGGCGCGGCGGCGAGGAAGCGCTTCTCTTGGCGGAAAATGGCCTGCCGTTTGAAATCGTGCCGGGCGTGACTTCTGCCATCGCCGTGCCCGCCTATGCGGGCATCCCCGTCACACATCGCGGCGTCGCCGTCTCCTTCGCCGTCGTCACGGGGCACGAAGACCCAACGAAGGAAGCCTCGGGGCTAGACTGGCAGAAACTCGCGACGGGCGTCGATACGCTCGTCTTCCTCATGGGCGTCGGAAACCTTCCCGCCATCACAGCCGAACTCATGCGCCACGGCCGTGCCGGCAATACGCCCGCCGCCGTCATCCGCTGGGGCACGCGCCCCGAGCAAGAGACGCTCATCACGACCGTCGAAAACGCCGCTGACGATGTGGCGCGAGCCGGACTCAAGCCGCCCGCCATCTTCCTCGTCGGCGATGTCGTGCGCTATCGCGAAAAGCTGCGCTGGTTCGACGCGCCCGAGAGGCGCCCGCTCTTCGGCAAGCGCGTACTCGTGACGCGTGCGCGCGCCCAAGCCTCGAAGCTCACCGAAGGCCTCGAAGCGCTCGGCGCCGCGTGCCTCGAAGTGCCCGCGATCCGTATCGCAGAGCCTTCCGACGGCGGCGCGGCGCTCTGTGCCGCCATCGCTCATGTCGCCGACTACGACTGGCTGATCTTCACGAGCGCGAACGGCGTCGAGCATTTCTTCCGCGCCCTTGACGCCGCGGGCAAGGATGCACGCGCCCTCGCCCGCGCCAAAGTCGCCGCCATCGGCCCTGCGACAGCCAACGCGCTCGCCGCCTGCGGCGTCCGCGCCGACTGCGTGCCCGGCGAATACCGCGCCGAAGCCGTCGTTGAAGCCCTCAAAGGCGATGTGCGAAGCGGCACGCGCATCCTCCTCGCACGCGCTGAAGAAGCGCGCGAAGTGCTGCCCGAAAGCCTCAAGGCACTCGGCGCAGAGGTCACCGTCGCCGCCGCCTACAGCACAAAGCAGGCAGAGGCCGACGGCGCTGCTCTCGCAAAAAAACTCACGAGCGGCGAGATCGACATCGTGACTTTCACAAGCTCTTCGACGGCAAAGAACCTCTGCGCCATCCTCGGCGGCGCAGAGCCTTTGCAGCATGTCAAGTGCGTCGCCATCGGCCCCATCACGGCGAAGACGTGCGAGGCTCTCGGCATAAAGCCCGCGGCCGTCGCCAAAGAATACACGATCGAAGGACTCATCGAAACCATCAAGGAGATGCTGTTATGCTGAAGCAAACCCTTCGTCCGCGCCGCCTGCGCAGGACGGCGAACATCCGCGCCATGGTGCGCGAGACGGAGCTTTCCGTCCGTGATTTCGTCTACCCCATCTTCGTCGTGCCCGGCGAGAATATCAAGGAGGAAATCCCCAGCATGCCGGGCTGCTTCCACCTCTCCGTCGACCGCGCCGTCGAGCAGGCGAAAGAACTCGCCGCCCTCGGCATTCCCTCCGTCGAAGTCTTCGGCCTGCCCGAGTACAAGGACGAGATCGGCTCTTCGGCATGGGACGCGAAAAGTCCCGTGCAGCAAGCGATCCGCGCCATCAAACAGGCGGAGCCGGAGCTTGCCGTCGTCGGCGATGTCTGCCTTTGCCAGTACACGTCGCACGGCCACTGCGGCAAGCTATGCGGCCACGAAGTCGACAACGACGCGACGCTGCCGCTCCTTGCCAAGACAGCGGTCAGCCAGGCGGAAGCCGGCGCCGACATCGTCGCGCCGTCCGACATGATGGACGGACGCATCGCCGCCCTGAGAGAAGCCTTGGACGAAGCCGGCTTCTCCCATGTCTCCATCATGAGCTACACCGTCAAGTACGCTTCGGCGTACTACGGCCCCTTCCGCGACGCTGCGGACTCCGCGCCCTCCTTCGGCGACCGCCGCGCCTACCAGATGGATCCCGCCAACGCACGCGAGGCGATGAAGGAAGTCGCGCTCGACCTCGCCGAGGGCGCGGACATCATCATGGTCAAGCCCGCGCTCGCCTACCTCGACATTGTGCGCCGCGTGCGCGACGCCATTGACCGCCCCGTTGCCGTCTACAACGTCAGCGGCGAATACGCGATGGTCAAGGCGGCGGCAGCGAACGGCTGGATCGACGAAAAGCGCATCGTGCTCGAAACGCTCACAGGCATGAAGCGTGCGGGCGCCGACATCATCATCACCTACCACGCGATCGACGCGGCGAAGTGGCTTCAAAGCTGAAAAGGAGCGAAATATGCTGAACTTAGAAAAATCCCTGGAAGCGTTTGAAGAAGCGAAAACCCTCATGCCGGGCGGCGTCAACAGTCCCGTGCGCTCCTACAGAAACGTCGACTGCAATCCGCCGTTTATCGCGCGCGGCGAAGGCGCGCACATCTTCGACATCGACGGCAACGAGTACGTCGACTATGTGCTTTCGTGGGGTCCTCTCGTCGCCGGACACGCGCATCCCGCCATCGTAAGCGCACTGGCTGACGCCGCCGCACGCGGCACGAGCTACGGTGCGCCGACGACGCTCGAATCCGACCTCGTGCGCCTCGTGCAGAAGGCCTATCCTTCCATGCAGCTCGTGCGCATGGTCAACTCCGGCACGGAAGCGACGATGAGCGCGCTCAGACTTGCACGCGGCTTCACGGGACGCTCGAAGATCGTCAAATTCGTCGGCTGCTACCACGGCCACAGCGACAGCCTGCTCGTCGACGCCGGCTCGGGGCTTGCGACCTTCGGCGTGCCGTCGAGTCCCGGCGTGACCGAGGGCGTCGCCAAGGACACGATCACCGTGCCGTTCAACGATACGGACGCCATCACGCGCGTCATGACGGAATACGGCAAAGACGTCGCCTGCATCATCGTCGAGCCTGTCGCGGGCAACATGGGCTGCGTCCTGCCCGAAAACGGCTACCTCGACACCTTGCGCGCGCTGACCGAAAAGCACGGCGCACTCCTCATCTTCGACGAGGTCATGTGCGGCTTCCGCGCCTCCCTGGGCGGCGCACAGGCAGCGTACGGCATCACGCCCGATCTCACCTGCCTCGGCAAGATCATCGGCGGCGGCCTGCCTTGCGCGGCGTACGGCGGCCGCCGTGACATCATGGAGCAGATCGCGCCCGCCGGTCCCGTCTACCAGGCAGGCACGCTCTCGGGCAATCCGCTCGCCATGACGGCGGGCATCGAAACGCTCAAGCTCATCTTGAAAGAGCCCGAACCCGGAGAAGCCGATGCGAGCCGCGCGCTCACCTTGAAGACGAAGAAGCTCGTCCTCGGCCTTGAATCCGCCGCACGCGAGGCGGGTGTCAAGATTCAGGCGCACCAGGCCGGCTCGATGTTCAGCATATTCTTCAGCGCGGGCATGGTCAAGGACTACGCAAGCTCCGCCGCTTCGGATCAGGAAGCCTTCAAGGTCTGGTTCCGCGCCATGCTCGAACAGGGCATCTACCTCGCCCCCTCGCAGTTCGAGACGCTCTTCCTTTCGCTTGCCCACACGGACGAAGACATCGACCGCACGATTGCTGCAGCGGAGAAGGCGTTTGTCGAGGTCAAGTCGAAAAAATGATAAAATGATATTGTATGAAATGAACTAGGAAAAAACCGCGGTTTTTTCCTAGTTCATTTCACAATTAAGAAGAATATGCTCTTTTTTCCCAGTTCATTCTACTTCTAAGGAAGTGCTGCTTGAGAAGGCAAATATGAACCAAGTAGCTCGATTATTCATGAGTATTCACACAATTGAATGCAGTAACACTTTAGTAAAGAAATACCCTAATGAATATTTAGAAAAATCAACTTTGTTAACAGGAGAACAACATGAGACTATGGCATGAAAAACTTATCCACTTATTGCCCAAAAACCAGCTTCTTGGACAACATAGGGAATGTTGTGCTCTGAGGGGCAATGGATGGAAAAAGAAACATAAAACTGTGGACTATGTGTTTACATATTCCCCGTATCATCTTTTTATTTACCATGTATTGGTTATGGAGGAGATGGAAAAAAGAGGATATCATGTTTCTGTGGAATGGAAAGATAAAAATTATAGAGGAAGGACAGCAGAAAAGTACGATAATCTTAACGAGGAAATTATAGGCAGTCCAATTTACAAAGAGCATAATATTGAATATCTGACTGATTGCATAGAAAATTTAAGAGATAAAGGTATACATTTAAAAGTATAGAACTCAAAAATAAAACGCAAAAGGAAGTGTTGCAGGCAGTTCGGCGCGCCCATCGCCGCGTGAAGGGAGATTTCACGCAAATGTTTAAAAGCATTACGGCAGACAATGGTTCAGAGTTTTTGGATGGAAAAGGGCTGCAAAAGGCAGCAAAGTGCGATGAAGTGTACTACGCACATCCCTTTAGCAGTCGGGAGCAACGAGAATGGGAACCGTATTTTGCGCAGATTTTTGCCGAAAGGAACCGATTTCAGCCCCCTGAAACCAAGAGAGCTGAAACGGATCGAAGATTGGGTTAACAACTATCCGCGCAAAATCTTCGATTATAAGACTGCAAATGATATGTATGCTGCGGCTGCATAAGTTACCAAAGTTTGGCAGAACGATGCGACAATTAAACTTGCAATCTTCCCTCGAATCCCCGCATGCAAGAGTTTCGTGACAGATTGCACATTTTGCTCTATAATAAAAGAAACCGTGCAGGCCGCCGCTCGCCTCTGTGCGCCGTACCAGCACAAATGTCCAGCAAAGGGGAAACATCATGGATAAAGAACAATTCCTGCACGTCTACCGCCACTCGTTGGCGCATGTGCTTGCAAAGGCTGTCATCGAAGTTTTCGGCAAAGAGACACAGTACGCTATCGGGCCGGAGATTGCCGACGGCTTCTACTACGACTTCCTGCTGCCGCGCGCAGCGACGAACGACGACCTCAAGACCATCGAAGAGAAGATGAAGGAAATCTTGAAGCGCAAGGAAGATTGGAAGCGCGAGGAGATTTCCAAGAAGGATGCGCTCGAACTTTTCAAGAATCAAAAGTTCAAGGTCGAACTCATCGAGGATCTGCCCGACGACGAGATCCTCACGACATACCGCACGGGCGATGACTTCGTCGACCTCTGCCGTGGGCCGCACGTCGAGAATTCCGCCGCACTATTGTCTGTCGCCTGGCAGCTTCGCTCCATGTCCGGCTCCTACTGGCGCGGCGACGAGAAGCGCGACCAGCTCACGCGCATCTATGCCTACGCCTTCCCGACGAAGGAGGAGCTCAAGGCGCACCTCGCGTTCATCAAGGACGCGCAGGAGCGCGATCACAAGAAGATCGGGCCGCAGCTCGACCTCTTCATGTTCGACGAGACGGCGCCCGGCATGCCCTACTGGCTGCCGCGCGGCTGGAAGCTCTTCAACGCGCTGCTGGAATTCTGGCGCGGCATCCACGAGGCGCACGGCTATCAGGAAGTTTCCGCGCCCGTCATCAACAACAAGCGCCTGTGGGTCACGAGCGGCCACTGGGCGCACTACAAGGAAAACATGTTCCTGATTCCGGGCGCGGACGGCGACATCGAAGCGGACGACACCTTCGCGATCAAGCCGATGAACTGCCCGAACGCCATCAAAATCTACCAGCGCAAGACGCGCTCCTACCGCGATCTGCCGATCCGCTACAACACGGTCGACGTCATCCACCGCAAGGAGAAGTCGGGCGAGCTCAACGGCCTCTTCCGCGTGCAGCTCTTCCGCCAGGACGACGACCACACCTTCCTCATGGAAGACCAGATCGCCGCTGAGATGGGCGACATCATGGACATCGCCGACGAGATCTATTCGACGCTCGGCATGAGCTGCAAGGCGGAGCTTTCGACGCGCCCCGACGACTTTATGGGCGACATCGAGACTTGGAACGTCGCGGAAAAAGAGCTCAAGGCGATCCTCGATCGCAAGTACGGCGAAGGCAATTACGAGGTCAACGAGGGCGACGGCGCCTTCTACGGCCCGAAGATCGACCTCAAGATGAAAGACGCGCTCGGCCGCGAGTGGCAGGTCGGCACCTTGCAGCTCGACTTCCAGCTGCCGCAGAACTTCGACCTTAAGTACATTGCCAAGGACGGCAGCCACAAGCAGCCCGTCGTGCTGCACCGCGCCATCTTCGGCTCGATGGAGCGTTTCATCGGCGTCCTCATCGAAAACTTCAAGGGCGCATTCCCCTTCTGGCTCAGCCCCGTGCAGGTCGGCATCGTGCCGATCCGCCCCGAGCACAACGACTACGCCAAGAAGGTCGCGCAGAAGCTCTTCAAGAGCCGCGTGCGCTTCGAGGTCGACTACGCCGACAAGAACATGCGTGAGAAGATCAAGGGCTTCAAGCACTACAAGGATCCCTACATCCTCGTCTTAGGCGACAAGGAAGCCGAGGAAAACACCGTCTCCATCAACGTGCGCGGCACGAACGAGCAGCTCAAAGATGTGCCGCTCGACACCTTCATCGAGATGTGCCGCACGATGAACGAGGAGCACAGCCTAGAGCTTATGACGAAGGTTCCCGAATAAGCTCTCGCACAAACACATAAATGCAAAATGCCCCATCCGCCGCAAAATGCGGCAGATGGGGCATTTTTGTATGCTTGCGCAGCTGAATCATGCATCAACACGATGCAAGCATCCCTATTCTAGCTTCGGTCGCTCGCCAGCGCCAGTGCATACACAGAGCCTGCACCCGCCTTTTTCAGCACGGCGGCGCAGGATGTGAGCGTCGCCCCCGTCGTCAGGATGTCGTCGAGCAGCACGATACTTTTCCCCGCGATTTCTCCCGCGCCGCCTTTCCCCGCCTCGGAGAGAGAGAACGCGCCGCGCACATTTTTCCTGCGCTCCTTCTCGCCCAAGCCGTACTGCGGCACGGTCGAGCGCATTCGCGTCAGCAAGGGGCGTACGGGGATGACCTTCGCCTTGAGCCACTCGGCGAAGATCAGCTCGGCCTGATTGAAGCCGCGCTCCTTCTCTCGCGCTTCATGGAGAGGCACATAGACAGCAAGGTCGGCGACAAGAAATTGCTCCGGCAGTTTCGCCGCCGCCAGAGCCGCGTGGATATAGGGCAGGACGCCGCGCCTGCCGCGATACTTGAGGTCACGAATGAGCGTGCCGAGTGCGCCGCCGTAGAAGCCGACCGCCCACGCATCATCGAGCGCGGCGAGCGCTTCTGCCGAAAGTGCAAGGCGGTGCGGGCGCACCGTGCGCGAAAGACATGGCGCACACCAGCCGCCGCGCCTCTCGCAGTAAGCGCCACAGGCCGGGCAGCGTGCGGGAAAGACGACGGAAGATACGGCGTCCGCCAAGGCGGCGAGCCATGCCGCGCCCCTCACGAGAGCAGCGGACTCTCGCCGCCCGCGCCCGCAAGCCTCTCGGCGAGCAAGGTGTAGCGCCTGCGCGTCCTATCGTTCGATACCGCCGTGAAGACAGCCGCCTTCGAGCCGAGCAGCACGACCTTCTTCTTCGCACGCGTCACCGCCGTATAGAGGAGATTGCGCTGCAGCATGATGTGATGCGCAGCGACGAGCGGCAGGACGATCACGGGGTACTCGCTGCCCTGGCTCTTGTGCACGCTCATGGCGTAGGCGAGCGTGAGCATCATGAGTTCATTCGGCTCGTAGTCCGCTGTCAGTTCGTCGGAATAGCGCACCTTGACGCCGTCCGCCGACACCTCGCGGATGAAGCCGATATCGCCGTTGAACACGCCCTTCGTGTAGTCGTTCTTCGTCTGCATGACCTTGTCGCCGACGCGCAGCGTGAGCGTGCTGTTACGAAACTCCGCCTTTTCGGGCGCGGGCGGGTTGAGCGCCGCCTGCAGGAGGCGGTTCAGATTGTCGACGCCGCACGGCGTGCGGTGCATGGGCGACAGTACCTGCACCGCGTCCAGAGCGGAAAATCCCTCGCGCGGCAGCTCCTCGCGGCACAGCGCGACGATGCGCCGCGCCGCCGTCTCCTCGTCGGGCATCTCCAGGAACTCGAAATCGCCGCCAACAGCGAACTGCGGCATGCGCCCGCGATTGATCGCGTGCGCGTTCAGGACGATCGTTCCCTCGCCGCTCTGGCGAAAGACTTCCTTCAAGCGCACGCTCGGCACAGCGCCCGAGCGCAGGATGTCCTTGAGGACGGCGCCGGGGCCGACGGCAGGAAGCTGGTCGACATCGCCGACGAGGATGACGCGCGCGCCCTCGGGCACGGCTTCAAGGAAATGCTCCATGAGCACGATGTCCATCATCGACACCTCGTCGAGGATGATGGCGTCGGCGTCCAGAGGATCGTCCGCGTCCTTCTCGAATACGGGCGAGCCGTCGGCCTCTATGCCGCCCTGTGCGCCCAGAAGCCGATGCACCGTCTCCGCCTTGCGCCCCGTCGCCTCTGCGAGCCGCTTCGCCGCGCGTCCCGTCGGCGCACCGAGGAGCACGGAGAGCCCCTGGCTCTCAAGAACTGCGATCATGCCGCGCACGACCGTCGTCTTGCCCGTGCCCGGGCCGCCCGTCAGCACAAAGACCGCATGGTCGAGCACGGCGGCGACAGCCTGCTGCTGCTCTGCGGCGAGCGTGATGCCCGCCGCCCGCTCCCAGTCGGCGACGATGGCCGCCGCCCTTTCTGCGGGCAGCACGGCGGCCTTCTGCTGCAGGAAGAAAAGCATCTGTGCCGTGCGCTTCTCCGCGCGGTAGAGCCACGGCGGATAGATGAGCGTCTCCGCGCCGACCTCCTCGAAGGCGAGCCGTTCGGCGGCCAAGGCTTCCTTCAAGACCTCGCGCACCTCCTCCGTCGGCGTGCCGAGGAGCTTCGCCGCACGCTCCGTCAAAGCGGGCGCAGGGATGCAGCAATGCCCCTGCTGGGAGACGGTGAGGAGCGCATGGCCTAGCCCTGCCTCGATGCGTTCCTTGCTGTCCTCGGCGATCCCTGCGCTCTTGGCAATCGCATCCGCCGTCAAAAAGCCGATGCCGGCGATGTCGCGTGCCAGACGGTACGGATGCTTCTCCATGACCTCGATGGCAAAGGAGCTGTACGTCTCGAAGATGCGTGCGGCGTACGCGCCCGAAACGCCATGCATTTCGAGCCACAGCATGATCTCTCTTAGCTCTTCCTTCTCCATGTAGGAAGCGTGGATCTTCGCTGCCGTCTTCTTGCCGACGCCCGCGACCTCGGTGAGGCGCGAGGGCTTCTTCTCGATGATCTCAAGCGTCTCCTTGCCGAACTTCTGCACGAGGCGGTGCGCCATCGCCTCGCCGACGCCCGCGATCGCGCCCGACGCAAGGAAGCGCTCGATGCCCGCGAGACTCGTCGGCGCAGAAACGCGAAGCGTCGCCGCCTTGAACTGCTCACCGAAGCGCGGGTGCTGCACCCACTCGCCCGAAAGCGCAATCTCCTGCCCCACGAGCGGTGCGGGCGCGTTCGCCGTCACCGTCACGAGTCCGCGCCGCCCCGATGGCCGCAGGCGAAAGACCGTGAAGCCCCCCTCGGGCGCGGCAAAGACGACGCTTTGTGCCGTCCCTTCGAGCGTTTCCATGCTGCACCTCCTGTCCCTTGGCGGCTCTTTTCCTTCCTGCGCTTCGCTCCGCGCAAAGGCTCAGTCTCGCCGCGGGCATTTCCCTAGTCGGCGAGCGCTTCCCAACGCGCGTAGCGCTCCTCGATCTCCTGCTCCTTCGCCGCATACAATTCGGCGATTTCCGCGCTCTTTTCGGGATCGCCCTGCACCTCGGGCCGATTCATCTCGAACTCCAATCCCTTGAGTTCCGCCTCCGCCATGGCGATCTCCGCCTCGGCGCGTGCGAGCATCTCGGTGCGCTTGGCGTCCGACAGAGATGCGAGGCGGCGCTGCTCCTGCTCCTTGCGGGCGGCAGCGCTTTCCTCTGCCGTCTTAGAAGCATCTGCACCGCTCGCCGCGCCTGCGGCAGTACCCGCCTGCATCGGCGACACATCCGATGCCGCACCTGCCGCCCGCCGCATAGCGGAGGTTGTGCTTTTTTTTGCCGCCTTTTTCGCGCCGCCCGCCCTTTCCTCAGCGGCTTCGGCGGCTTCCTTCTCCTCGATTTCCTTCTTCATGCGGTAGTAGCTGTAGTTTCCCTCGTACTCGCGCAAACTTCCCGCTGCCAGCTCCGCCGTCGTGTTCGCGACCTTGTCGAGGAAGTAGCGGTCATGCGAGACGACGACGAACGTGCCGGGAAATGCCATCAGCGCCTCTTCGACCGCTTCGCGCGCAGGAATGTCGAGATGGTTCGTCGGCTCGTCGAGCACGAGGAAGTTCGCGCCCGTGAGCATGAGCTTGAGGAACGCCAGACGCGCCTGCTCGCCGCCCGAGAGATCGCCGATGCGGCGAAAGACCTCGTCGCCGTGGAAGAGGAACGCGCCGAGGTACTTGCGCGCCTCGTCCTCTGCGATGCCGAAATCGTAGTTGAGCTCGCCGACCAAGGTATTCTCGGGATTCAGCCCCTCATGCTGCTGCGAGAAGTAGCCGATCTTCACGCGGCTGCCGATCTTCACGCGCCCCGTCTGCGCCGCAAGCTCTCCCAGAAGCACGCGCAGGAGCGTCGTCTTGCCCGCGCCGTTCGGGCCGACGACGGCGATGCCGTCGCCCTTGCGGACAAGCAAGGAGAGATGCGAAAACACGGTGCGGCTGCCAAAAGCGAAGGTCACATCCTCCAATTCCGCCACGCGGTCGGCGCACTCAGCGGGCGGATGAAAGGCGAAGTAGCTGAAGCTCGCCTTCTCCGCCGGCAGCACGATGCGTTCCATACGGCGCAGCTGGCTCTCGCGCCCGCGCGCCTGCTTCGCCTTGATGCCCGCGCGGTAGCGGCGGATGTACTCCTCCGTGCGCTTGATGTGCTCCTGCTGCTTCTCGTAGGCGGCGAGCAGCGACTTCTGCCGCTCGGCGTGCACCTTCTGGAAGTAACTGTAATTTCCCGCGTACGCGGTCACCGTGCCGCCCGAAAGATCGAGGATGTGCGTCGCCACGCGGTCGAGGAAGAAGCGGTCGTGCGAGATGATGATGACGCCGCCCGCATACTCTGAGAGGAAGTCTTCGAGCCACTCGATCATCTTGATGTCGAGATGGTTCGTCGGCTCATCGAGAAAAAGGAAATCCGGCTCGCGCAGCAGCGCCTTCGCGAGGCATATTCGCGTCCTCTGCCCGCCCGAGAAGTGATGCACATCTTTCTCGAAGTCCTCCGCCGTGAAGCCCAGGCCAAAGGCGACGCGGCGGATGCGGCTCTCGAACGAATAGCCGCCGAGCCGCTCGAACTCGTCGACGACGCGCCCGTAGAGTGCGAGCTTCTCCTCGCTCGATGCGGCGGCGATCTCCTTTTCCAATGCACGCTTCTTCTCGCCGAGGTCGATGACGTCGGCAAAGGCACGACGAAACTCCTCGTAGAGCGTGCCCTCGCCGAACGCCGCCTGCTGCTCGACATAGCCGATCGCCGCGCCGTCGTCGAGCTGCACGCTTCCGGCATCCGCCTCCTCCTCGCCCAGGAGGCAGCGCATCAAGGTCGTCTTGCCCGCGCCGTTTGCGCCGACAAGACCCGCGCGTTCGCCGCGACGCACCTCGAATGATACATCATGAAAAATCTCTTTCACGCCAAACGATTTGGCAAGCCCGACTGCCTTCACCTAAAACTCCCTTTTCCCCATGGCGCACGCATACGTTTCGCCCCCATCTGCACACAGCGAGGGACTTTAGGAATCACTGATAAATTCAGCGACCTCATTTTATCAGCGCTTCCTTTATTTCATCCGTGCTTTCCTGACAACAATGATTTGCAAAATAACTTTATCGCTTCACATAATCCCTGCCGATGTTCACGAGCGCCTCGTCCTTCGCGCCGCCCTCCATGAGGATGCATGGAAACGGCATGCCGTAGAAGAGGTCGACCGTCCTGCCGCCCGCCGTGATCGTCGTCTGCGCTCGGTCGCTCCTCTTGCCCGTCTCGACGCTGCGGATGACGAAGCCCTTCGCCTGCAGGATCGCCGCGACCTCCGCTCCCGCGCCCGTGATGCCGCTCGAATTGACGACCGTGACGGCGACCGCACTCGGTGCGGGCGGCTTCGTCGGCTCTTCCTTCTTTTTTGCCGCGTTCTCGCCCGATGCACCCGCACCTTCACCCGTCGTTTTTGCACCCGCCTGCTGCGGCTCGGCGTCGTCGAAGCGGAAGCCCTCGGGCATGTCCGCCTTGTACTTCGCCGCATAGCTCTCGGCGCGCTCCGCCGCCTCGCCTGCAAACGGGACGCCCGCCGCGCGCGCCGCCATGCGGCGGATCTCCACGATGTCGGGAATCCAATAGCTGACGCCCTTGAACCAAGCGGGATTGCCCGGCGCCATCTCCGCCGCCAGCCCGTCTTCCTGCACCTTCTTCATGATCTGCAGGAACTTGATCATGTCGCCCGTGTCGAGATCGGTCTTGACGCTCTTCGCCACTTCGCTCACGATCTCGGGCAGCTTCGCGAAGATCTCGGGCGAGGTCACCTTCTGCAGAACCGCACGCATGAAGCGCTGCTGGCGGCGGATGCGCCCTATGTCGCCCTCCATGTCACGATAGCGCACATACTCGATCGCCTTCTCGCCCGTCATGTGCTGCATGCCCGGGTAGATGTCGATGACGAGTCCGCCGTCGTCATCCCAAGGGTCTTCGTAGTACATACGCTTCTCCACGTCGATGTCGATGCCGTCCAAGGCGTCGATGATGCGCTCGAAGGCATGCACGTCGATGAGGATATAATAGTCCATCGGCACGTCAAGCAGCTGCTCAAGCGTCTTCTTCGTCAGCGCATAGCCGCCATAGGCGTAAGCGGCATTGATCTTGTCGTAGCCTGCCCCCTCGATGGCGACGCGCGTATCGCGCGGAATCGAAAGCAACGACGCCGTCCCCTTCTCGGGATCGACCGTCGCGACCATCAAGGTGTCGCTTCGCCCCACATCGTCCTTTCGCTCATCGACACCCAAGATCATCACGTGGATCTCGGAACTTCCTGCGATCATGCCGTCCGCCGTCGTGCGGCGCACGAGGCCGCTGCCGAAGAAATGCGCCGCAGCCGCCGCGACTGCAGCGACGAGCAAGACGGCAACGAGGATCCCGATGCGCCGATAACTGCGCTTCTGCTCCAAAACTTTCCCTGCTTTCCTTATCGAATACAGACAGCTGCCGCCGTCTGCCTTCATACTCATATAGTTCAATACAGCAGTATAGCAAAAAAAGCCCGAAGCCGCAATAAAAGGGCGCAAGGGGACAAAATTTGACAAGATACTGATAAATCGCTATAATGAATCCAAAAGTCTATCTTATGCAAAAGTCTTGGGTTTTTAGTCCCAGAGGAGGAAAATAATGTTCAACAAAAAATCTTCGCGCCATTCGCTGGCGCTTTTCGTCGCCCTCGCCCTCGGCAGCGGCGCGTTGCTTGCGCCATCAACGGCGGGCGCTGCCGATGTCAGCGGGCAAAATGTGGAGATTGACGATGCACATGCACCAAGCAATAACGCCGAACACCCCGGAGGCGGAGCCGCTTTCGGTACAGCCGCAGGTTTTATCAAGGACGAGCATGACAATGGCAACGTGAAAGACAACACGCTGACCTTCAAAAACCTGTCTTATAACAAGTACCTGTATGGCGGTCTCACGTTCGGCACGGGAAATGTGACGGGCAACAAGGTGTTCGTCGATCCGGCAACCTCGCCGCACCAATCAATCTCCGACGGAATCTTCGGCGGTGCTGCCAATAACGGTGGCAATGTCACGGACAATCATGCCACATTCAACGGTACCCATCTCAACGGCGACTTGGTCGGCGGTATGGCGACTGATGGCGGCACAGGAACCGTCAAGAAAAACACGGCGACGCTCAAGGGCGGCAACGTGCATGGAAGTATTTACGGCGGCACGACAGGAAATCAGGCGAGCGGTGACGTGCTCGAGAACGAAGTGCTCATCGAAGGCGGCATCGTCACAGGCACAGGAAATGTCTACGGTGGCTATACCGATGAGAACAGCAATGTGAAAGGCAACACCGTCACCATCAAGGGCGGCATCCTGAACGGGATCTACGGTGGCTATTCCAGCGGCACGGGAGAAGTATCGGGCAACACCGTCAACCTCGGTGACGGCACGGGCGCCATGGCGGCAGGCTACGCGATCAACGGCACGCTTTTCGGTGGTCAAAATACTACCGATCCGAGCAAGGTGTCGAACAATACGCTCAATGTCAATACCAATGCCGTAGCGCACAATATCAAGAATTTCTCGACAATCAATTTTAACTTTAACGCTTATACGAATACGACCCAATCCTTGCTTACTCTGAATGATTCCCATGGAACGACTATCGAGCGCTTGAGCGACCTCAAGTTAAAGGATGTCCCGCGCGGGTCCGGCACGCTGATTGAGAACGCTTCCGGTCTTACCATCAATTCATACAGCGGCACACTGAAATTGACGGCAGAAAAAACAGAAACCATCATCGACAAACAGGGAACGACCAAGATCGGTTACAACGCCTATCAATTCAGAGATTCGACTGAGACACGCTCAGAAGGACTGGAAGTATGGGGTGGACGCTCTACCATCGGCAACACGACAACGAAAAATACAGTTACGCTGAACGGCAACTATACCGGCAGGAATGCCTATGGTGGACGAACCGACGGAACAGGATCGACGGCAACAGGAGAAGATGCCACGAACCACAGCATTGAGAACACGATCACACTCGATGGTGCAGGGTCCATCGTGAACAATATGACTGGCGGCATGACACTCTCAGCTGGCGGCAAGGCCACAGGCAACCGTGCTGTATTGAAAGCCGGTACGGTAAACGGTTCTCTGACCGGCGGCTCTGTGGGCAGCAGCGGCGGCGATGTCACAGGCAATTTCGTCGACGTTAACGGCGGCACAGTACACGGCACAACCTACGGCGGCTATGCCAGCGGCACAGGCAAAGCGGAGCACAATACCGTCACACTCACAGGCGGCACTCTAAACAGTGATATTTACGGCGGCGTTGCTTCTAGTGGTGCAGCAGTAAAGAACATCGTCAACATCACAGCCGGCTCCGCAGCGGGCCACGATGTCTACGGCGGTTTCTCTACGCATGGCGACGCAACGGGCAACACGGTCAATATCACGGGCGGCTCGGTACGCAATGTGGATGGCGGACGTTCTCTAAACGGTCATGCGACGAATAACATCGTTAATATCGGCAGCGCAGACGCCGCCTTCGGCGGAAGCATTACCGGCATTATCAACGGTGGCAGCGGAACCACCTACGGGAATGACTACCGCACAGGCAACACGCTGAACGTCAAGGGCAATGTGAGCGCCGCCAATATCAGCAATTTCGCCGAAATCAACTTCTATTTCAATTCGCATGTAAATCAGTCCAATTCCTTCCTGACCTTGAGCGATGCAGGCGGAACAACGCTCCATAGTCTCAGCGACCTCAAGATAAACGGCGAACACGGGCGCAAAGGCACGCTGCTGAAAAATACCGGCGGCACGATCACGATCTCAGACGGCAATGCTCGCCTTGTCAAGACGAACGAAAACAAGGAACTCGTCCTTGCCAAATCCTCAGACAGCAAAAGCATCACCTACGAAGGCTACGCGTTCGCCCATCAGACCGCACCAACGACTGTCACCGAAGGCGGAACGACAAACACATGGGGCGGTCGCTCCATCGGCGGCAACTCCACGCGCCACAACAAGATCACCGTTGCAAGCGGCACGCATACGAACATCTATGGCGGTTGGACAGCAGGCTCGGGTACGACTGCGGAAGACAAAGACAACAGCTATGAGAACGAAGTCACGCTCGACGGCGCAACGACAGGCAACCTCTACGGCGGCTATACGGACAATGCTGCTGGAAAAGCTGAAAAAAATATCGTCACGGTGAAAAGCGGCACGGTAAGCACTGACCTCTATGGCGGGATCGCCAACAAAACCACTGGAACAGGGCATGTCAAAGAGAACATTGTGAACATCTCCGGCGGTACGATCAACAATGTCTACGGCGGCTACAGCGCAGGCTCGGGCGAAGTCTCTGGCAACAAAGTCACCGCCACAGGCGGCACAGGCTTCAACGATGTGCGCGGCGGCTACTCCACGAGCGGCGCAGCGAACGAAAACAAAGTCACGCTCGGCGCAGTCTCCACAGGTGCAGTCACGGGCGGTCACGGTGCGACCGCGGCAGACGGCAACGAAGTCACGCTTACAGGCACAACCGTTACGGGCGATGTCAAAGGCGGCGAAGGCGCGACAACGAAGAAAAACATCGTCAACTTGAACGGCGGCGTGACCATCAACGGCGCACTCAAAGGCGGCACGGGTACGCCCGGCGCGGCAGGCGAGGAAAACAAGCTGAACGTCAAAGGCACGAACTCGGCGCAAAGCATCTCAAACTTCCAGAAGCTGCACTTCGACACAACGGGTGCGACAGCAGCCAATCCCCTGCTGAATATCACAGGCGGCGCAACAAACCTCGACTGGAATACCCTTGACGCCAGCGGCACCTCGGTCAACCGTACGACGCTCCTCAAGAACACGAACGGCATCCACCTCTCGAACTACACCGCCGGCACGGTGAAGTCCAAGATCAACGAAGCCGGAACAACGGAGTACAACATCGACGTTGCAAAAACAGGCACCCTTACCACGGACATCACCTACCAAGGCTATCAGTTCAAGGGAAAAACGACCGCGACGACCGAGGGCACAGACACCTACGGCGGGCGCTCCAAGGCGGGCAACACGACCACGGAGAACGAACTCACCGTCGATAGCGGCAGCCATACGAACATCTATGGCGGCTGGACGAGCGGCGCAGGCTCAGAGGCGGCTGCAGACAAGCAAAAAGACAGCACGAACAACAAAGCCACCGTCAAAGGCGCAGCGACCGCCACAGGCAATGTCATCGGCGGTCTGACCGAAGTCGCCGACGGCAAAGCGACGGGCAACACCGTCACCGTTGAGAAAAACCTCGCCGCCAACATCATCGGCGGCAAGGCAGCATCGGGTGAAGCCTCGGGCAACACCGTCAACCTCGCCAACGCCACCGTCAACTCTGTCACAGGCGGTGACGGCACGACGACGAACAACAACACGGTCAATCTCAACGGCAGCGCGCAGGTCACAGGCGCACTCAAAGGCGGCTCGCAGGCAAGCGGCACAGGCAATACACTCAACGTCAAAGGCAAGAACAACAAAGCGGGCAGCATCGAAAACATCCAAAAGATGAACTTCGACGCGACTGGCCTTGCCAAAGACGACACGATGCTTGAGGACACGAACGCTGCCGGAACCAATGTCGACTGGGCGAACCTCAAAGCATCGGGCACAGCGGCGAAACCGCTCACGCTCCTAAAGAACACGCACGGCATCAACCTCACGGGCTATACGGGTGCAGCAAAATCTGAGACGGGAGAAACGACCGAGACGAACATCGACGTCCGCAAGACAGGCACACGCATCACCGAGATCACCTACGAGGGCTACCAGTTCAAGGGCGTGACGCAGGCGACGACCGTCACGGAAGGCGCTGTCACAGACACCTTCGGCGGCCGCTCCAAGGCGGGCAACTCGACGCGTGAAAACACGATCGAAATCGCGAGCGGCACACATACGAACGTCTACGGCGGCTGGACAAGCGGCTCCGGCTCGACGGCGACGGACAAAGACAACAGCTACAAAAACACCGTCACCGTCAAAGGCTCGGCAAACGTCACAAATACGCTCTACGGCGGCTATACCGAAGCGGCGGGCGGCAAAGCAACGGAAAACACCGTCACCGTTGAAGCGGGCGCAACTGTACAGAATATCATCGGCGGCAAGGCAGCGGCAGAAGCCTCGAACAACACCGTCAACCTCGCCAATGCCACTGTCAACTCTGTCACAGGCGGCGACGGCGCGACGACGAACAACAACATCGTCAACCTCAAGGGCAACGCGCAAGTCACAGGCGCACTCAAAGGCGGCTCTGCCGCAAACGGCACGGGCAACACGCTCAACGTCACAGGAACAAACAACAAGGCGGGCAGCATCTCGGGCTTCCAGAAGCTGACCTTCGATACGACGAACGCCGATGCGAATCCCATGCTCCAAGTCACGGGCGGCGCGGCGACCGATGTCGATTGGACGAACCTCACAGCGACGGGCGCGGCAAGCGAGACGCCAAAGACGCTCATGGAAAATGCCGCCGGCATCAACACCAACGGTCGCACGGGCGACGCCGTGAAATCCGAGCTGAACACCGACGCCACGATGGAGACAAACATCGACGTCGTCAAGTCGGGCAGCACCGTCACAAAGCTCGTCTACGAGGGCTATACCGTCAAAGGCTCGACGAAAACGACGACCTACGGCGCAGATACATGGGCAGGCCGCTCCAAGGCGGGCAACACGACGCAGGACAACACGCTCACGCTCGATGATGCGAGCAAGTCCTATACGAACGTCTACGGCGGCTGGACGAGCGGCACAGGCACAAAAGCCGCCGCCGACAAGCAAAACAACAGCCTGAACAACACCGTCAACTACACGGCGGGCACGCTCACGGGCACGCTCTACGGCGGCTACGCCGCAAACGGCGAGGCCTCGGGCAACACCGTGAACCTCGGTGCAGGCACGAGCGCCGCCAACATCTACGGCGGATTCGGCAGCGTGACGAAGAACAACACGATCAACCTCAAGGGCGCACGCGTCACAGGCATGGTCTATGGCGGCTCGGCGACCAACGGCACGGGCAACACGCTCGCCGTCTACAAGCCGTCCGAGGTGCAGAACTTCGCAGGCGTGCAGAACCTCCACTTCCACACCGACGAACTGACGGCAGGCAACACGACGCCCCTCTTGAAGCTTGGCACGACGACGAAGGACATTCGCGGGCTGAACATCGGCGTCGATCGCAGAGGCGATGCGCCGAAGCTCAAAAAAGGCGACAAGCTCCTGCTCATGAAGACCGCCGGCGGTGATCTCACGACCGACGACAAGATCGAAAACAAGATCGAAGGCAAGCAGGGCATGGCACGCCGCTATACCTACGAAATCAAGAAGGAAAACACTGGCGAACTGACCGCGACCGTCACACAGGCAGGTCTCGGCGACGATGCAAAGTCTCCGGTAGAAACGCGTGCAGGACTTTCGAACCTTGTCAACCAAGGCGCGGATTACATCGTCGAAAGCGGCATATCGGCGGCCGAAACGGCGCTCCGCGCCGATGCAGGCAGCTCCGCGAAGTCCGACAAGAGTGCACAGCGAAAGACGGCAGTCTCAGACAACGCATCCTATCAGCTCTGGGCAGGCGTAGGCGCAAACACGATGCGCGTCGAGAGCGGCTCCCACGTTGACTCAAAGGGTTGGAGCCTCGGTGTCGGCTGGGCGCGTGAGGACGAGATGAAGGACGGCGCAAAGCGTCTCTTCAGCCCCTTCGTCGAATACGGGCGCGGCTCCTATGACTCCTACCTCGACAACGGTGCGCACGGCAGCGGCACGATCGGCTACCTCGGCATCGGCGTCCTCGGAAAACTCACGCAGAAAGACGGGCTCTGGCTCGAAGGTTCCGTGCGCGGCGGGCGCGCCACGAGCGACTATCAGCTCCACGGCTCAAGCGACGCCAACTACGACGGCTCGAACACCTACTACGGCATTCACCTCGGCATAGGCAAAACCGTCGAGCTGAAAAAAGACTCCGCCATCGACGCTTATGCCCGCTACTTCTGGTCGCACCAGAACGGCATGTCGGTGAAACTCTCTTCGGGTGACGATTACGACTTCGCATCTGTCGACTCGCACCGTCTGCGCCTTGGCTTCCGCTACAGCCAAAAGGATCAACAGCAAGGCGAATTCTACACCGGCCTTGCCTGGGAGTACGAATTTGACGGTGAAGCACGCGCAAGCATCGGCGGCGACGCCGCACCCAGCCCCTCGCTCAAAGGATCGAGCTACATGCTCGAACTCGGCTACCGCTTCTCGCCCGAGAACAGCCGCGTAAGCTACGACCTCCACCTCAATGGCTGGCAGGGCAAGCGCAAGGGCATCACGGGCGGCGCATCCGTCAAGTGGGCGTTCTGACAAAAACAAAGGCATCTCAAACAGCAAGAAGGGCAGTTCCCCTCGACACATTCGTCGAGGGGAACTGCCCTTCTCTTTCAGCGCGGCGCGTACATGATGACAGCGACGCCCGCGAGCGCGATGGCGCTGCCGATGATGTCGAAGCGGTCGGGCGCAATGCCGTCGACGCGCCAGCCCCAGAGGAGCGACAATACGATAAAGACGCCGCCGTAAGCGGCGTAGACGCGCCCGAAACTGCCCTCGGGCTGCAGCGTCGGCACGACGCCGTAAAGGATCAGGATGACCGCGCCGAAAAAAGCATACCAAAGACTCGCGCCGTTTCGCAGCCACTGCCAGATCAGATAGCCGCCGCCGATCTCGAACAATCCGGCCAGAAGGAAATACGCAAGAGATTTCAACACAAGCATGATTCCGCCTCCCATTCTAGGGAATCACTGATAAATTCAGCGCTTCCCTAGGCAAAGATTCTCTCTGCCGACTCCTTTTCCCTGCCCGTCGCTTCCATTTGCTGCAGGCAGGAAGGCGGCATCCCCTGTTCATACCCTTAGAAGAAATGCTAGAAAATCATCAAGATATGCCAGTAATCTTTCCGCAAAACAACAATATCTAGTTTTTCAGGCGAAAATCCGGCATTTTTTATTTGCCAACAGATACTCTTTATTCTATAATAGACGCTAGCGTTTTTAAAACGAGCACATATTATTAGGAGGCACATCATTGGAAAAGTGGTTTGACACGGAAATCGGCAGGAGCATCCTGCAGGCAAAATATTATCATGCGGGAGAGACAGAGCCGCACGAGTTCATCGAGCGCGTGGCAGGCATCTTCTCGCCCGAGGTGCGCGAAAAGATGCGCGCTTACCTTGAAGATGGCGCACTCTCGCCCGCGGGGCGCACGCTCTACGCAGCAGGCGCGAAGGGCAAGTTCAAGAGCAGCCTGTCGAACTGCTACATCATGCCGTCGCCGACGGACGACATCGAGTCCATCTTCACCGTCAACCAGCAGATTGCCAAGATCTTCTCCTACGGCGGCGGCATCGGCGTGAACATCAGCGGCCTGCGCCCCAAGGACAGCCGCGTGAACAACGTCGCGCGCAGCTCGACGGGCGCTGTATCCTTCCTCAAGATCTTCAACACGACGGGCGAAGTCATCAGCCAAAACGGCAGACGCGGCGCGATGCTCGTCGCGCTCGACTCGGAGCATCCCGACATCTACGAATTCCTGCACATGAAGCAAGAGAACGAGAAACTCGCCTCGATGAACCTCTCAATCCTCTTCTCCGACGCCTTCATGCAGGCCGTCATCGACGATGCCGAATACGAACTGACCTTCGACGTCGAGGCGACGGGCGAAAAGATCCGCCGGACGATCCGCGCCGCCGAATTCTTCGATGAATACTGTCAGACGCAGTGGGATTGGGGCGATCCCGGCGCACTCTTCAAGGACAGGCTCAACGACTACACGCTGCTCTCGGGCTACGACGAATACAAGATCGAGGTCACGAACCCCTGCGGCGAGTTCGGCGGCAATGCCTACAACTCATGCAACCTCATGAGCCTCAACCTCTATTCCTTCATCGAGGACAAGTTCGGCGATGCGCCGCATATTGCAGAAGAGGAGTTCCGCGCCGCCATCCAGACGGCCGTGCGTGCGCTCGACGAAGTGCTCGACTACGGCTTCGACACGCAGCCTTTGGAAGAAAACCGTCAGTGCATCCGCGATTGGCGCAGCGTCGGACTCGGGCTCTTCGGCGTCGCCGACGCCTTCGTCGCCATGAAGCTCGCCTACGGAAGCCGCGAGAGCTGCGACTTCATCCAAGGCGTGCTGCGCACGATGTTCACGGAAGCCGCACGCACTTCCGCCGCTCTCGCGAAAGAAAAGGGCGCCTTCGGCAAATACGACTGGGAAAAGACGAAGAAATCGCCGCTCATCCAACGTCTCGCCGAGGAAGCGCCCGAGGTCTACGCCGAGATCAAAGAGTACGGCCTTAGAAACGGCACGCTTCTTTCCATCGCGCCGACGGGCACGATCTCGCTCCTCATGGGCGTATTCTCGGGCGGCTGCGAGCCTCTCTATCAGATCAGCTACGAGCGCACGACGCACAAGATGGAGGAAGGAAGCGGCTCCTTCCGCGTCTACGCACACTCCGTCAGCGATCTGCTCGACTATCACAAGCTGCCGCACGACCTCACGAACGAGGACATCAAGAAGCGTTTCCCGTGGGTCATCGAGAGCCACGACGTGCCCTACCTGCACCGCGTCGAACTGCAGGCGGCCATGCAGAAGTACGTCGACAACTCCATCTCCTCGACGGTGAACTTGAAGCACGCAGCGACGCCCGCCGACATCAGGAACATCTACCTCGCGGCATGGAAATCGCGCTGCAAGGGCATCACGGTTTTCCGCGACGGCTGCAAGCGCGGCAACATCCTCGGCGTCAAGGAAGCCGCCGAGCAGGAAATCGCCTACGACACCGTGCGTCCACGCCGCCGCGACAACATCGCGCGGCTCGAAGGTGTGACGCTCCTTCGTCATACGTCGTGCGTCGACAAGATGTACATCACGGTCAACAAGACCTCCGACGGCGACGTCTTCGAGCTCTTCACGAACACCTCGGGCGGCTGTCAGTCGAACATCGCGACGATCACGCGCCTGACCTCTCTCGCACTGCGCTCGGGCGTGCGCGTCAAGGACATCATCAAGCAGCTGACCGTCAGCCGCTGCTCCGCCTGCCAAGCCCTGATCCGCAGCGGACGCAAAGACATCTCGCTCTCGTGCGGCAGTGCCATCGGCACGGCTCTCGCCGAAATCTACAACGAATGCCAAAAGGACGAGACGGCGAAATACAAGGACAAGAGCGACGACAAGGCGATCAACAAAGAATGCCCCGAATGCAAGCGCCACACCCTGCGCCCCGAAGGCAACTGCGTGACCTGCACCTATTGCGGCTGGTCGAAATGTGAATAGCTCAAACGATGTTGCTTGCAGATTGCCTTCACATCCTGCAGGCAGCCTCGATGGAGATTTTCATAAGTCTGTTTTACTATGAAAGTCCAAGAAGTCAAGCCCGAAGGGCGCAGACTGATTGGGTAACTTTCATTAAGAGCGGCGCACAAACGTCCACAAAGTGGACGTTTGTGCGTGTAGTTTACACCCGCCTCCGCCCTTTTACTAGAGCGGAGGTATTTTTTTGTGCACGAAAAAAGCTGCCGCACATGATTTATGTGCGACAGCACCAACAGCCTCTTCCATCCTCATAGACGTCCATGCACATAGCCGTCAGACGGCGTCAAAAGTTCCCGTCGAGCAGGCTGAGCAGACGATCTTCGGGCAGCAGGCGGGCGATCTTTTCCGCCAGCGCGTCGATATAGCCAGGGAAATGATTCGTGCGCACGGCAAGCCAACCTGCGGCAGCTAGAATACTCCGCTTTGTCCGCTCATCTTGCCCCACACTTTCGACATCCTTTTCGGTCGCATCCGTCATCACCTGTAGCGCAGATACTCCCCCTTCATCAAGCGCAGGGTCCGCAAGCAGCAGAAACTCCAGCATCTTGTAAAGCACGACGAACACTTCATAGTTTGCCAGGAAACTCGTGCCGCCCGTCAGAGGGTAGCGTCCGATCAGAAATTCGTTAACGAGCCAGTTTTCCAAGGCATTGCCGTGCTTTGAAAGGATTCTCTCTCCATAGCGTCTGCGCCGCTCCGCAAGGGCAGCGCAGACGCTTTTCTTTTCCACAGCTCCTCGCCCGCTCGCTGCGTCGCCGTCCCCTTCGCCGAAGGCTCTGCGAATCCTCGCTAAATACGCCGCCGTTTCGGGCAAATCGTCTTCCGTCGCCTGTGCCAGAGCAGGAAAGAGCCGTTGGAAGAATCCCAGATACAGCGCTGCATCGAAGGGATTCGCCGCGAGAAGAGCCTTTGCCTCCCCTGCGGCGGCATCGGCGATGGCGGCGGCGTCCCTTGTCAGATCTTCCGCCGCCCCCTGCTCGACATACGCTTCGGCGCGCGCGAGCAGGAGGCCGAGCGCCGCGAGACGCGCGTCGAGCGAGAGGCGTCGCTCGGCCAAGAGCGCGATTCCTGCAAGCTGCAGGCTGCGGAAGACCGCCGCCGACAACGGTGTGCCAAGCGGCATGCGATCAACATAAGCGGGGCGCGGCGCGGCGACTTCCACCCACTCGAATGCCAGCGGCTCTTCGGTGAACAAGACTTCCTCTGCCGCCACGGGACAGCTCAGACACAGGGCGCGGTCAAGCGTATCTCCGACCTCGTGCATCTTGCGCGGGTACTCGGCGCAGACGTCGGAGATCGCGCCGATGCCGAAGCGTCGGTGCAGCGAGCAAAGCCCATCCTCGCGCAAAAAAACGCAGCGACCATCTTCGTGGCGCATGATCCAGCCGCCCGTTGCCTCGCTGCGTTCCAAGCCTTTTTTCAATTCGTGCAGAAGCTCCGGCCGCCCCTCATAGCGCGCCAATGTCGCCGCATCGAGCGCGACGCCCCACTTCGCACAGCAGCAGAGCGAGCCGCATCGCCTGCCATCGCAGACGAAGCGGCGCATGTAAACAGGCTGCAGGCACGGTCGCGGCGCGGCGGCGGACGCGAAGATGGACTCAGCGGCCTTCCCGCCGCCTTCATCGCTCTCTCCCCCCCGTGCTGCGTCCTTTTCCAAGCACTCATCCTGCCGCTTCACGCCTCCGCCTCCTCGAAATAGGCGGCGATCTGCGCCTCCATGACGTCACCGACGTCCTCGCCCGCCCGCCATGATTTCGCCCAATCGACAGTATGCGCGATCGCCTCCTCGATGTGCCAGCGCGGCTGCCAGCCGAGACGCGCCTTGATGCGTGAGGAGTCGAGCTTCAGGAAGCCCGCCTCGTGCGGCGCGGCGCACTCCTCCTCAGCACGCCACGAAGCGCCCTCGCCCCAAGCGCGGCAGAAGAGCTCGGCCAGATCGCCCGTCGTCACGCAGTCGGAGTCCGCAGGCCCGACGTTGTAGCTTCCGGCGAGCGACGCATCGCTTGCTTGCGCGTGCGCGATGCGCAAATACGCAGAGAGAGGCTCCAAGACATGCTGATAGGGCCGCGTCGATGCGGGATTCCTAAGGACGACGGCGCGTCCTTCGCTCGCCGCGCGTATGCAGTCGGGCACGATGCGCTCGGGCGAGAAATCTCCGCCGCCGATGACATTGCCCGCGCGCGCCGTCGAGATGCGCACGCCGCCATCCGCGAAGAAGCTCTGGCGGTAGCTCGCCGTCACAAGCTCCGCACAGCTCTTGCTGTTCGAGTACGGGTCGAAGCCCATGAGCCGCTCGTCCTCGCGGTAGCCCCATTCCCATTCCTTGTTCTCGTAGACCTTGTCCGTCGTCACATTGAGAAAAGAACGGACCGTATCGCTTTCCCGCACACATTCGAGGACATGTGCCGTTCCCATGACGTTCACAGCATACGTCTCGACGGGCGTACGATAGCTCTCGCGCACGAGCGGCTGCGCCGCAAGATGCACGACGATCTCGGGACGAGCCTCGCGAAAGGCCGCGCGAAGAGATGCGAGATCGCGCACATCGCCCTCGATCGAACGCATGGAATCCGCCAGCTTCAGCTTCTCAAAGAGCCGTGCGCCGTCCACCGTCGGCGAAGCGAGCGAAAATCCTGTAAGATGCGCTCCCGCGCCGAGCAGCAGTTTCGAGATCCATATCCCCTTGAAGCCCGTATGCCCCGTCAAAAGCACGCGTTTGCCGCGATAAAACGCAAGGTCATTCCGCCGCGTCATTTTCTTCATCTGCGCTCCCCCCTCTCAGCCATGCTGCAATTCTTTTCCGTATTCGGCGAGAAAGACCTGCCTCGCCGTCTCCCAGGAGTCGTCAAGGCGCTTGCGCCCCGTCTCATGGATGCACGGCGGCTTTTCAAAATGCGGGATCATGAGGCGCATGCCGCGCCGCCGATACTCCATGGAAGCCGAAATATCATAAAAGTGCCAACCCGTGAAGAGATCGTCGCGCCACGGCACATCCGTCTGCGTCGCCAGGAAGATGCCGTCGAGCGCCTCTGCTTCGATTCCTGCATCCGGTACAGGACGCTGCTCCAACAGATCCATCGCCTCAGGATCGCGGATCTGCCAAACCGAGCCATAGCATTCTTTCGCATTCCACCATACGCCATCGGGCGACATGTGGCGACAGCCTGTGAGACCAATAAGCCCCACCTCTGGTTTCTCACGAAAAATTTCCCATAGCCGGAAGATGATTCTTTTTTCCGTCAGCAAGATGTCCTGATGGAGATACACCTTATACTGTGCCGACGATGCCCGCCGCGCCGCCTCGTAGCCCGCCGCCATCGACGGTGCGCCGTGCACGGGAACAAGCTCGGCCGAAACGCCCTGCGGCAGATCGAGATGCCTGAGGTAGCGCACGCACTCGGCATACATCTCCTCATCGTTCACGCATGAGATGAAGGCGATCTTCTTCGCGTCTTCGTTCATCGAAGCAGCTCCTCCTTTCGCAGGATGTCGCACACGGAGTCGGCATCTCCCGCCGTATTCCGGACAAATTCTTCGAGGTAGCCGCCGTCGATTCTGCTCTCAGCGAGCAAGCGTCGCAGAGCTTCGACAGTTTCCGCCGCTTCGATGCCGTTCTCCAATCTATGCAGCAGACGCGCCAAGAGGCGGCGCTCCGCATCGGTATAGTGCGCCTTGAGGCGTAAAACTTTCCATGAAAAAGCAGACCAACGAGTGATCCACCACAAGGTTTCGAGGTCTCGCCGCTCATTTGCCGCGCCGCAGACTTGCAGCAAGCGAAGCGTTTCGGCATCGCCTTCCTCCACAACACTGCATACGGCGAGTTCTTCATAATGCGCCAACTTCACGAGCCGCTGAATCTCGACGAAAGAAAGCAGACGTCCATTTCCTGCCAGCAGGGGATTGCTTCCATAGCGCAGCTCGCCCGCAAGCCACGAACGAAAAACGCTCCAATGCCGGGCGTTGCGGAACGGTACGATGACAGATCCTCCCTCTACGAGAAAGTCCTGCAATGCACACAGAACGCTCTCCGGTTCATGCAGTTCTTCGATGCCGGGTGCGAGCACGATCAAAGCAAAACGGCCATACCACGCTTCCGGAAAGAGCGCTTCCCATGACGTCGATTGAAATGTGAAGTCTGCATGATCCTGTCGGAAACGCGCTTCCCACACGGCATCCATCTGGACGAGCAGCACATCCCCGGGCATCTTGTCATCGAAGAGGCTTACCATTTCCGCATAGATTCTTTCATCAAAAGGCATATCCATCGCCGCAGCACCTCCCTGTCCCTTTTCTCCGTCACGCTTCTTCCGCGACGAAGACCGGCTCTCGTCTTCCCTCTTTCACCTGCTGCAGCAGCAAATGATACGCTTCCAACACCGTCTGCGGCTCGATCGAGGCGATGCAGTGTGCTTCCTCTATGTGCTTGCAGCCGTAAGCATCGCGCGGCTCCTCGGCGCAGTCCGCCAAAGCCCTCGCGGGCTGCACGATAACAGATGCGGTGCGGTAGGGGTAGTAGCTTCGAGGAATCGCCTTTTCGTCGAGCGGCAGATCGCTCCCGTAGCAGCAGACTTCCAGCACGGGAAGTCCTACGATCGCCGCTATATGCAGGAGGCTCGTATCGTTGCCGATGTACGCCGAGCAGAGCGTGACGGCAGAAGCCGTCTCGCGAAAGTCGAGCGCGCCCGCGAGGGAAAGCACATGCTCCTCGCCGAGCGCACGGGCGACTTCCGCCGCTTCCGCCGCATCGTCCCTGCCCCCCAGGAGCAGGAAGAACGCCTCGCTCTCTTCGGCCAAAAGCAGGCGCAAAAACGCTGCGTAGGCGGCGGACGGCCAATGCTTGCGCCGCGTGCTGCCGCCCAGACCGATAGCGAAGAGCTTTCGCCCTGCCGAGGGTGCTCCGAGATATGCGAGCTTTTCGCGCACGCCCGCGATGTCCGCCTTCGTCAGCCAAAGCTCCAGCGAACGATCGGCCACGGGTGCGGCAAGCATCTGATCGAGCACATCGAAGCAAAGATCAACCATGTGCAAGGGATGCACGGGCTTTTCCAAAGGGCGCGTCAGAAGCGAGGCGCAGTCCTCGCGCGAAATTCCGCCCTCCGAAAAATCGCCTATATGACCGATGCGCTCCTTCGCGCCTGCCATGTATGCGAGAAGGTAGGCGCTCGCATAGTGCCCGAATACGAAGGCGAGATCGAAGCGCTGCCCCAAAAGATGCTCCGCCGCATACCCGGCGTGCGCTGCAAAAAGCTCTGACACATGTCGTAGCACGGGAAGCTGCTCATTGCCGAGCAGGAAGTCGATGTACGGACATTGCTCGGCAAGCTTGAAGCCCGGCGGAAAGATCATGAGCGTGATCGCCGCCGCAGGATAGAGGCGGCGGATCTCGCGCAGAGCGCCCGAAAAGCACAGGAAGTCGCCGACGCCCGCATCCATGATGACGAGCATCTGCATCTTCTCGCCTGCGGTGCGCGGCGTGCGATACCCTTCCGCCGCAAAGACAGGCTCCATGACGCGCATGAAATCCTGCGCGGGAAATGGCGCATCGGGCGAAAGGCGCTCGCCAAAGACCTCGAATGTCCCAAGTATCGTTTTCATAAAGCCTCCTGCGCTTGCAAGGTGCAAAGCCGCTGATGGATTCTCTTCCCTGCCGCGCCGCAATTTCCCCTATCCGTTGAGGACGCTGTGCAGGACCTCCGCCATATAGTCAATCTGCTCTGCCGCCATGCCCGGGTAGACGCCGAGCCAGAAAGTATCGCGCATGATGCGGTCGGTCGCCGAAAGCTCGCCGACGACGCGGTAGCCGCTTTTCGCTTCGCGCAGGCGGTCAAAGCACGGATGCTTGACGAGGTTGCCCGCGAAGAGCATGCGCGTCTGTATGCCGTGTGCTTCGAGGGCGCGAACGATCGGCTCTCTTTCGACGCCCTCGCGGCAGGTCAAGAGGAAGCCGAACCAGCTAGGCTCACTGTGCGGACACGGCTCGGGCAAGATGAGCTTTTCTTCAATGCCTTGAAGCGCCGCCTTGAGGCGAGTAAAGTTCTGCCGGCGCTTTTCGACGAAGGAGGGCAGCTTCTTGAGCTGTGCGCAGCCGACCGCCGCCTGCATATCCGTGACCTTGAGATTGTAGCCGAAGTGCGAGTAGACGTATTTATGGTCGTAGCCCCTCGGCAGTTCGCCGTACTGCCCGTCGAAGCGGTGGCCGCAGAAGCCGTCCTCGCCCGGCGGGCATACGCAGTCGCGCCCCCAGTCGCGCAAAGAGCGCAGGATGCGAAAGAGCAGAGCGTCCTTCGTATAGACGGCGCCGCCCTCGCCCATCGTCATGTGGTGCGGCGGGTAGAAGCTCGACGTGCCGATGTCGCCGACGGTGCCCGTATAGCGCTGCTTGCCGTCAATCTCATAGCGCGAGCCGAGCGCGTCGCAGTTGTCCTCGACGAGCCACAGCCCGTGCTTTTCGCAAAATGCCTTGACCGCTTGAAGGTCGAACGGGTTGCCGAGCGTGTGCGCGAGCATGACGGCGCGCGTCTTGGGTGACAGCGCCTCTTCAAGCCGCGTGACGTCGATGTTGTACTGCGGGATCGTCACGTCGACAAAGACGGGCACGGCGCCGTACTGGATGATCGGCGCGACCGTCGTCGGGAAGCCTGCCGCGACCGTGATGACCTCATCGCCCGGACGCACGGCGCGCTCGCCGAGGAGCGGCGAAGTCAGCGCCATGAAGGCGAGCAAGTTCGCCGCAGAACCCGAATTGACGGCGAGCGCGTGGCGCGTGCCGAGGAATGCGGCCAGCCCCTTCTCGAACTGTGCAGCATAGCGCCCCGCCGTCAGCCAGAATTCCAAGGAGCTGTCAACGAGGGCTTCCATCTCCTCATGATCGTAGACGCGCCCCGCGTAGGGGATGCGTGCCCCCTTCGTCCAGGGCATAGGCTTGTGGTATTCATCGGCGTACTCGCGCACAAGCGCGAGGATCTTGTCGTGAAGTTCCTGCTTCTTCGCTTCTATTTCCTTCATCTCTTCATCTCCTCCGCGCACGCAGAACCATCTCGATGAGATCCGCCTGCTCAAACATCTTCTTGCGCCGCATACCGCTCTCCCGCGCCGCACGCTCACGCAGGAGCTGCGCCCAGGCGCGTGCGCCTTCGATCTGAACGGCTAGGGCGGCGCCCTCCTGCCCTTCATGCTTGCGAAAATAGCTGAGCGTATCAACGATATAGAGGAGATCTCCCTCCTCCAAGAGCCGCAGCCAGCACTCGACGTCAGGCAATACACTCGGAGGTTCCCTGCGCAATATCTCATGCACGATTTCCTTCATCCTGCGTGGCAGCAAAACCGTCGTGAACTCGCCGATGAAGTTCGCCTGCTTCTCCAAGAGGCCGTAAATTGCCAACTCGCCCGGAATACGCGATGTCTCCTCAACAGGCAGCGGATCGACAGCAGGATCGTCGACAAAGTTCCCCTCCTCGTCAATAACGCGGCGATGCGAGGTCACAAAGGCAATACCGTCTTCCATGCTCAGCGCATCCGCCATGCGCTCGATCTTCTCAGGCGCATAGAGATCATCATCGAAAAGGTAGGCAAGATACTCGCCGTTTGCTCTTTCCAGCGGGCGCAGCCAATTCTGACGCAGGGAAAGGCTCGAATCATGTACATAGTGTATGCGCGCATCATCGGCATACCCCCGCATGAGCTCTTCCGTACAATCATCGCTGCTGTTGTCGCTGATGATGATCTCGATGTGGCGATACGTCTGCGCGAGCGCGCTTTCCAGCGCGAGCTTGAAGAACTCCGGCCGCTCATGCGTCGGGATAAGTATGCTCACGAGCGGCAGCGCCTCCGTCGCATACTCTTCGAGGAAGGCTCGCCTTCCCGCCTCATCGGCAGGAAAACTTTCACCAAGGAACTCCACGAGCGGCTCATCCTGGCCAAGCACGGCCGAGCGCAGCCCTTGGCGACGGAACTCCAAACACTGCGCCGCATCGAAGAAAGCCGCTCCATGAAAGAGATCCTCGCGCCACGGCAGATCGACCTGCGTCGCCATGAGGAAGCCATCGACGGCGAGCACGTTCTCCATCTCGCCGAGCACCCGCCCCCAGGACACCGTACGCGCACCTTCGGCTAGCCGGAGGGCGCCGATGCGTCTCGTCGAATGAAAGGCGATGCCGTCGGGCGGCAGGAGCTTCGTGCCTGAGATACCGAGTACGCCGAGATCGACGTGCGTTTCAAAGAGGTGGACGATGCGCACCAAGAGATGCGAGTCCAGAATGCGCACGCGCTCATCGAGATAGACCTTGTACTTCGCGGCACTCGCTTCCATCGCCTGTCCGTATGCTGCCGCCATGCCCGCCTTTCCCTCGACCTCGACGAGTTCCATCGTAAAGCCTTCCGGCTGTTCCAATAGGCGAATCGACATCAGGAGGTCCTGAGGAAGTTCCTCTCCTTGGCGTGCGACAATGACGGCGATCTTCTTCGCGTCCTGCACGACTTCGTTCTGAGGCTGGATTTCCTGATCCTTCATCGCCTCTTCCCTCTTTTCCTTATTCATCCATGCACGCTCCATCCTTTCATCCGTTCAGCCGAACCACGACTTCCGCAAGGCACGCTTTTCCTGCCAGATTTCACCGCGCGTGTCGAAAGACGCGGTATGCGCACGCGCAATGGCAAGGAAATGCGCCAAACGCTCCCCGTCTTCGATTTCTCGCGTCATATCCGCGCGGCGGAAAAGCTGCATCTTCGGCCGGCGCAGATCGACGCTGCCATCCTCGTCGACAACTTCCTGCGATTCAAGACGGAACTCATGCTCCCTCGTGCGTATGCATAGTTTGTACGTCTGTCCGGGGAAAATGGAATTGCTTATGACATGGTCACGCGCCTCGCCGCCCAAGGCAGCGGGCAGATTGCCGTCGATATGTGCAGGAGCGGTGAATCCCGCAAGACGCGCCGCCGCCGGATAGATGTCGAGCGCACTCGTCAGTTCGTCGACGACACCGAGCTGCGGCACGCCCGCGCCGCGCAGCATCCATGCCGCCCCCGTCTGCGCCGCTCCCATCAGATATTGCGGCTCATCGACGAGCACGGCGGATCCATGATCCGAATACAGCTGTATGATGTACTCGTCCTCCCCGTAATGTTCCTCGATATAGGAGAAAAGCCGGCCGAGACTTTCGTCGACGCTCGCCATGTTCTCACGCGCCGCTGCTGCGAAAATTGGCTCATTCGGCAGGTAGACACTCGGCAGAGCCGCCTTCGCTCCCTGGATGCAGTCGGCAAGCGAGGCGCCCGTCTGCACGGGAAGCGGCATCGCAGACGAGCGCGACGGCCACGGATGCATGTCCGTAAAATGCAGAAATACGAACTGATCGCATGGTGCGAAAGCCTTCAGACTCCCGATCGTCCGGCGCACGCCCTCTGAGGCAGAAAGATCCCACGCGTTGACAATGAGTCGGTCATGCCCTCGCGTCGCGCCGTTATAGATGCCATTGCCGTCCCCCATGACATTCGTGCAGTAGTAGCCAAGCGCCTTCATCTGCTCCGAAAGCGTGACGAACGACGGATCCAGTTCGTTCATGCAGTTCTCATTGAAGGACTGCAGCCGATGGAGATGGCATCCCGTCTCGATCGTCGCCAGCGATGGGTAGGTGTACTCCGCCACGGAAAAATGCTGGTCGAAGATAGTTCCTTTGAGGAAGAAGCGCATGAGGTTCGGCATCAGGGCGTAGCCATGCTGCTTCATCGCCGTCCATGAAAAGCCGTCGGCAAGAATGTGCAGCACGAGCTTCTTTCGCTGCGGGCTGTGCCGCAAGGGGATGGGCTTTCCCGTGAGGAAGGGATGCTCGGACGATATCTGCGTCTTCTCGCTGATGCGATAGAAATTCGTCGCCCACTTGCCGAGAAAGATGCTTCCTCCTTCCTCTCCCACAGGCGCGAGACGGATCTCCTGCGTCTCCTCCGTGCCAATGAGTGGCAAAAAGACTTCTTCATCCTCGTCCAGCGTGATGCTCTCCTGCACAAGACGCGCGCGCAGGACGTCGAAGACGAAATCTGCGCCGCCGATTGCACAGAAACGCGGATCCTCCTTGTACATCTCTAGCAAGAGGCCCTTGTTGTTCAAGCCCCCCTGCCCAATGTAAGCACCGACCCAATAGCGCAAGTCTGCCCGTGACTCCTCCAGCATCGGAAGGAACTCACCGGCGAAGACGCCGATCTCATCCGCCAGGACGCCGTCCGCCAAGTGCGCCCGGCTTTTGGCGATCGGTGCATAGACCGGCTCTCCCATGGCGAGCGACAAGAGATCGAGATACTCCGAGAACTGTTCGCGCGGTATCGCGACCTCGATTGGCAGCCGATAGATATGACTCGCAATGCCCTCCAAGATGAGCTGCCTGCGCACGTCGCCGAAATGCCTGCAGCATTCGATGAGGCTTTTCCAGATCTCGTAGTGGCACTTCTTCTTCCGATAAGCCTGCTCCAATGTATCGCGTGCGACTTCAAAACTTCCATGGAAGAGAGCGTAGCGTGCATAGAATATATCGAAGTTCTCCGACTGTGGGAAGAGCGCTCGATATTCGACGAGCAGCTGCAGGAAAGAGTCATCGTAATCCTTCCGCGCACTCTTCTCCTCCAAAGCCGCGAAGAGTTTGCCTCCGCGCACGCATGATTCCTGATACAGGCTCTCATTTGCAGAAATCGCCCGCATATCCCGCTCCATCAAGTTTTCCCCTCATTCCTGTCGCCGCTGAACCACGACGGGCGCAGCGCACGCTTCTCGCGCCACACTTCCCCGCGCGTATCGATCGCGGCCGTATGCGCACGCGCCATGGCGAGGAACTTTTGCCGAAGTCCCTCATCTTCCACCGAATGCCGATCCTTGCCGCGCAGGAAGAGCTGCTGCAGCTTCGGCTGTCTGAGATCCGTCATGCCGTCCTCGTCGAGCGGCTCGCGCGATTCCAAGCGGAATTCGTGCATCTTTGAGCGGATCGCCAACTTGTATGTCTGCCCCGGGAACAGCGAATTGCTGATGACGAATTCTCTCTCTTCGCCGCCCAGAGCCTTCGGCAGATTGCCGTCGAGGTGTGCGGGAGCATCGAATCCCGCGAGATGCGCCGTCGCCGGATAGATGTCGAGCGCACTCGTCAGCTCATCGACAATGCCTGTCTGCGGTACGCCAGCACCGCGCAGCATCCACGCCGCCCCCGTCTGGTTCTCGCCGATGTAGTCGACATCATCGCTGAATACAGAGACGCCGTGATCCGAATAGACCTGCACGATGTACTCATCTTCTGAATAATTCGCCTCGATATAGGCAAAAAGCTCGCCAAGACTGCGGTCGATGGAGCGCATGTGCTCCAATACGCCTTCAGCATAAATCGGCACATGCGGCAGATTGACGCTGGCGACGCCTTCCGCCGCACCCGCAAGCCGCTCGGCGAGAGGCAGCTGCACCTGCGTGGCGAGAGGAAGCTGAAAGTCCGCTATTGATCCTGGATGGGCGTCCATCAGATGCAGCAGAATGAAGGGATCACATTCGGAAAAGGCGCGCATCGTCTGCACGGTCTGCTCCACTCCCCGATAAGCCAAACTGGCATCGCCATGCACGATCATGAGCCTGTCATAGCCGCGCGTCACCTGCGGATAGATGCCCGTCGCATCGCCCATGGTGCTCACGCAGTAATAGCCGAGATGCGCCATCTGCTCCGCGATGGTGATGTAACGCGTTGAAAGCTCCGCCATGCAGGTCGGATTGAATACCTGCGAGCTGTGCGCATAGACGCCCGTCTCGATCGTCGCCAGCGAGGGAAATGTATATTCCGCCACTGAATAGTGGTTGTTGAAGATGACGCCCTTGGAAAAGAATCGCATGAGGTTCGGCATTGGCTCGAAATCACGGCGCTTCATCTCGGGCCAGCAAAGTGCGTCGATGAGGATGTGCAGCACGAGTTTCTTGCGATGCGGGCTGTGTCCGAGACGGATCGGCTTGCCTAGGATGACCGGCGACGCCGAAGAGATTTCCGTGCGCTCGCTGAGGCGGAAGAAGCTCGTGACCCACTTGCCAAGTGTCGCTCTGCCCTCTGCGATAGACGCGCTGCGAAAGACGACTTCCTGCCGCGCTTCCGTCCCAGCCAATGGCACAATGACATCGTGAAGACCTTCCTGCACATCGTCCGCCTGCGCACCATCGAGATCCGCTGCATCTGCCCCGCCGATCGCAAGGGGCGAGCGGATCTCCCGCGCCCGCATGATATCGAACACGAAGGCATCATCCTCCGCCAGGGGAAAATCCGTCGTCTCCTTGAGCGCTTCCAAGAGCATCGCCTTCGCATGCAGCCGCCCTCGGTCGACAAGGACGCCGCTCCAATAGCGCCAGCCGTCCGCCGGCTCTTGAAAGCTCGGCAGGAACTCGCCGAGGAACACGCCCGGCGGCGCTTCGATGCCGTCCGCCCCGAAACGCGCGCGCCCGAGCACATACGGCGCGAGGTTCGGCAGACCCATGGCGAGCGAGAGGAGCGCCAAGGACTCTGTCAACTCCGCCTTCTCGATGGGCACATCGACGGGAAAGCGATAGATACGGCTCGCAACGCCCTCGATGGTCAGAAGCCTTCTCTTGTCCCCGAGGCGCTTATAGCATTCGATGAGGAGCTTCCATACTTCGTAGTGACATTTCTTCTTCTCATAGGCACGCTCCGCCGCTTCGAGTGCCACCGTCACACTGTCGTGCGCGAGAGCGTACTGCGCGTAGAAGATGTCGAAGTTCTCTGACTGCGGGAAAAGCGCCTGATACTCGACCAGCAGGGACAGAAAAGAATCATCGTATGCCCCGCATGTACTTTTTTCCTGCAGGGCAGCAAAGATTCTGCCTGCCTCCCTGGCTCTTTCTTGATACGCGGCTTCTTCCGCAGGCATCTTCATCTTCATCTCCTTCACTCTTCCGCTGCATCGGGAAACCATGCGGCACGCAACGCCCGCTTCGCGGGCCAGACCTCGCCGCGCGTATCGAGCGAGGACGTATAAGTGCGCGCCAGCGAGAGGAAGCTCTGTCGCAGCGCCTCGTCATGAATCTCGCGGCGCTTTTCGCCGCGCAGAAAGAGGCGCTGCTTCGGCTGCCGGAGATCCACGCTGCCGTCTTCATCGACGACCTCAGCAGAGCCTAGGCAGAACTCGTGCGTCTTCGTACGAAGCGCCATGTTGAAAGGCTTCCCCGGAAAAAGCGTGTACGATACCGTATGGTCGCGTCCACAGCCTCCAAAGACGCGCGGCAGGCTGCCGTCGAGGTCGGCAGGCGGCAGAAATCCTGCAAGATGCGCCGTCGTCGGATAGATGTCGAGCACACTTGTCAGCTCATCGACGAATCCCGCGTTCGGCACACCCGCACCGCGCAACATCCACGCCGTGCCGTTCAGATTTTCGCTGACGTAGTCCACCACCTCGCCGAACACCGCAGCGCCATGGTCGGAATACAGCTGTACGACGTACTCATCCTCTGCATAATTCTCTTCGATGTAGGCGAACAGCTCGCCAAGGCTGCGGTCGGCACGCCGCATGCCTTCGAGGACAGCTTCCAGATGGAGTCTCGAATTCACGCGGTCTACGCTCGGCGTATCGTCGTCCGTATCGTCGAGCCGATCGGCAAGCCCCAGCGAGACCTGCGTCTCTAAGGGCACCTGCCACCTGGCCGTCGTGCTCGGATGCGCATCCTCTACGTGGAGGAAGATAAACTGATCGCACTCGGCAAAGGCGCGCATCTGTGTCAGCGCATTGTGGACACCGTGATACGCATGAAGCCCATCGCCGCCGGGCTTTGCCATCAGCCGGTCGTAGCCGCGCGTCACGCCGTTGTAGATACCGCTCGAATCTCCCCAAACGTTCACGCAATAGTAGCCAAGACGCTTCATCTGTTCCGAAAGCGTCAGGATGGAAGGAGCCAGTTCTCCCATACAGGTGGAGTTGAAGATCTGCGAATGATGTGGATAGAGCCCCGTATCGATCGTCGCCAAAGCAGGATACGTATACTCTGCAACTGAGAAATTGTCCTGGAAGATCATGCCTTTGGAAAAGAAGCGCATGAGGTTCGGCATCGGCGCAAAACCGTATCGCTTCATCGCAGGCCAGCACAGGGCGTCGACGAGGATATGCAGGATGAGCCTCTTCCGCTTCGGACTATGCCCCAAGCGCACCGGCTCCCCCATCATGAAGGGGGCAGAAGACTTCAGCTCCGTGCGCTCGCTCAAGCGAAAGAAACTCGTGACCCATTTGCCGAGATGCATCGATGACTCGCCGAGCGACGCACTCCGGAAAAAGATTTCCTGCCCGGACTCCGTACCCGCCAAGGGCACGACGAGATCCGACGAGCCGATGCGGTCGCGGGTATCCCGCCAAACGTCCACGGCTGCCGCCCCGTCCACCTGCTTCACTTTCATGACATCGAAGACGAGTTCTTCCGCCGCGGACACGATCGCGGGATCTGCCTTGAGCGCCTCGAACAGCGCCGCCTTGGCATCGAGCGATGTCATCTCCACGAAGATGCCGCTCCAATAACGATACTCGTCGTGCGCCGGACGAAGCGTCGGCAAAAACTCTCCGGCAAAGGCCCCGGGCAAGGCCAGAAGGCCGTCTTCCCCCATGCGTGCGCGCCCGATCGTATAGGGTGCATGGGTGGGCACTCCCATCGCGACCGACAAGAGTGCGAGGGATTCTTCCAGCGTTTCCCGTGCGAGCGGCACTTCTATGGGAGTGCGGTAGACGCGGCTCGAAATGCCCTCGAAGATCAGCAGGCTGCGCATGTCGCCGAGCCGCCGATAGCATTCGATGAGGATTTTCCAGACTTCGTAATGATACTTCTTCTTGGCGTACGCCTCCTGCGCTGCCGCAAGCGCCGCCTCTGTATCCCCATGCGCGAGCGCATGACGCGCATAGAAGATCTGGACATTCTCCGAATCTGGAAAGAGGCGCCGATACTCCTCCAGCAACACGAGATATGTGGCATCGTAGCGACTGCATTCACTCCTTTGCAGCAAGGCCGTAAAGAAGGCGCGTCCCGCTTCGCTCTTTTCCTCATACATGTGCTCCGCACGATCGTTCAGCATCCGCAGTCCTCCTCCCACTTCTCGTGAAACGATGCCGTGTGCTCACGCGCCAGCTGCAGGAACTCCTCCATGAGTGCAGCATCGAAGACCTCGCGGTGCAGCGCGTCGCGCGTGTAGATGTGCGCCGTGAACCGACTTAGATCCACGGTGCCGTCGTGATGGGTCGGACGCTCCGTCTCCATGCGGAACTCATACTCCTGCGTGCGTATGCTGAGCTTGTACGTCTGCTCCGGATAGATGGAGTTGCTGATGCAGTAGGATCTGCCCTCGCCGCCCAAGGCGCGCGGCAGTACGCCGTCGAGCTGTCCCGCAGGCGCCGAGAAGCCTGCGAGCTTCTCCATGATCGGATAGATGTCCAAACAGCTCGAAAGCTCCTCGACCGTTCCCCGGTGCTGCACGCCTGCGCCGCGCAGCATGAGCGCGGCACCGCCCTGCGTCTCAGAGAAGTACCACGCATCCTCCGAATAGACGGAACTGCCGTGATCGGAATAGGCGCAGACGATGTATTCATCGGGCGCATAATGCTCCTCAATATAGTCGAAGAGTCTGCCCAGTTCGCGATCCATCATTTCGATGCGATGCGGATTGTCATAGCCGTAGACATCGTTGTACGGCAAGCGCACGGAAACATCGTCTCCCGGCATGACGCGCGTATGCTGCCACGGGATATGCGTCTGCGTCTTCAACGCCAGGGGAGCGATCGTCGCCGGTGTCGAGTGTGCGTCCCCCACGTGCAGGAATACATAGTTGTCACATTCATCGAAGGCTTCCAAGTGTGCGATCGTGCGTGCGACGCCATCGTACGCAGGCTGCGCCAGATACGGGTTGACGATGAGGCGATCGAAGCCGCGCGTCACGCCGTCATAGATGCCGCGCCCGTCGCCCATGACATTGACGCAGTAATATCCGAGATCCTTCATCTGCTCGGACAGCGTCTTTATGTCCTTGTCGATCGCGAACATCGGCTTGTCCCACACGACCTGCGAGCGATGCGGCATCATGCCCGTCTCGATCGTACCAAGGGAAACGAACGTGTACTCCGCCACGCAGTAGTTGTTGTTGAAGATGACGCCATCGGAGAAGAAGCGCATGAGGTTCGGCACAGACCGGAAGTCGCGCGCGCGCATCGCCTGCCATGAGAGGCCATCGAGCAGGAGGTTCAGGACGAGCTTCTTCCGCTTTGGACTATGCCCCGGCAGAATCGGCGCAGCAACGATGAACGGCTCCGCTGAAGACACCTTTGTCCCTCCTTCGAGACGCAGGAAGCGGAACTCCCCGCGTCCGCTGAGGATGCTGCCCTCGGTCCGCACGTCCGCCACGTCGATTCTCTGTTCCTCCTGCGTCACGGCCACAGGCAGGATACATTCTTCAGCAACCTCGACGGAGCCTTCGGCGCGGCGCGCCTTCATGACGTCGAAGACCATGCCGCAGTAATCATCCACCACAGAGCCGTCGCTGCGCTTCAAGAGATCCAAGCGCCTTGCCCGTACATGGAAGAGATCCTCCGCATTGTAGATTCCGCAGTAGTAGCGGCGGCGCTCTGCCTCATGACCCTCGTTCAGGAGGAACTGCCCGTGTGCAGACACAAGATCCAAATTGCGGCTGCCATCCGCCCGCTCCACGAAATCGAAGCGGAAGGGCGCCAGCTGCACATCGAGCATACCGCAGAAGAATGCATCTTGCCAGCGCGCCTCTTGAAAGATGGGCAAAGGCACATCAAGCTCCATATTCTTCTGGCAAAGCGCCTTGAAAAATATGGCCTCTTCGTCAAGGCCGAGCGCATCAGCGATCTCGAACAAGATCTGCCAAATCTTGTGGCTGATCTTCCGTCTCCTGTACGCCTCGTGCGCGAGACGATGCGCCTCCTCCATCTCGCCGAGCGCGAAGGCAAGGCGTGCCGTGAAGTAGAACACGGCCGCCCTGTTCTTCGTCACCTTGTCGTAGGCTTCAAGCTTCGTGCAATATTCCTCCGTGTAGGCGCCTTCACGCACGGCTTCCCTAAGCCAGAGACCGAGCGCATCCTCCTCGCCCGTGTCCCATCCCAGATTTTCCTGCTCCTGCATGGACTCTTTCTTCCCTTCAGCCTCGCACGAAAGGATGCTCTCCGTGCCAGTCAAACTTCATCGATCAGGCGAATGATGTCCTTGAACGGCATGAGATCCGCGTCCGCCTCAAGCGAACGATGGTGCTTCAAGATGGACATCGCCGTGCGCTCCATCGCGGGGAAGGCGCTGCGCGTCAGCTGGTTCGCGTAGATGACGATATTCACGCCATGCGCGGCAAGTTCCGCCTCCGTCACAGAGCTGTAGGAGGTCGGCACGGCAACGAGCGGCACATGCGCGTATTCCTTCTGAAAAGCATCGGCGAAGGCGAATACCTCGTCCGGCTCCTTTCTGCGCGAGTGGATCATGACGCCATCCGCGCCCGCCGCCACGTAAGCGGAGGCACGCTCCAAGGCATCCGGGAGACCCTTTTCGAGAATCAGACTCTCGATGCGTGCGATGATCATGAAATCATCCGTGCGCTGCGCCTCCTTGCCCGCCCGGATCTTCGCCGCGAAGTGCTCGATCGTATCCTGCTGCTGCTCGACCTCCGTGCCGAAGAGCGAATTCTTCTTGAGTCCGATCTTGTCTTCCAGTATGACAGCAGAAACGCCCATGCGCTCCAACGTGTGGACGTGATAGACGAAATGCTCGATGAGGCCGCCCGTATCGGCATCGAGGATGATGGGCTTCGTCGTCACGTCCATGACATCGTCGATCGTGCGGATGCGCGAGGACATGTCAACAAGCTCGATGTCGGGCTTTCCCTTCGCCGTCGAGTCGCAAAGGCTCGAAATCCACAGCGCATCAAACTGATCGAGGCCGCCCTCATGCTCGACGACGGTCTTCTCCGCCAAGAGGCCCGTGAGCCCGTCGTGCACCTCGATCGTCTTAACGATGGGCACGATTTCCAACAAGCGGCGCAGACGGCGGCGGCGGAACTCGGGCATGACGAGTCTCTCCTTCATGCGCTCGTCGATCTTCTTGACATCCGGATTCCATGTGTAGGGCACCTCGATGAGCTCGCCGCCCATCTTCTTGAGATTCGCCAGCACGTTTTCGCGGATCGCAGACATCGGACCGCCGCGCCAGTTGTCGCCGTGCACGACGAAATCGGGCTTCAGCGATGCGATGACCTCATCGTACATGATGGCGTCCTGCACGATGACGCGCTCGACCTCCGGCTCTGCTTCCAGAAGTGCGATGCGCTCTTCGAGCGATACGGCGGGGAAGCGGTTGTAACGAACCATTTCGCGATCGGAGAGGACTCCCGCGACGACCGTTCCGCGCTTCTTGGCTTCGCGCAGGATATTCCTATGCCCCTCGTGAATCGCATCGGTGCAGAAGCACGCGTAAGCAATCTTTTCTTTCATATTATCCTTTTCCCTTCAAGCTTTTCCGCAGAGTTTCCAGCTCTGCCAAGGTATCGATCTCCTGTACATCTTCCGCCGTACACGCGCGCACATGCACGCTGAAGTCCTCGATGTCCGCTGAAAGAGCCGCCTCGTCCCAGTAACGCGCCGCCCCGCCCGGCGTCTCATAGAGATGCCGGATCGACTGCGCGAGTTTCCTACCATCTTCCGTCGTCCAGTACGATATGCCGACCATTTTCCAGCAATCCGTCCCCCCGACCGCCATGCGGCGGATGACGCCCGCCTCATCGGGGAAGAAGCACCAATCCGTCGTCTCCTTGACGGGAATCGCCAGATAGTTTGACCCTTGCTGCTCGCGCGAGAGGAGCGAGGGATTCTGCAGAAAGAGGTCACCCTCGACGACGAAGGCGTTCTCGACGAGAGCGCCCGCGGCGAGCAGCGACGAGATATTGTTTGCCTCGTGCCAGTGGGGATTGTCGATGAAATGCAGCGTCGGGTATTCTTCCTTGAGCGCATCAAACTTCTCGCCCAAGTAGCCGCGCACGACATAAATCTCAGGAATGTCCGCCGCTACGAGGGCGGCGAGCAGCGTGTCGATGATGCGCCTCCCATCGACGCGAACCATGGGCTTCGGCATCTCGTCGGTCAGCGGACGCATCCTCTCTCCGCGTCCCGCCGCAAGGACGATGGCGCGCTCGGCTATGTATGGATCGGACATGACTCCTGCCTTCTTCCTTCCTGATCTCTTGACGCTTCACTCGGGAAGCGCTGCGAAAAGCTCTTCGAATATGCTGCGGGCGCGCGAGAAATCCGCATGAGCGCGAAGCTCTTCGCGTGCGAACACTTCCCTCGCTCTCTCCGCCAGAGTCTGCCGCGCTTCCACGAAGGAGTGTGCAGCAAGCTCCTGCCCGCACGAAAGGAGCAGCGAGGCCCACTCGGCAGGATGCCAGACCAGCGTCCCCTCATCGTGGAATTCATGCGAGAGCAGAGGCACATCGAAGACTCCTGCACGGAAATCCTTCTCCATCTGAAAGAGGAGGACGAAAGCCGCCAGAGGGAAGAATCGCTTCCGGAAAAAGGCCAGCTCCAGCCAGGCACAAGCGTCGAGCACGCGGCGGCGCAGCAGCACGCCCGACAGGCCTCCCATAGGCGTGCGCCCCGCAGCCAACGCATAGGCTCTGTGCCATGCCCCTGCTGCGACGAAGCAATGCGACCGATGCATGGAAAAAACAAATCGCTCGGGATCTGCACCTTCTGCAGTCGCCGTCTCCTCGGCGTCGGCGAGTACGAAGGAAAGCTCATCGTCGAGTTCCAGTGTCGTAACCATCTGCAAGATCTTCTCAGGGAAGAGGCGATCGCCGGGCATGACCCACTGGATATATTCGCCACGCGCCGTCTGCGCCAGACGCACGCCCCATCCGGGAGAGTCGGCGCGGACAATGCAGTGCGGCAGGTGCAGGGCGGCGAGCATCTCCTGCAGATCGGACGCACCGTCTGCGAAATCGAGCACGGCGACCTCCATATACGGATAGGTCTGCGAGGCGATATTCTCCAGCGTGCGATGCCAAAACGAGAGATTTCCGAAATACGGCACGATGACGCTCACAAGCTTCCGCCGCGAACGCACGCGCTCTTCGGCGAAATCTTGTGCCAACTGTTCCGCCAAGCACATGAGACTCTGCAGCGGGGAGAACGTCGCCCCTTCCGTATAGCGAAGCTCGATCTGCCCCTTCGGCAAAATCAAGCCCTGCACCGTCTCGCTCTCGTCCGAAGCAATTGCGACAGGCGGCACATCGCCTTGAAAGACCGTATCGAAATGCTCCTTCCAGTAATAGCAGCGCGCCGTGTGCAGCGAATACTTCGCCGCATTGGCAATCCAACCGTTCAAGACCTTGACGGCCGTATGCTGTGCGCCGCGCCATTGGAAGTGCGCGAAGTGCAGGAAGCTGATGGGAAGCGCCGGAGCAGGCACACGCCTTTCCCCTTCCATGCGATAGAGATAGTGCGTGCCCTGCGCCAGCAACGGATAGGCGTGCGCCGCCTCCCGCCCGACGATGGCCTTCTGCATCATCTCGTGCTCCTTCTTCCGGCGCAAGGGACGCGAGAGCAGAAACTTTCCTGCATCTTCTTCCGGCTTCTCCAATTCATACATCCAATGCCATGCGTAGAAGGTCATATCCGTGCGCAGTCGCCGGAGCACGGAACGGCAAGGCTTCGCAGCATCCTCCGTAACGAGGAACTCATCGGCGTCGACAGGCACGACGATGTCGGCGCCACGCTCGTCAAACGCCCTGTGCATCAACGCCGTCATGATCTCGTCGTGGCAAAGCTCCGCCGACTCGTAGCGCTCGACACGAACGGGAAGCCCCTCCGCTCGAAGGGCGCACAGGATATTCGCCGTGCCGTCGATCGCCGCATGATCGACCACGAGCATCTCGTCCGCATACGTCAAGGTGTGGCGCACGAAACTCTCGATAATGTCGGCACTGTCTGCAACCAAGGATACAGCGATGATCTTGTTCATGCCGCCCCCTACCTCTTGATGAAGATGCAGCTCGAAAGCATCGTCGCGACAAGTTCCGTATCCATACCGACCGCCGTGATTTCCTCAGCAAAAGGGCCTTCCTTGCACGGCACCCGGCTCGCCGCCACGCGCGTGATTCGCTCCGCCACCGTATAGGCGTCGAGCGGCGCATCGCAGTACTCGCTGGAAAAGACGAGCGGATGAAAGGATGTCTCGATATCCTCAAGGATGTAGACACCGCCGCTCGGCAAGACGGGGAAGAGCGTGAAGAGCGCCTTGATCTGATGGCTCCAGAAGTGCGAGGCATCGTCGATGATGATGTGCGGCCGAATCCCCTTGAGACTTTCGAGCACATCGTCCTGCGAGAGGTCAGCAATGCGAATCTTGATGCGCTCTTCTTCATAGGCACGGCAATTCTCATCAATATCGACACCATAGACTTGAGCCTGAGGAAAGAAACGCTTCCACATGCGCTCGCTGCCGCCTTTGGAAACGCCAAGCTCCAAGAGGCGCAGGGGTTTGTTCTTCCAATCGCGCAGAAAGAATTCGTACTTCTTCAGGTAGTTGTGGCGATAGCGGCACTTGTCCGTGCATTCTTCTACGCCGATGCGGTCAAGCTCATGGAACTCGTGAAAGAATCCCGCCTGCAGTCCCTTCTTCTCGCTGACATGACGCTTCAGCCGCAGGTTGAACGCCGTCGGATGCAAAGGCCTTGCCTCGCGCCGCTTCTCAAGCTTCGCCGCGAGCAGGAGGGCGGGAGCCGTGCGCATGTGAAAGAGCATGGCGAATCCGGGGAAGATGCTCGCAATATCCTGCAGGTCGTATGCCCAGACGCGCTCCCAGCAGCGCAGTACGCTGCGCTCTTCATCGAGGGCATCGGGCGTCTGCACGAAGAGCAGCATCTTTCCTCCGATACGGCAGCAAGCCGCCACGGCTTCCGCACTCTTTGCAAAATGCGGCTCTTGTTCCAACCCTTCTGCGAGCACGACAAGATCGTACTGCTTCCCTTCCATGACATCCGCCACTTCCTGCAAGGAAGAGGATATACCGAAATCCTCGTTGAAAAGCGGAACATAGTCCACCCTTGCCCCACGGGAGAGGAATGGTTCCTGGAGCGCAGCGATCACACCCGTCCCGAAATAGGACAAGCCGATCACGAGGACGTCCTTCTCCCTCACCTCGGCTTCCGTCAAGACTCCCTGCTCCCAGAATTCTCTCAGGGCCTTTATATAATAATGATGCAGTCTCACGCGCATCCCCCTCTCATCTCTCGCCGCAGTCATGAAAAAGCCGGGCATCCTGCACGCCCGGCAGACAAGGATCGCACATCAGCCGCGGACCGCAGCCAGAAGTCCGAAATCGGGCAGCTTCATCCTGGCGGCAAGCTCAAGCGCCGCATCGCGCTCTCCCAGAGCGACAAGCGTGTAGCCCATGTTCTTGAGCGTCATCTCATCGTGTGCATCGAGACCGAGCGCCTGCTTCAAGAGATGCTTCGCTGCAGCGAAAGACCCCGCGAGGAAGAAGCCCGCTGCGAACGAATTCAGAAGATGCACCTTCTCCAAAAGAGCGATATTCTTCCCAAGAATTTCCTGTGCCAGTCGCATAGCCTCTTTCTCATCGTCCGCCGCGCTCTGCTGTGCCGGCTGCATCTGCTGTAGGGGCTGCGCCTCGATGCGCTGCACCTGCTGTGCCAACGGCTGAAATGCTTCCGTCTGTGCTTTCGGTGCCGCATCGTCGACCTGCAAAAAGCGTGCGATGGCGGGATATCCTGCACGGATCTCGTCTTCCTTCGTCGTGCCGTAGCAATCGAGCATCTCGGCAAGTTCTTCCTTGTCTTCCGCCGAAAGGGATGCTGCATAATTCTTCAGCACGAACTCGGCTATGGCAAGGCCGTCCGAGGTGCGTTCCTGCAGGAAGCAAATGCGTGCGAGCAGGATGCGTGCCCCGAGATGCTGCGGCGCAAGGCGCAGCGTGTTATCCACCCACTGTGTCGCGCGTTCGTAGTCACCGCTCATGAAATAGGCGTACGACGCATCATAAAAGGCATCCGAATCCTCGATCCCCTGCTCGATCATCGCTGCGACCGTGCCGAGCGCCTCGCCGTACTCTTCATCCGCCATCTGTACGACAAGCTTGCGCTTCGCCTCATCCACTGACGCCGTCTTTGCATTCTTCTTATGCCATTTTGACAAGATATATTCCTCCTAAAAACTTTTGCGTTCATTATATCATACGTTCGTATATCGAAAAAGCACGGAAACAGCTTAAACTATTCTCGTCCATCGAGCCACGCCTGCCAGACGTCCTCATACATCGCTTCGATTTCGCGCACATAGCTTTTGCCGTCCATCACAGGAGATCGCTGCATCATGGGGCGCAGGTTCTTGTGCAGTGCCGCGAGAAGTTCCGCGTCCGATGCAAGCGCCGCAGCCTTCTCCACGTATTCTTCGGGCGTATTCGACACAAGCTCGCCGAGTCCGACGTTTTCCAGAAGCGACAGCCCGAAGCGCGTGCCATGGCGCGTGCCCGCGAGCGTCACGACGGGCACGCCCATGTAAATGGCCTCGCATGTCGTGCCGCCGCCTGTATAGGGAAATGTGTCGAGCGCAATGTCCATGTCCATGTACTCGTGGACGTAATCGAGCGTCATGGGACGCACCTCGATCTCCCCACGACAATAACCGAGAGAAAGCGCCTTTTCGATCAGCGCCTCGGGCTTCCATGCTTTGAGCAGCAGCTTGGCACCGGGCACGCGTCTGAGAAGCGTCAGCCAGAGGCGCAGCATTTCCTCCGAAATCTTCGCAGAGTTGTTGAAGCAGCCAAACACCGGCCTTTCGTGCGGCTGCCAGTCGATCGTACTCTTAAAGATCTCTTCAAAAGGCGTGTAGCAAAAGTGCGAGTGCGAAAGGCGCAGCAGTTTTTCCGAGAAATAGGCATCGCCCTTACCGGGAGGGTCAAGAAAGCGATCCGACAGGTAGTAGTCGACCGCCTTGAGTCCCGAGGTGCTCATGTAGCCGATTCCTGCGATCTGCACGGGCGCCGCCTTGTAGCCGAGCGTCGCCAGGCCATGTCCGCCGTCCGTATGAACGCCGAGGTCGAAGAGGATGTCGATCTCGTCTGCAGCAATCGTCCGCGCACGCTCCTTCGCCTCGGGCAGAGCGATGTTGCGCCAGATGTTGCCAAAGGACTTCATCTGCTCGGCTGCGCCGTCGGAAAGCCCGCCAAGGTCATAGCAGTAGACCTCGAAACGATCGCGGTCGGCGAGCGCCAGCAGCTGCATCATGAAGCAGCTCATGATGTGCGTCTTAAAATTCGACGAGAGATAGCCGATGCGGATTTTCGAGTGGCGGCGATGATCGTCTCGCACATGCTGCAGCTCTTCTTTGGGGCGGAAGAAATTCTGATAGAAGAAGTGGCTCTCAGCCAGCTCCTCATCACTGACATGCGGCAGATAGTGACAGATCAAAAGGTAATCGCTGTAAAGCTTCCTCTGCTGTGCGAGATACGGTGCGTACAGAACCGCCTCGCGATAGGCGGCGGCGGATTCCTCCGCGCGCTCAAGGAATCGCAGGAAGTAACCGAGCCGGCCGTACAGGAAGCTCTTCTCCCCGCGGTCAAGCTCCGCCCCGTGCTTTTCCAGCAGCTGCCCGATGCGCTCCGTCCCCTGCGCCCAATCCGTCCGCTCCTGCAAAACGGCGAGCTCTTCTGTAATCTTGGAAAAATCCTTCATCGTCCGCCCTCTTCCTCCTTCTTTCGCTCCACTGCCATACAGTAGAAGCGCTCCAACTCCTCCATGTAATGCGGCGTCTGCATGACGGGCGAGGCGATAAAGCGCGCATGGAGCGTCCGATGCAGTTCATCGAGAAGATCTGCCTCATGAGCGAGCGCCACGGCCTTCTCAATGTACGTCCTCGCATCGGCTGCAGCAAGCTCCGAAAGCCCCACGTTCTTCAGCAGCGAAAGCCCGAAGCGCGTGCCGCGCCGCCTGCCATAGCGCGTGACGACGGGAATGCCCATGTAGAGCGCGTCGCACGTCGTGCCGCCGCCCGGATACGGGTACGTGTCGAGCGCGATGTCAACTGTCCTATATCGCTCCATGTAGTCGCTCGTCGCAGGCTCCAAGTCGACGCGCTCGATGTCGATCTGCGCCTTCGCCATGCGGCGCAGTACCTCTTCTCGCATCTTCGGCGCGAAAAGCTCCTGACACTTGACGAACAGGCGGCTCTTCGGCACGCGCTCCAAGATCTCCCGCCAGCAGAAGAGCATTTCTTCCGTGACCTTGTACCAATGGTTGAAAACGCCGAAGACGACATGCCCCGCTTTCCGGCATGGCGCACCCGATGGCTCGGGCGCCGCGCTCTTCGCCGTGTAGAGGAACTGGCTCGTCAAGCATACAGGCTCTTCCGTGAAGAGGGCGTCGTGCCTTCCCAGCGGGTCGACGATGTCGTCCGTGAGGAAGTAGTCGACCGCCGAAAGCCCCGTCGTGTTGACGTAGCCGAGTCCCGATACCTGCACGGGCGCGGGTCGATAGGCGAGCACGGGCAGAGCGCCGCCCGCGCTGTGCCCCGCGAGGTCGACGAGGACATCGATCTCATCTGCACGAATCCTTTCGGCAATCTCCGCAAAGGAAAGCCCCGCGACATTGCGCCATGCCGTCGCGTGCTCTTTCAGAGCTTCGGTGAAGCCGTCCTCCTCCTCCGCGAGCGAATAAGCATAGACCTCGAAACGTGTGCGGTCGAAGCGCACGAAAAGCCCATAAATAAAGGAAAACATGACATGACAGCGAAAATCAGGCGACAGATAGCCGATGCGAATCTTCTCATGATCCTTCCAAGCGCGTTCGGCAAGCGGCTCGATGCCCGCAAGAAGTTTCTCATAGCCTCGATGCGCGGCAAAAAGCTCCTCCTGTCCGATCGCCGTATTGTGCAGGGCGAGCAAGTGCGAGCTGTACGCTTCCGTGCGTGCGTGAAGGTCGTCCGCGAGGTCTGCGGCTTCGCGGTAAGCTCCCGACGCCTCGTCGGCACGGGCAAGCATGTAGGCGGCATGAGCTTTTGCGAGCGCGAGACGATGGCGGAAGGGACGTGTCTCGCGCGTCTTTTCCGTCCGCGCCTGCGCTTCCTCCGCGCTCGCCAGCGCCGCTGCATGATCGCCCGCGAGCTTCTGCACTTCGGCGAGAAGCTGCAGGATCTCGGGTCTTTCTTCTTGCGCTTTTTCGAGCGCCATTTCCAGGAAGCCCCGCGCCTTTTTCGGCTCCTCCAACTGCAGCGAAGCAAATCCCATGCTCATCAAAAGCCGGCTTGATGCGGCATCCAGCGCGACGAGGCGATGAGCGGCGGCGAGGAAGCTGTGCCACTCGCGCGCGGCGAAGGCGGCGTCCGCCTCGGCTTGCAGACGGGGCACGAGCTTCCTGCACTGCTTCTTGCTGTCCTCGCCGAGCTTGTGTGCCCAGATCTTCTCATACGCCGCTTCGAGATGGAGCATGTAGCGTGCGGCGTCCATGAGAGGAGATGCCTCCATGCGCGTGCGCAAGGTGCGGCGCAGAACAGCGAGCGCAGCCACATCGGCGGCGAGCACGCATGCCTTCTCCACATATTCGTCCGCCGTATGTGCACAGCAGGCGTCGGCAAGGCCGAGGTTCGCCAAGATGCTCGCGCCGAAGCGTGCGCCATGGCGCACCCCCGCCAATGTGACGACAGGCACGCCCATGTAGAGCGCGTCACATGTCGTACCCCCGCCCGGGTACGGGAATGTGTCGAGCGCGATGTCGACCTCGCCGTAGGCCACGAGGTACTCCGCCGTATGGCCTTCGGTTCTGATGCGGGCGAGGTCGATGCCCGCCGCCTCCAAGCGGCGGAGCGCCTCCTCTCTGCCGTCCGACGCATCGAAGACCGCCGTCTTGAGGAAGAGGCGCGAGCGCGGCACGGCACGGAGGATCTTCGCCCAAAGATGCAACACCCGGTCCGTGACCTTCGCGAAGTTGTTGAAGCTGCCGAACGTAATATAGCCCTTCTCCCGCGCGGGCAAGGGCGCGATGCGCGATTTTTCCCCCGCGCGGCTCGCACGGTAGCAGAGGTGACTCTCGGGCAAGCGCAGGAGCTTCTCCGTAAAGCAGCCGTCGTTTTCCCCCATAGGGTCGATATACGCGTCCGTCAAGAAATAATCGACCGCGGAAAGCCCCGTCGTATCGAAGTAGCCGATGCCCGAAATCTGCACGGGTGCAGGACGAAGCGCGAGCACGGGAAGCGCGTTGTTCGCGCTGTGTCCCGCAAGGTCGAAGAGGATGTCGATCTCATCGGCGCGGATCCTCTCGGCAATCTCTGCAGGAGTCCCGCCGCCCACATAGCGCCAAGCCGACGCATGAGAAGAAAGCTCCGCCGCCATCGCATTCTCGCCTGCAAGCGAGTAGCCGAAGACCTCGAAGCGACTCTTGTCAAAGTGCGTGAAAAAGGCGAAGCTGAAGAGCGCGACGATGTGGAACGTGAAGTCGGGCGAGATATAGCCGATGCGGATCTTCCCGCGCCGCTTCGGCGCTCGCTTCATGCGCGGCACGCCCTTGAAAAGCTCCCCATAGCGTCGTGCCGCATCGAGCATGAACTGCGACTCGCGCTCGACGTAGTGCAGGGCGAAGAGGTAGTTGCTCCAAGAGGAGGCCTTGTCTTCGAGCGTCTCGGCAGACTCGAAGGCCGCCCGTTCCTCGCGCAGCGACTCCTCGACCTCTCCCATGCTGCAGGAAACGCGCGCGAGAAGATTGTGTGCGAGCACCTCGTCGCCTCGTGCGAGCATACCGAGGGAAAGAGCGCGCTGCGCATCCAGACGGGCCGCCTGCCAATGCCCAAGCAAAAAGGCCGCCCGCGCTCGAAGGAACAGGCCGAAAGCGTCATCCTTGCCCGAAATATACAATCCTGCTGCACGCGCGGCATTTTCTCCCTCTCCGGCGTCGATGTAGAGTCCCGCCGTCAGACGCCATACATCGCGCTCCGCCCTGCCTGCAGCGAGGAGCGTGTCGGCGGCGGCAAGCGCTTGGCGAAGGTCTCCCGCCGCAAAGAATCGCTTGAGCGCGACAGCGAGCCTCGCCGCTTCCTCGGGCGAGATCGCCGTCTGTGCCGCATCGTGCGCTGTGAGCGCCGCTTCATAGCCGACTTCGAGTGCTGCAACATAAGAAGCGCCGTCCATCAAAGGTGACTTTTCCATCATGGGGCGCAGATTCCTGTGCAGGGCGGCAAGAAGCTCCGTATCCTCGGCAAGCGCTGCCGCCGTCTCTACATAGCTTGCCGCATCCGCCGCCGCCAGATCCTCCAAACCGAGATTGGCGAGGATGCTGCAGCCGAAACGCGTGCCGTGCGAATCTCCCTTGAGCGTGACGACGGGCACGCCCATGTAGAGCGCATCGAACGTCGTACCGCCGCCCGGATAGGGGAATGTATCGAGCGCGATGTCGACATCATGATACTCGTGCAGGTATTCACGAGTATCGGGACGCAGCTCGACGCGTGCAGGCTCAATGCCTGCCGCTTGCAGTCGCTCAAGTGCGGCGGTGCATCCCTCCTCGCTCGAAAAGGCGGCGGATTTCAAGAGCAGACGCGATTGCGGGACTGCGGCAAGGATCTGCGCCCATGCCGCGAGCGTCTCGTCCGAAGCCTTGGCGAAAGCATTGAAACTGCCGAAGGTCACAAAACCTTTCCGCAGGCATGGCGCAGCGCCCGCAAGCGGTGCGCCCGCCTCGGGCGTATAGCAGAGGTGCGTATGTGAGAGAACGAGCAGCTTCTCCGTAAAGAACGGCGCTTCCTTGATACCCGCCGGCGCGCCGTCGAGCCATACATCGCCGATCATATAGTCGACCGCGGGAAGCCCCGTCGTCGCGAAGTAGCCGATGCCTGACATCTGCACGGGCGCAGGGCGATGCACGAGCACGGGAAGCCCCGTGCCGCGCGTATGACCGGCGAGATCCACGAGGACGTCTATGTCGTCCTCGTAGATGCGCCGTGCCGCCTCCTGCGGCGAGAGCGGCGAGATATTGCGCCAAGCGTCGACGAGACGCATGATGCGGCGGCTCTCCTCGTCCTCCGGGCCGTTTTGATAGCAATAGACCTCGAAGCGCTCGGCATTGTAATGCGTGAAGAGTGCCTCGGCAAAGCGCAGCACAACATGATGGCGCAGGTCGGGCGAGATATAGCCGATGCGAATCTTGCGCCGCTTTTGCCGACAGCGATGGAGAAACGGTGTCACGGCGCGGAAAAGCTCTCCATAAGCGCAGTGCGCACGGTACACTTCTTGCTGCGGCACGCGCAGAAAATGCAGCGCGAAGAGGACATTGCTCCATGCCACGGCGCGAAGCTCAGGAGTTTCCGCTGCAGCAGCCGCCTTTTCGTAGGCGGCTGCTGCTTCTTCTGCCAATCCCATAGCACGCGCCGTCTGCCCGAGAAGGTTGCAGACCTTCTCGACGTAGAGAGAGGCAATCCCTTCCTCGCGCTGCAAGAGCGATACGAGCGCATGATGCGCCGAGAGCAGCTTTCCTTCAGCGAAGAGGAGACGCGCCCGAAGGAACGCGCCGTAGACAGACTGCGGCTCCTTCTGCAGAAGCGCCTCGACCAAGGGCGCCGCCCCCTCATAGTCGCCCGCCTCGATGTGGATGCTCGCAGCGGCGCCGAGCGCCTCCGACTGGGTCGCCTCGTCCTTCGCCAGCTCGCGCACAGCGTCCATCGCTGCGTCGAAATCGCGCACGGCGAGACACGCGCCGATCCTCTCGCGCAGCCTATCTTTTTCCTTCTCGCTTGCCATGCGCCCGCTCCTTTTTCTTCATCTTTTCCAGCGTGCGCCGGGTGGAGCGCATCGCCTCTTCGTACTCGCGCCACATTTCTCCTGCCGCCGCACGATCAAAACGATCGCGCTCCTCCAGATACTCGCCGTAGAGAAGTTCCAACGGCTGTGCATACTCTTCTTCCGTCGCGACGTATATGCGGCGCTCGAAATACTCCTTGATGAGCCGCAGCCATTCCAAGCGGCTCAAGAGAATGACCTCCGCCTGCTGCCCTTCCTGCTCCTCATGGCGGCGGTAGCAGCTCAAGGGCTTCTGAAAGAAGATGCAATCGCCCCCTTCCAGAAGCTTCAGCCACATCGCCACGTCGGAAATCGTCTTGTAGCCACGGCTCTCGGCGCGCCAATAGTGGTGCTTGAGATCGGCTCGCCGAAAGAGCACGGCGGACGGCTCTCCGAGGAAGTTTCTGCAGCCGAGCAGCGTCTCCCTGCCGACGGCCTCACCCTCGAATACGGAATAATCCGCTTCACTTTCGGGCACTCCTTCCGTACAAGGATTCGGCTGCACCCTGCCCTCCCCATCAATCTGAGCGCGCCTTGACGTCACTAGTCTCGCCGCAGGATTCTCGCGAAACGCCTGCATCATCTTCTCGATCTTGCCGTCGAGCAGGATGTCGTCGTCCATCAGCCACTGCAGGTACTCGCCCTTTGCGAGATGCTCGAACGGCGCGAAATTCTCCTCCTTCGTCTTCGCCGTCCTATTTCGGTGATAGCACAGCCTCGGATCGCCCAAATACTTTTCAATCAGAGCTTCCGTTCGGTCGTCCGTGCCGTTGTCGCAAACGATGATCTCAAGGTTTTCGTACTTCTGCCGCAGGGCGCTTTGGAGCGCAAGCTCGAAGAACTTCGGGCGGTTGTACGTCGGGATCATGATGCTGACGAGAGGCAGCGCCTTCCTGCGCCAATGCCTTTTGTACGGCTCGGCAAGCAGGAGAGAAACAGCATCCTCCTCGGGCAGGACGCCCGTCTCGCCCTTCGCCTCGGCGAGCAGGGAAGAAAAGCTCTTGAGCCGCGCCGAAAGCTCGACCGCCGCCGCGTCCGTGCGGCCCGCCGCGCGATAAAGCAGCACCTCATCGCGCTTCTCGGGCGGCAAGAAGCGTGCGTAGTAGAGTGCGACGTGAGTCAGTTCGCGCATGGCAAGCGCCGCCGTGATGAACGGCGCATCGCGCTCCTTGTCGTAGAGCGTGTCGAGAAGCGCGATGACATCTGCCGGCTTCTGTCCCGCAAGCGCGTCATAGAGCGCAAGGAAGATCCTCGTGTCGTAAGGATATTCCTTGACCGCACGAAGGAAATAGTCGAATGCTTCCGCCGGTCTTCCCTTCATCGCCTCAATCTTGCCGAGCGAAAGGCAGACGAAAGGAAACATCTGTAGGGAATTATCCGCACGCAGCGAAGTAGGCACCTTCTCCCTGCACGCCATGCCGCGTCGGAACATCTTCTCCGCCAGCAGGTAGTCACGCTCCTCCCATGCCAGAAGCCCAAATTCCATGGGGAATTCCGCGAGATCGGGGTACTTCTCCATCGCCTCCTGCAAGACGGGCACAAGTTCTTCTTTCGGGCGCTTCTGAGCGAGAAGAGCGCGCACGAGTCCCCAATATTCCGCGCCTTCGCGCCCCATGTAGACGATCTTGCTCGCAATCGCCTTCTGCGCATACTCGACCGCCTTCGCGAAATCGCCCAAGCCGTAATAACAATCCATATAATGCAGGGCGTCATCCACCGATTCTCCCTCTGCCTCTTCCTTCTGGCGCAGGAAGTCGAGATTGCGCTCCAGCTTCTTGCGCACGATGTGCTGTGAATATCCCGTGTGGAAGATGACGAGCTTTGGCGTCACGAACATCTCGTGCTCTGCCCGATGAGCATCTACGACATGCTCATGGATCTTGCCCTCGTAGCGAAGATCGGGACTATTGCGGAAGATGCGCAATTGGAAGATCGCGCCCGTGAAGCGGTTTCCCTGATCCTTGTCGATATTGACGAGGCGGCAGATCACGCCGACGATGGGCTTCGTGCTCTTCTCCACCTCCAAGAGCAGCGGACGCACCTTGGCAATCGTCTGCGGACTGAAATATTCGTCCGCGTCAAGGAAGAGAATCCAATCGCCCTTCGCCTTTTCCAACGCGCAGTTCTTCGCGGCGGCAAAATCGTTCTGCCACGCATGATGAAAGACGCGTGCGCCCGCCTCCTTTGCCATCTCGACCGTGCGATCGGTCGAGCCGGTATCGACGACGATCATCTCGTCAGCGATCTTCTTCATCGAGGTGAGCCATGTGCCAATATTTTCCTCTTCATTCTTCGTGATCACACACGCGGAAAGCTTCATGCCTCGGCCTCCTTCATCCATGCTTCATAAGCGTCGATATCCTTTTCCTGCGATCCCATCTGCCGCGCCCGTGAAAAACTGTCATGCGCACACGCGAAATCACCGAGACGGTAGAAAGCGATACCTGCATCGTGCCAAAAAGCGGCATCAGCTGCGGCGGCATCTGCCGGCACGGCAGCCAAGAGTTCGAGCGATGCCCGCCATTTCTCCGCCGCCAAGAGGACTGCCGCCGCCTCACGCTTCTTCTCCGGCGAGAGTGCCGAGAGGATGCGCACATAGCGAAGCAGCGCTTCGTCCGGCAGGCGCTGTGCAAGCGCCGGAAAAAATGTCCAATACGACTCCCAAAGCTCTTCTGTAAGCGGCTCCTCCTTCGCATAGCAGCGCACGATCTCCTGCAGCGCAGGCAGGAGCGGCTGCATCTCCTGCACGGGAAGATGCGCCTTCCCTTTCTGTTCCGACAGCTGCAGCAGTGTGAGAAACAAATCCTGCATCGTGTCTGCGACCAATCTCGTCGCCACCCCCGCCATCTTCTGCCAGTCCCCTGCCTGCCAAGCAGCGAGGCAATCCGACTCAGGCAGACGTTCGCCAAAGATTGCCGCCAAATCCGCTGCCGCATCAGCAGCGAGCTTCGCTTCTCCAGCGGACGCTGCCCAGCGTACGAGAAAGCGCAGAGCCTCCGCCGTATGCGGGAAGAACTCGCGCAAGGTTTCACCGCACGGCACGCCCACGAGTCTCTGCCAGGCGGCGAGTGCTTCCTCACTGAACGGATGGAGACGCAAAGATGCGGCGAGCGCCGCCTTCGCCTTCGTCGTCTCGCCAAGCGCAAGATAAATCTCTCCCAGACGACGCCAAGCGACCGGCGCGTCTGCGGCAAAGCGCGACGCCTGCCATGTCGATTCGGCTTCCTGCGCAGCACGGGAAAAAGCCTGCTCAAAAGAATCCGCCGCATCCTTGAGCCTTCCCATCGACGAGAGGATCATGCCTTTCTCTGCATAGAAATCGGGCAGCTCAGGAAAGGCTTCCAACGCCCTGTCCGCTAATGCAAGCATATCTTCTGCCGTCATACGGCATTCCCGCATCGCCTGCAGCGCTGTCCTGTACATATCGCTGTCGCTGCCGATGGCAGTGACCGAGGAATCGAGCGCCGAAAGGGCGTAGTAAAGCGCCTTTTTCCAATCGCCAAAAGCAACATAGCAGTCCGCCAGATAGCGATAATGCCCGGGCTGCTCGCCGTTCTTCTCGATGTCCGCCTGCAGGAGTGCAAAGTTCCGCTCAATCTTCTTCCTGACGCGCCCCGCAGAATAGCCGAGATGGCATACGAGCAGATGCTTCTTTTCCAGCTTGATTTCGAGCTGACCTTCCTTCTTTCCGACCGCCTCGTGGATGCGCCCGGCGAAGGCGATATCCGCACGGCGACGGAAAATGCGAACGGTCGGGAAGCGCTGGATCTCCTTAAAATGATCGTCCTCGTCGAGATTGGCAATCGCCAGCATGACCGCCTCGATTTCAGGCTGCTCGACGGACAGTGCGGCGAGATACGGTCGCACGGCCTGCGGCTCTGCAAAATATTCGTCAGCATCAAGGAAGGCGACCCAGTCCCCCGCCGCATGGGAAAGCGCTTCGTTCTTCGCCGCCGCAAAGTCGTCGCGCCACATATAGTCGTAGACGCGTGCGCCCGCCGCCTCGGCCAGCGCCTTCGTATCGTCCTTCGATCCCGTATCTACAACGATGCGCTCATCGCTGTAGACCGCCGTGTTTTGGAGCCAGCGCGGCATGTCATGCGCCTCGTCGCGCACGATCGCACACGCCGAAATTCTCAGCGTCTTCTCCCTCTCTGTGATTTTTTGCCAAAGAGCTGCGCGCTCCTTCGCCACGGCGAGCATCGCATCGTCGAACTCCATCGCCTCGCCGTCCTCTTCGTGCTCAGCATAAGCACGAAGAGCCTCTTCCATCGTCGCAATCGCCTCAGGGAACTTCATCTGCCGTGCCAAATGCTCGGCATACTCGGCATGAAACTCCGGAATGCGCGGAAAATCGCGTCGTGCCTTTTCCAGTACACGCGTGCGCTCCTCGCCCTCAGGAAGCGTATAGAGCAGCATGCGATAGCAGCGGCTCGCAAAAAGCACGGGACGAGGGCCATCTGCGATGTCGAGCCGCGCGTAGTGAAGCGCTCGCTCCTCATCGCCCACGCCTTCATACGCCTCGGCGAGGTAGCGGTAGAGATCCTCCGGGCTCTGCGTCTGCTCCAATTCCTGCAGAAGGAGTCTCAAGTTGCGCTCCGCCTTGCCCTTCGCACGACTCGCAGTATAGCCCGTATGAAGCAGCACAAGGGACTCTTCGGAAATGAACCCGAGGCGCAATGCACCGTCCTCGCGCTCAATATGCTCATGGATGCGACCCACATAGCGGATCTCAGGCAAGCGGCGGAAGGCGCGCACGACATAGGTATGATCAATGCGCTCTTCCTTCTCGCCGTCGACGTCGAGATTCACGATCTTCACGGCGAGCGCATCAAAGCCTTCCGCTTTTTCAAGGACAGTACACAAATTTCCGCGCGTCGCCTCGGAAAAGCGCTCATCCGCATCGAGGAATACGACCCAGTCGCCTGTCGCATGAGAAAGCGCCGCGTTCCGCGCCACCGCAAAGTCATCGCACCACGCGCCGCGAAAGAGCTTCACCTTGGGCAAAGCCTCTGCAATACGGCACGTATCGTCCTCAGAGCCGGTATCATAGACGATGATCTCATCGACGCTCGCCGCTATGCTCTCGATGGATGCGGCGATATTTGCGCTCTCGTTCTTCGTGATATAGCAAGCTGAGATTTTCATATCGTACAAATTCCCCTTTATCATAGAACAGCTATCTCATGTATCGTGATAAAGTGCAGGGAACTTAATGCACGCAAAAGAACCTCCCCCGAAGGGGAGGTTCTTGAGAGCTCTTTTGTAATTCTGACGAAATTACTGGAGCAGGCTGAGAACGCCGGAGCTGGACTGGTTCGCCTGAGCGAGCATAGCCTGAGCAGCCTGCATGAGAACGTTGTTCTTCGTGTAGTTCGTCATCGCCTTTGCCATGTCGGCATCGCGGATGGTGGACTCGGAAGCCTGGACGTTCTCGCTTGCCGTCGTCAAGTTCTGGCTCGTGTAGTTCAAGCGGCTCTGAACAGCGCCGATCGTCGTCTGCTGGTCGAGTGCCTTGCTGATCGCGTTGTCAAGAACGTTGATGGCAGCGTTCGCCTTGTCGCGCGTGCTGATGTTCAGCGTGGAGCCGTCCGAACCCTGGAGGCCGAGAGCCTGGGCGCGCATATCGGTCATGCCGACGCGGATCGCCTGGTTGGCGCGCGTGCCGATCTGGAAGTTCATCGAGTTGTCCTGCGAGTTGTCCTGCGCACGAACCGTCTCGGAGAAAGCGTCGAGGACAGCATTCGCGGACTTGTTGATGTTGCCCTGCGTATCCGTGATGCTGAACGTGATGCCGCCGACCGACTTGCCAACGCCCGTGCCTGCAGCGTAGAGCGAGATCGCGCTCTCACCGGAAGCCGTGTAGACCGTGTCACCAGCGACGTTCGTGCCGATGACGGATGTAGCACCGACATCAGTTGCCATGCCGCCGACAATGCCCGTGCCCGAGAGGCGCTTGATGACCTCCGAGAAAGTCTGCGTCGAAACCTTGAAGCTCGTCGTCTCCGTCTTGCCCTGGTTGACGTACGAAACCGTGATCGTATCCTGCGAATGGATGTTGAGGTTGCGACCCGTGCGATCGAGCAGACCCGTCATAGCCGAAGTAGCTACCGTCGCCGTGCTCATCGACTGGTTCGTGAACGTCGTCGTCGTAGCCGTGACCTTCTGGTTGTGCGTGCCGTCGACGAGGTACTTGCCGTTGAACGTGATGTTCGCGTTGTCGTTGATCTGGTCGATGCTCTGGTTGAGCTCCTTCTGGATCGTCAGACGGTCGTCATCCGTGTTCGTGTCGTTCGCAGCGTTGATGACCTTCTCCTTGAGGGTCTTGAGGATGTCAACCGTGCTGGAAACAGCGCCCTCAGCAACCTTCATCATGCTGTTGCCGTTCTGCGTGTTCTGGTTGTCCTGATCGAGCGAACGGATCTGGACGCGCATGCGCTCGGAAATCGCATAGCCCGAAGCGTCATCGACAGCGCCGTTGATCTTCATGCCGGACGAAACCTGCTTGAGGCTCGTCGAGAGCGCGCTCTGATTCTTGTTCAACGTGTTCAGCGTGTTGACCGCCATCATGTTGTTCTTAACTACCAATGCCATTTGTCTTTTCCTCCCTGGTTGTTCCTAGTTCTTCTCCTGCCGGGCATCCTTGTCCGGTGCTTGAGACGGCTTGCCGTCCCTGCGCCTTGCGGCGCAAATAAGCAAAGCAGGCGTTTTCCGTCATTGCTGCATGCCGCCGCTAGCTAGCTTCATGCAGCGGGTCGATCGGAGACCCGCCTGGTTGCTGACACTTTTTGAGCGGCAAGTATCTCTTGCCTTTGCTCAATTAGTTTATCGGTGGGACGCGTCATTTCCTTAAGTGTTTTTTGAAACTTTTTTCCCGCCGACGATTTTTTTCTTGCAGCGCTCGATAAAACGCACTCCGTCAAATCGACGCCGTTTCCTTACATTTCTCGGTTCACGAGATGACCGCTGGGGTCAAAACCCCTGACCTCGTAGTCGCGTACAGTCTCATGCTGCGTGCGCGACTTGTTCAGCCAGACCTTCGTGTTATAGATGATCTGCATCTCGACGGGCTTGAGTTCTTCGACGAGAGCTCGCCCTTCCTGTGTCACCTTGAAGGCTTCGATGCTGCACGCTTCCATCTTCTCGAAGATCTTGGCTCTCTGCTCTTCAAGGTCTAAGAAGCGGTCGATGTCGTCCTCCTTGAGGAACTTCAGCATCTCGCGCGAAAGCTCCAAGTACAGCCGCCAAAGTTCCTCGGGCGTGTGCATCTCCATCATGCGCCCTCGGGAGGCGGCGTCGTCGAGATTTCAGGCATGGGCGGCGCCGCGCTTTCCAAGCTCTCGCCCGATTTTTCGGCACGCGCCTTCTTCATCGCCTGCGCCCAGGCGTCGCGCAGTTCGCGTATGATGCCCGCCGCCTCGTCGATCTTCGCCGTGTCGCTCGCCAGATTTCCCTGCACGAGGCAGTCGTAGACGTAGTTGTACAGCGGCAGCAGCTGATGCGAGATCTCATAGTTGAAGTCGAGCGTCACGCGAAATTCCGTGATGATCTTCTCCGCCTTGATGATCGAGTTGTTCGCCGACTCGTAGTCCTTCTTCTCCAGAGCCTCCTTGCCCTCCGACATGAAGCGCAGGGCGCCGTTGTAGAGCATGAGCGTCAGGGCTTCGGGCGTCGCCGTCATGATCTGCTGTCTCTTATATGCTTCCGCTGCTGCATTTACCATTCGTTTTCCCCCTGCCTTCCCCTATCACTTCGCGCCGAAAATCGAGCTGTAGGTGCTGTTCATGCGCTGCAGCGCCGATTCCATCGCGTCGTATTTCTTATAGAGCTGTGACTGGAAGTCGTCCAAGAGATTCTTGAAGTCCTTCATCTTTTTCTTCTGCGAGCGGATCAAGTTGCCGAGCGTTGACGCATCGTCCCAATCGGACTTCGTGCCCGCTTCCTTGCTGATCTCCTTGAGGCTGTCCAGGGCGACTTTCGACAGGCGCATCGAAACGCCCGAGTTCTTGAAGTCGTCCTTCTCGTCCAGCGAACCAAAGACGCGGTAGACGGAGTCGGGATCTTCCGCCAGCGCCTTCTTGAGCTTGTCCTCGTCCAGCGACAGATGACCGTGGTTGTTGCCAACCTTCGTCGTGATGCCGAGCGACGATGCGGAGTTGTACTTCGACTCGGCAGCCGCGACGGGCGTCGCGACGGCTTCTCTCATCTTGCTGATGAGCCTGCCGAGGTAGGTGTTGTGGTAGAGGAGTCCGCCCTTCGCCTTTTCGTTCCAGCGCTTGACCTGCTCTTCCGACATGCCTTTTTCCTGCTCTTTCGTCAGCGGGTCGTAGTCCTTGTCGTGCTGCGTGTTGTATTCTTTCTGCAGCTCGTCCAGGAGCTTGTTGTAGCTCTCAACGAACTTCTTGACCCTGTCGACGACGGCGTCGACGTTCTGCGAGACGGAGACCGTGACAGTCTGTCCCGTCTGCGTCTTGTTGAGGAAGTTGTAGGTGACGCCTCCCGCGACGAGGCGGTTCTCATCGACAATGTACTCTCTGCCGTCGACCTTGACCTTGCCAGCTGTGCCGCCGAACTTCTGCTCTGTGCCCTGCACGAAAGAGGGCAAGTTCGTCAAGGTGTTCGTCGACTGGTCGAATTTCGCGAAGTGCAGGTTGTTCACGAGCTGCGTCGAGCCTTTGTCGAGCGTCTTGACGCTGATGACATTGCTAGCGCCGCCGTTCTTGTTGTAGATGCTGAAAGAACCCGTCGCCGCATCGTAGCTCGCATTGAAGTTCGCCTTGTGCGCGACATCCTTCGGCCCTTTCGGCGGGCGCTTGGCGTTCTGTATGCTGCTCGCGAGATCGTTCAGCGTCTTCTTGTTTTCCACGAGATCCTTGAACGTATACTTGACGTGGTAGATATCGTCGGCAGATGCCGGATCCTTGTCCGCGAGATCCATATCGATCGCCGTGTCGCCTTCATTGACGACGGCATCCGTGCCGTCCGCATAGTAGACGTGATACTGCTGCACACCGCCGGGGCCGGGCGTCGTCAGCTTATCGATGCGCTTGAAAGCGATGTCGGCAAGCTCGGTCGACATTGCTTTACTCGGATTATCCGAGGAACGCGTGATCGGCGCGTTCGACACGAAATAGGAGTTCGACGCGAGTTTTTCAACCGTGACCGTATGGCTCATGACCGCCGCCGCACCATTCGCATTGACCGTGACCGTCTTGTCGTCCGAACTTGACGCGCTCTTCGCCGCCATGTCGGACTGCTTCTTGTAGTTCGTAAGCTCGGAGAGGTTGTACGTGTTGACCTTGTTGTAAAGCTCGTTGAGCGCGGTCTTCGTGTACTCGTTCGTCATCTCGCGCTTGTACATCTTGTCGTATTGGTTTTGCTTGCCCTTCATGCCCATCTTGACGAGGGATTCTACGTCAAGACCCGAGCCGGAAAGGCCGTAAATTCCGTTTACACCCATAATTCTTCCTCCTTAGGCCGGCTGATCCAGGAACGTGCCCAGCCATTCGCGCGTCTTTTCCATGCCCTTGATCATGTACTCGGGCGGCATCTCCTTAATGAGCTTGCCCGTCTTCTTTTCGAGCATGCGCACGCTCATGACGTCGACTTCCTTGTGGTACTCGAAGGCGATGTTGCAGTTCATGCGGCTCATGATGCGGTTGATCTCCTTCATGAGGTACGTCATCTGCGACTCGTCGACCGGCTTGTCCTTGCCGGCCTTTTCCCTGCGCTCTTGCTCTGCCGCCTCGCTCTTCGCCTTCGCCGCTTCGCTGATCTCCCGCGCCTGCAGCTGCGTGCTCAGATGCTCGTCGACGACGGCGGCGGGCGAAGCCTCGCCGGCAAGGCCGCTCGCCGCGGGATTGTCCACGCCCGTCGCCGCTGCCTGCTGTCCGCTGTTTGCGGGTGCTGCAGGAGCGGGCGCCGGACTCCCCCCCACGGCAAGATCGGTCATCTGCATGACGGCCGCCGCGCCGAGCGCGTCCTGAATCTTGCTTATCATAGTTTCTCCCTCCATAGATAAAATATATGCAATCCCTTGTTTGCCGAGCGCTTCCTGCGCGGGGCAATACAGGAGCTTCCTGCTCCTGCAAGGAACGACTTGCTAAAGTCTTGCCCCGGATGAGGCGCTTCACTCCGTCCCGGGCAACGCACCGCTGAGGTCGATGTCAGCAGGCGCTGCCGCCCGCTTATTCTCGTCCTGTATGGCGCGATATATCTCGCCGCGGTAGATCTTGACCTCGCGCGGCGCTTCGATGGCGATGCGGACGTTGTCCCCCTGCACTTCCACGACATGAACGACGACGTCGTCGCCAATCATGATCTGTTGGCGCGGCTTGCGCGTCAATACCAACATTCAGTTCGCCTCCCGCTCGCTTGCTTCCTTGTCCTCCGCCTTCTTGGAAAACAACTTGTGCTTCGTGCAATAGCCGCTCTTGTCGAGGACGATCTGGCA